>JAGAHX010000009.1 GCA_017626845.1 Bacillota bacterium
CTGCATTTCGAAAAGCCGGATCTGGAGGCCTTCCAGTGCCTGGCGCTGGCTTATAAGGCCATCGAATTAGGAAAGAGCTATCCCATCGTGCTGAACGCAGCCAACGAAGAGGCCGTCGCGGCGTTCCTTTCGGACCGCGTTCCGTTCTACCGGATCGGGGAACTGGTGGAGACTGCGATGGAAGCCCACCAAGCGGCAGATATCACCTGCGTGGAAGACATCTTTGAAGTGGAACGGGAAACAAGAGAGACTGTTTTGGGGGCAATACAATGAGCATCTTAGCGATCGTTGCGGCAGTCGTACTGTTCTGTCTGCTGGTGGCGGGTCACGAATTCGGCCACTACGCGGCGGCAAAACTGCTGGGCGTAAAAGTAAATGAATTTTCCGTGGGCATGGGTCCGCTCATCTTCCAGAAGACGAAGGGCGAGACCGAATATTCCCTGCGGGCGCTTCCCATCGGCGGATACTGCAAGATCGAAGGGGAGGACGGCGATTCGGAAGACGACCGGTCCTTCGCGAAGAAGCCCTGGTGGGCCAAGGTCATCATCCTGGCCGCCGGCGCCTTCATGAACTTCGTGCTGTGCATCCTGCTGCTGGTGGGCGTGTTCTGGTATTCCGGCGCATACTCCACGACGTTGGCGGAGGTCTCGGACGGATTTCCGGCACAGACCGCCGGTATTCAGGCGGGCGACACCATCGTGGCCATCGACGGGGTGGAATACGACGACTGGCTCGCGGTGGTCGATGCTATCGATGCCAGCCAGGGCGCTCCCATGACCTTTACGGTGGAGCGGGACGGACAGACCTACGATTACACGATCTCTGCCGTGGAGAGTGAAGGCCGCTGGCTGATGGGCATCACCTGCAAGCTCGTCCATTCGCCGGTGAAAGCCGTCGGACAGGCCTTCCGCATGACGAAGAGCACCATGGCTGCCATGGGCCAGTTCTTCGGGCAGCTGTTTACCGGTAAAGCCAGCAGCGACGACGTCGTCGGTGTTGTGGGCATCGTCTCCATGATCGGAGAGCAGGCGAAGTTCGGCTTCATCAACGTGGTGTACCTGATGGCGGTCATCTCCTTAAACCTGGGCATGGTCAACCTGCTGCCGCTGCCCGCGCTGGATGGCGGACGCATCCTGTTCGTGTTCATCCGGCTCATCACCAGAGACAAGGTCGGCGCCAACGCGGAAGCCATCACCCACGCCGTGGGCATGGTGCTGCTGCTCGCCCTGATGGCCTTTCTGGTCTTTAAGGACATCAACCGTTTCGTGCTGTAAGGAGGCGCTCTGTGACCCAGACAAGACAGGTTTTCTGCGGAAACGTTCCCATCGGCGGGGGCGCTCCCGTATCCATACAATCCATGACGAATACCGATACCCGGGACGCTGCTGCGACGCTGGAGCAGATCAAAAGGCTGGCGGACGCGGGATGCCAGATCATCCGCTGCGCCGTGCCGGATATGGAAGCGGCCAGGGCTTTTGGAAAGATCAAAGCCGGCAGTCCCATTCCCGTGGTCGCGGACATCCATTTCGACTACCGGCTGGCGCTGGCGGCCATGGAGAACGGCGCGGATAAGATCCGCATCAATCCGGGCAACATCGGATCGGAAGAACGGGTCGCAGCCGTGCTGGAAAAGGCGAAGGAATGCGGCATTCCGGTCCGCATCGGCGTCAACTCCGGCTCGTTGGAAAAGGATCTGCTGCGCAAATACGGCGGCGTATGCGCCCAGGCTCTGTGCGAAAGCGCGCTGAACGCAGCAGCCTATGCCCAGAGCTTCGGCTTCGAAGACATCGTGGTCTCTCTGAAATCCTCGGACGTGGCCATGAACCACGAGGCCCACAAGCTGTTTCGGGAACAGTCGGACCTGCCGATGCACATCGGCCTTACGGAATCCGGCGTGGGACGGATGGCGGAGATCAAGAGCACGGCTGCCCTCGGCGCACTGCTCCTGGACGGCATCGGCGACACCATGCGCATCTCCTTGACGGGCGATCCGCTGCGGGAAGTCCTGCTGGCGAAAGATCTCCTGACGGCCTGCGGCAAGCGCCGCACCGGCATCGACTTCGTATCCTGTCCGACCTGCGGACGCACCCAGGTGGATCTTCCCACCATCGCCGCCCGCATCGAAGAGGCGCTGCAGCCGCTGTCCGCAAAGCTGGCCGGAGAAGGAAAATTCATTAAAGTGGCCGTAATGGGCTGCGCCGTAAACGGGCCGGGAGAAGCGAGAGAAGCGGATTTCGGCGTCGCCTGCGGCAAGGGAACGGGTCTTCTGATCGCCAAAGGCGAACAGATCCGCAACGTCCCGGAAGAAGAGATCATTCCGCAGCTGTTATCGCTGATCGAACAGAACGTTTAACTTTATGAAACTGAAGAATCCGGAAAACGAAAAATACATCAAGGCATCTCTGGCCGGATTTGCCGCCATTGCGGCGGGGATCCTCCTGTTTTTCGCGATCTTCCGCAGCGATGCGCTGGGGCAGGGTGCAGACAGGATCGTCGGCATCCTGAAGCCGTTTCTTTACGGTGCCGTCTTTGCCTATATCCTTACGCCGTTATGCAATAAGATCAAAGGACTGCTGCGGAAGGCGTTCGGAAAGAAACACGAAAAGCTGGCAGGCGGTCTTTCCATCGTGCTGGCGATGCTGATCGCCGTTCTGCTCGTTTCGCTCCTGTTTATGCTGGTCCTGCCGCAGCTGGTGGACAGCATCGAACAGCTCAGCAAAACGCTTCCCGGCAAGATCCAGGAGGGCGGAAACCGGGTCGATCAGTTTGTGAAAGAACATCCGCAGCTGCAGGATCTGTGGAAGCAGTACGGAACGCAGCTGGAGACCAAACTGCAGGATTGGACCCAGAACGGTCTGCCGAGACTCGCCCAGAAGCTCCTGGGCAGCGCAGCCATCTACGTACAGCAGACCTTTACGGCGCTGAAGAACATCTTCCTGGGACTGCTGGTGTGCATCTACATCCTCATCAGCCGCAAGCGTTTCGGGGCCCAGGCCAAGATGCTGCTGCACGGCATTTTCCCGAACCGGGCTGCCAGGGTCATCGAAAAGGAGATCCGGTATGCGGATAAGATGTTCAACGGCTTCCTGGTAGGGAAGATCATCGATTCCGCCATCATCGGCGTGCTGTGCTTCATCGGATGCCTCGTGCTGCATCTGGAGTCGCCGGCTCTCATCGCGGTCATCGTCGGGGTCACGAACATCATTCCGTTCTTCGGCCCCTTTATCGGCGCCATTCCCTGCGCGCTCATGCTGGTCATCCAGAATCCGGTGCACGCGCTTACGTTCGTCATATTTGTCGTCGTGCTCCAGCAGCTGGACGGCAACATCATCGGCCCCCGCATCCTGGGCGATTCCACGGGACTTTCGAGTTTCTGGGTACTGTTCGCCATCCTGCTGTTCGGCGGACTGTGGGGCGTTGCCGGCATGATCGCCGGCGTGCCGCTGTTTGCGGTCATCTATGATATCATCCGTCAGCTCGTGTCCATCGGACTGGGCAAGCACGGCAGAAGCGGCCTCGAAGCCGCCTATAAAGAGGAGTTCCATCCGGAACTGAAAGCGGAAGAAACAGAAGCAAAGGTGTAAGCCATGAGCGAATTCCGGTATTCCGACAGAGGGGACGTATTGACAGGCCAGCTGATCGCAGGGGGATACGACAGCGCCTACTGGGGGAAGAGCGAGGAGAAGGTCTTAGACCGGGCCCTCGAATACATCAAGAACAAGTTCGGCGAGGAAATGCTGCCGTACCTGTCTGTTCTGGACTTGGGATGCGGCTGCGGCAGACCGATGCCGCGCTTTTCTGCGCTGTTTTCCAGCGTTACGGGCCTGGAACCCGATGCGGAACGCTGCGACCAGGCGATGGAGCTCATCCTGGACCAGGGTCTCGAGAACGCTACGGCTCTCTGCATGGATCTGCAGCAGTACGCAGCGGAATTCCCGAATCAGACCTTCGACGTTGTCCTCTGCAGCCACGTGTTCCAGCACATGAAGCACGAGACGGCCTGCGCCATCCTGGAAGGCTTAAAGCACGTCATGGGACCGGATACGGTCTGCATCTTTACGACGACCTTTACCGACCGCCGGCGCAATCTCTACACCGAGGAATTTCTGGAAAACGGCGAACGGACCGTCCTGGAAACGGACGAAACGGGGTTCGACCGGGCCGTGGATGACCCGGACAAACTTGCGGTGTGCCTGTTCTCCCGTCCCTGGATGGAGCGGTTCCTCACGTCCTGCGGCTTAAAGACGCAGCTGTTCCAGGCGTATCATTTCGCCGGGGAGAGAAGGGCGGAGGACGACATTTCTTCCTCCGGTGACCCGGCCGAGCTGGCTTTTGCCCGGGATGCCTTCTATCTGTGCGAACCGGCGGAGGGCACGCTGCTGCGGACTTCCTGCGGTCCGGAGACCGCTTCCGGCAAGATCTGCTACATGCAGTTCTATTATGTGGATGCCAACGAGAGCATGAACACCGCCCGGATCCGCAAGTTCCAGACCACCGAAAAAGACGATGTGGCGGAGATCCGGGAAGCCTTTGCCACGGCGGAAGGATTCCTCTACGGCGGCACGCTGCATTTCCCCGCCATCCGGTATTTCCGCATCGTGGATGTCCGTTCCGACAAGGTGGACATCGCGGAATCCCATCTCATCATCAGTTTCTATCCCCGTTCCGGCGCCGTTCAGGTGAGCGTCAATCTGACGCTGCAGGACATCTCCTGCGACGATTTCATCTTCCTGCATCAGGTGCAGTGCGCCGACGGCTTCTTTACCATAAACGGAAAGCCCGGCTCCATCGGCGCCTTATGCGAATCGGTGCTGGCGGAATGCGGACTGCGGCATTTCATAAAAGGTTCGAATTCCATCATTACGGAGCTCAACCGCTACGGCAGCTGCAAGGATCCTTTGTCGCTCACGCTGGACGAGGAACGCTGCCTCTACGGCATGCTGACCGGGGACGAAGGCTACCTGCACGTGCCGCAAGCGCTCATCGAAGAACGCATGGCGGAGAGCTGGACCAGCCGCGACTTCGTCAAGGTGATCGCCTTCAGCAGCAATTACGTTCTGCTGAATTTCAACCAGGGCGAGACCTACGCCGACTATATCGACTATCAGAAACCCTACGCCGACCACTATTTCGGCGCGTTAAACGAGTATTTCACCATGGATGCGCCTACTGCGGGGGTCAACCACGGGCTGTTCTTCTCCGTGGAGATGGGCCAGATCATCCGCACCAGCACGGAACGGCTGATGAGCGGCAACCCCAAGGTCGCGGCATCCCACGGCTTCTTCGTGACGGACGACATCAAGCGGAACAAGCGCATCCGCGCCGAGATGATCCGCACGCTCAACAAACTGGATCGGGTAAACATTACGGAGCTGGGCGCCCTGGACGACCTCGTGCTGAAGAATCTGGACGCTTCCCAGAAGATCGAGAGCATCCGCAACTTCCTGGAGCTGGTGGAATCCGACCTGGATCTGCTGTACAGCACCACGACGAACCGCATGGTGACGATCCTGACGATCCTGGGCCTGCTGTTTGCGCTCATCCAGACCATAAACAGTTTCCAATAACGGACATGGAATTTATCGATTTAAAAACGACGGCCGCTTCGATCGCGGACTGGTACGCAAAGCATAAGAGAGATCTGCCCTGGCGGCAGGGGAAAGACCCTTACCGCATCTGGATCTCGGAGATCATGCTGCAGCAGACCCGCATCGAGGCGGTCATTCCGTATTATGAGCGCTTTCTGGCGGAGCTGCCGGACGTTTCTGCGCTGGCAGCCGTCCCGGAAGACCGGCTTTTAAAACTGTGGGAAGGGCTGGGCTATTACAGCCGGGCCAGAAATCTGAAGAAGGCGGCGGTCCTTTTGCAGGAGCAGTACGGCGGGCAGATGCCTCATAAGGCGGAAGAGCTCCGGAAACTCCCCGGCATCGGCGACTATACGGCAGGAGCCATCGCATCCATCGCGTTCGGAGAGCCCGCACCTGCGGTGGACGGCAACGTGATGCGGGTGCTGATGCGGCTTGCTGCCTGCGGCGACGACATCATGAACACGAAGGTGCGTAAAGAAGCGGCCCGGCAGCTGCAGGAAGTCTATCCGGCAGAGGAAGGGGCCGCGCTGCTGACGGAAGGCCTGATGGAACTGGGAGAGCGCATCTGCATCCCCAATGGCGTGCCGCTCTGCGATGCCTGTCCCTGCGGTGCGCTCTGCAAGGCCCATGCCGAAGGCAAGGAACTGCAGTTTCCCGTCCGTGCGGAAAAGAAGACAAGGCGGATCGAAGAAAAGACCGTGCTCGTTCTTCGCTGCGGCGACCGCTATGCCCTGGAAAAGAGACCCGATACCGGCCTTTTAGCCGGCCTGTGGGGTTTTCCCATCCTCGATGGCTATCTAACAGAGGAAGCGATAAAAGCAAGATTCAATGCCGTGTATGTACATCCCTTAGGTAATGCAAAGCATATCTTTACCCATATCGAGTGGCATATGGAAGGGTATCTGGTGGATTGCGAAGAGGACGGCGGATATCGCTGGGTCACCAAAAACGAGATCGAAACGGACTATTCGATTCCAACAGCGTTTAAAACTTATAAAAAAACCTTGCAATATCTGTAAACCATGATATGATAGTTAAGGTATACGTTATTTCTAAAGAGTGGGCAGGCCCACTCTTTCGTTTTAGAGAGGAAACGGTTTGGCTGGTAAAAAGATAGAAGAACTCGTAGCATCCTGGATGGAAAGCTACGAAAACGCGGCCGGATACGAGCTCAACAGGACCGAATTCGTCAAGGAAGGCGCCGATTGGTACCTCCGCGTCTACGTGGACAAAGTGGAAGAAGACGGCTACGGCACCATGGGCACCGACGACTGCGAGGCGATCAGCCGCTACTTGAGCGAAAAGCTGGACGAGGCAGATCCCATCAAACAGAACTATTATCTGGAGGTCTCTTCTCCCGGCATGGACAGACCCCTGCTGAAGGATAAGGACTTCGAACGGTTTATGGGCAGCGAGATCGAGATCCGGCTCTATAAAGCGGTGGACGGAAAGAAGTTCTACACGGGCAAGCTCACCGGATACGAGAACGGCACCGTCACCATCACCAACGAAAAGGGAAAAGAAATTTCACTGCAGCGTTCCGATGCAGCGAAGATAAATCTGGCAGTTGTATTCTAAGGAGGAAGTACAGGCATGAATATGGAATTCATCGAGGCCATCGAAGCGCTGGAAAGAGAAAAGGGCATTTCCAAGGACGTCCTGATCGACGCGATCGAAAGCGCACTGGTCTCGGCATATAAGAAGAATTACGGCACATCCCAGAATGTACGGGTCAACATCGACCGCGAGACCGGCGACATCGACGTCTTCATGAGACGCGACATCGTGGAGGAAGTGGAAGATCCCTTCTCCCAGGCCAGCCTGGAAGAGGCGCAGGAGATCGACCCCGCCTACGAGCTGGGCGACGTCATCGAATATCAGGTGACCCCGAAGGATTTCGGACGCATCGCCGCGCAGACCGCCAAGCAGGTCGTCGTGCAGCGCATCCGGGAGACCGAAAGAGGAATGATCTACGACGATTACATCTCCCGCCAGTCCGAGGTCGTTACCGGCATCGTGCAGCGAATCAGCAACGATACGGTGTTCGTGAGCATGGGCAGAGCCGAAGGCATCCTTTCTCCCAACGAACAGATCCCCGGTGAGCGCTACCGGGTCAACGAGCGCATCAAGGTCTACGTCATGGACGTCAAGAAGACCACGAAAGGCCCTCAGGTGTTCCTGTCCCGCACGCACCCCGGTCTCGTCAAGAGACTGTTCGAACTGGAAGTCCCCGAGATCCAGGAAGGCGTCGTGGAGATCAAGAGCATCGCAAGAGAAGCGGGCTCCCGCACGAAGATCGCTGTCTGCACCTACGATGAGAACGTGGATCCCGTCGGTTCCTGCGTCGGCACCAGAGGCGGAAGAGTCCAGGCCGTCGTGGACGAACTGGGCGGCGAGAAGATCGACATCATCAACTGGAGCGAAGATCCCGGCAAACTCATCAGCAGTGCACTGTCTCCCGCCAAGGTGGAGATGGTCCTGATCGATGAAAAGGGCCGTTCCGCCACCGTCGTCGTTCCCGACTACCAGCTGTCCCTCGCGATCGGCAAGGAAGGCCAGAACGTAAGACTGGCGGCCAAGCTGTGCAGCTGGAAGATCGACATCAAGAGCCACACGCAGTTCCAGCCCAAGCTGGAAGAGATGCAGAGAAAGGCTCTGGAGCCGGAGGAACCGGTGGAAGAGGCCGAAGAGACTGTACCCGAAGTTATCGAAGCAGCGGAACCTGCCGCAGCAGTAACCGAGGAAACGGCAGCAGAACTTCCCAACTTAAAGCGCTTTAAGAAAGCGGAACTCATGGAATTCGCCGAGGCGAACGGCATCGAACTCGATCCGAAAGCCACCAACGCAGCCATGATCGACGCGATCACCGAGGCCTTTGCCAAGTAGAGGTCCGCAATGAGCGAGAAGAAAGTGCCCGAACGCAGATGCATCGGATGCATGCAGAGCAAACCCAAAAAGGAGCTTCTGCGCATCGTTGCGGATGAAGACGGGCTGCACATAGATAAGAGCGGCAAGATGCCCGGCAGAGGTGCTTACCTTTGCAGAAACGGGGAATGCGCGCAGCTGGCAGTCAAAAAGAACGCCTTCGGAAGAAATCTGAAGGTGGAAGTCACCCGCCAGCAGGCCGAATCCCTGGCAGAGCAGATCGCCCAATTATGCAGATAAGCACGGGAGGTATTTGAATGGCCGATACAGAAACCAAAGTTGTAAAAGCACAGACGAAAAAGTCTACAAATTCGGCAGGAGAGGGCCCCAAGGTCCAGATCCGCGCTGTTGATAAAGCGATCATCGAAGCGCAGCAGGCGAAGAAGAGACCTGCCGCGAAGACGCAGAGCGCCGCAAAACCTGCGGCGGAACCTGCCAAACCCATGACCCCTCCGGTAGGAAAACCCGTACCGAAGGCGGCATCCTCCGCATCCAAGCCTTTCCCCTTCGGAAAGCCTATGCCGAAGAATGCGGTGCCCCAGAAGAAAGCGGACGTTCCGCAGACGCTGGAGAAGAAAGATGAGCCTGTTAAGGCGGAAGAACCGGTCGAAGTCAAGGTCGAACCGGCAGTTCCCGCTGCAGAACCCGCACCCGCTCCGGCTCCCGCTCCTGCAAAGCCCGAGCCCGAGATGTACGTGGATCCGCCCATCGGCGTAAAGATCATCAAGAAGGCCGATCCCAAGGAAGAGGCTCCGAAGGAAGAAAA
Source organism: Bacillota bacterium (assembly GCA_017626845.1). GTDB lineage: Bacteria > Bacillota > Clostridia > Peptostreptococcales > Anaerovoracaceae > RUG11894. Next base: position 9,280 of record JAGAHX010000009.1, read on the forward strand.
GCCTAAGACGGCCAAGCCCAAGAAGGAAAAGACGGAGAAACCGGAAAAGGCGGAAAAGTCTGCCGTTAAGGAAACGCCGAAGGAAGAGCCCAAGGCCAAACCGAAGGAAGAACCCGTCAAGGCAAAGGAAGAGCCGAAGGCAGAACCTAAGGCCGAGCCGAAACCGGAACCCAAGCCGGAACCGATCGACTACGTGCCCAATATCGGGGTCAAGATCATCCGCAGAGCCGCGGATGAACCCAAGCAGCCCGTTCCGCCCAAAAAGCCGGCGCAGAAGAAGAACGACGGCAAGAAGGACGGGAAGCCCAGCGACCGCAAGCCTAAGGAATACAAGGGCAAGCAGAGCGGCAATGCCGCACCTTCCTCTCCCCGCAAGAAGGAATTCAGCGGCAAGAAGACCAGCGAGGGCGGCAGAGAAAAGGTCGTCGCTTATACCGCACCGGCGGGCGGCGACAATAGACGCAGAAAGAAGGACAAGGACACCCGCGACCGCTTCGAGGAGCAGCTCACCGATCTGACGAAATCCGCCAAGAAGAAGCACTCCAAATACAAGGAAAAGGTGGAGGAGGTCCAGGAGACCGCAGCGGAGATCGAAGCCCAGGCTACGGGCGGCGTCATCATCGATGTACCCATCACCGTGGGCGGCTTCTGCGAACAGCTGGAAGTTTCCATGTCCGACGCCATCATGGCCCTCATGAAGATGGGCATCATGGCCAACATCAACCAGAACTTGGACGAAGAAACGGCCGTTCTGCTGGGTATGGAACTCGGCAAGACCGTCGTCATCAATAAGGCCGAGGAGATCGAAGAGGAAGAGGGTCTGGATCTGCACGAAGACGCGGAATCCGAACTCAAGCCCCGTCCGCCCATCATCACCGTCATGGGCCACGTCGACCACGGCAAGACCTCTCTGTTGGACGCCATCCGCAACACGAACGTTACGGCGGGCGAAGCCGGCGGCATTACACAGCACATCGGTGCTTCCGAGATCGAGATCAACGGTCAGAAGATCGTGTTCCTGGATACCCCGGGTCACGAAGCGTTTACCGCCATGCGCGCCAGAGGCGCCCATGTTACGGATATCGCGGTCCTGGTCGTCGCCGCAGACGACGGCGTCATGCCCCAGACCATCGAATCCATCAGCCACGCAAAGGCTGCCGGCGTTCCCATCATCGTTGCCATCAACAAGATGGATAAGCCCGGCGCCAATCCCGACCGCGTCAAGAAGGAACTGGCGGACAACAACATCCTCGTGGAAGATTGGGGCGGCACCACCATCGCCGTACCCGTTTCCGCCAAGACCGGCGACGGCATCAAGAACCTGCTGGAGATGATCCTGCTGCAGGCAGAGATGCTGGAGCTGCGGGCGAATCCGGACCGTCTGGCCATGGGTACCGTTATCGAAGCCAGACTGGACAAGGCCAGAGGTCCTGTTGCGACGCTGCTCGTTACGAACGGCACGCTGCAGGCGGGCCAGGCGCTGGTCGTCGGTACCGCATCCGGCCGTGTCCGCGTCATGACCGACTGGAGAGGCAACCAGATCCGCAAGGCAGGTCCTTCCAGAGCCGTGGAGATCACGGGTCTTACGGACGTGCCGGAAGCAGGCGACGAATTCTACGCGGTCCGCGAAGAGCGCATCGCGAGAGATATCGCAGCCCGCAGAAAGGAAAAACTCAGAGAAGAGACCCTGGCCAAGAATTCCAGCACCAGCCTCGAACAGCTGTTCGCGACGCTGCAGGAAGGCGAGGTCCGGGACCTCAACCTCATCATCAAGGCGGACGTGCAGGGTTCCGTGGGTGCGCTGGAAGCATCCCTGGAGAAGCTGCATAACGAAAACGTCCGCGTTAAGATTATCCACACCGGCGTCGGCACCGTTACCGAGTCCGACGTCATGCTGGCCAGCACGTCCGACGCCGTCATCATCGGCTTCAACGTGCGTCCCAGCTCCGCGGTCCAGGCCATGGCCGACCGGGACGGCGTGGAGATCCGTACGTACCGCATCATCTACGAGATCATCGACGATATCGAAGCGGCTATGAAGGGCATGCTGGATCCCGTGTTCAAGGAAGTCATCCTGGGCAAGGTGGAAGTCCGCAATACCTTCAAGGTGCCCGGCGTGGGAACGGTCGCAGGCGCTTATGTCATGGAAGGCAAGGTCACGAGAAACGCACAGGTCCGCCTGCTGCGCGACGGCATCGTCATCCACGAGGGCGTCATCTCCTCCCTGAAGCGTTTTAAGGATGACGCCAAAGAGGTGGCCAGCGGCTTCGAATGCGGTATCGGCATCGAAAAGTATAACGACATCAAGGAAGGCGACGTCATCGAAGCCTTCATCATGCAAGAGGTGGAGAGATAATGGGCAAGTCTCACAGACCCCAGAGAATGGGCGAGGAGATGCGGAAGATCCTCAGCGACATGCTGATGCGCGGCCAGCTGAAGGACCCCCGCTTCTCCGGCGCCATGATCAGCGTAAACGCCGTCGACGTAACGAACGACGGCAGTTACGCCACCCTGTACGTTACGGCTCTGCCTTTCGGGTCCGGCCCCCTTACGCCGGAGCAGAAGAAGGAGATCCTGGCAGCGTTCGAGCGCTCTAAGGGTCACATCCGCACCGAGATCGGCAAGAATCTGAAGGCGCGCCACGTGCCCGAGCTCATCTTCAAGTACGACGAGAGCCTGGAGTACGGCGCGAAGATGGATGCGATTCTGGACAAGATCGAGATCCCGGCGGACGACTACGACTATGGACTTCCGCAGGAGGAGGCCCAAACGACGGACGACGAGGAGTATTTCGACGACTGATGCACAGCTGGAACGACATTATAAAAGCGATAGAACAGGCACAGAAGATCCTCATCTTCACCCATATGAACATGGATGGAGATGCCGCAGGGTCTTCCTGTGCATTATGCAGAAGTCTGCGCCTTTTGGGCAAGGACTGCTTTATCCTGCTGGAAGACGTCTGCCCCCGGTATCTGCAGTTTCTGGACGAAGAGGGCATGTTCCTCCGGGAAGCGCCCTGGATGCCGGAGCTGAGCATCGCGGTGGACTGCGGCAACGACTCCCGCATCGAAAAGCGCAAAGACGTGTTTCATGCGGCCCCGGTGACCGCCTGCATCGACCATCACATGAAGGGCGGCGCCTTTGCGCAGCTGGAAGTTATCGATCCAGCGGCTCCCGCTGCGGGTTCGCTGGTGTTCGACCTGCTGCAGGCGATGAATGCGCCTATCGATACTGCCGCTGCCGAAGCTCTGTACGTGGCCATCGCCACGGATACAGGCTCCTTTAAGCACGGCAACACGACGGCGGAAGCCCACATGGATGCTGCGAAACTCTACGGCTACGGTATCGACGCCGTCAAGCTGAACAACTTCATCTACGGGAACTATCCGCTGCCGCAGCTGAAGCTGGAGGCCATGGCAGTGGAACGGGTGCAGCTGTTCGCAGACGGTAGGGCGGCCATATCCTGGTGCACCCAGGAGGATCTGAAGCGCTTCGGCGCCCTGGAAGAGCATACGGAAATGTGCATCGACCGCATTCGCAGCATCGAAGGGGTGGAGGCGGCTGCGTTCGTCAAAGAGAAGGCGGACGGCCGGCTGAAGGTCTCGCTGCGTTCCAAATCCTATGCGGACGTAAACGCCGTTGCCCGGAAATTCGACGGCGGAGGCCATCTGCGGGCCAGCGGCTGCACGCTGTACGGCTCCCTGGAAGATGCCCTGGCTGCGCTGCGCCCCGCGCTGGAAGAAAGCGTAGCACGATGAACGGCATCCTCAACCTGAACAAACCGGCGGGATACACCAGCTTCGACTGCGTAGCCGTCCTGCGCAAGCTGACGGGCGAACGCAAGATCGGCCATACCGGCACCCTGGATCCGGAGGCGACGGGTGTGCTTCCCATCTGCATCGGAAAGGCGACCAGACTGCTGGAATACATGGATGAAGCCCCCAAGACCTACGTGGCCGGCTGCCGGCTGGGACTGACGACCGACACCAGGGATATATGGGGCACTCTGCTTTGCGACAGAAGACCCGAAACAGCCGATTTGACGCGAGAAAACGTGAAAGAGGTACTCCTTACCCTCGAGGGAGAGATCGAGCAGAAACCGCCCGTTTTTTCGGCCATTAAGGTAAAGGGGAAAAAGCTGTACGAATATGCCCGTGAGGGCAAAGACGTGGAGGTGCCTGTCCGGCGGGTGACCGTCCACAGCATCCGCATCCTGGAATGGAACGGCCCATCGGAACCTTTTACGATGGAGATCGTCTGCAGCAGGGGAACCTACGTGCGTTCGATCTGCCACGACCTGGGCGAACGCCTGGGCTGCGGCGCCTGCATGAGCAGCCTCGTGCGGACCGCCACCTGCGGCTACCGGATCGAAGATGCCGTCTCTTTGGAGGCGCTCCGTGCGATGACCCCGGAGCAGATCGAAGCTCTGCTCGATCCGCTGGATACCGCCGTAAGCCATCTGCCCCGCATCGATCTAAGCGAAGAACAGGCCAAAATGTTCTTAAACGGCAATCCGCTGTGGAACGGGGATCTGATGCTGGAAGACCGTAATTTCGCCGTCTACGATCCCAGCGGACTGCTTGGGATCTGCAAAGGCTATCTCATTTCGAAAGTGTTGAAATGAATATCTATAAAAAGCTCAACGAAATCGTGAATATGCAGCCGACTGCCGTTGCCCTGGGCAACTTCGACGGTGTTCATAAGGGTCACCAGATGCTGATCCGGGAATGCGTGGCTGCGGCGGAAGAAAAGGGCCTTGCACCCTCGGTCTTCACGTTTACGAACCATCCCGTGAACGAGATCGCGGGTAAGACCATCATCAAGAACATCATGACCTTCGAGGAAAAGGCGGAACAGCTGGAGAAACTGGGCGTCGAGAACCTGTTTTCTCCGGTGTTCGACGATACCATCCGCACGAAAGGCGCGTTTGATTTCGTCAAGGATATCCTGGTGGACCTCTTTCATACGAAGCACGCCGTGTGCGGCTTCAATTACCGCTTCGGCTATAAGGCGGAAGGGGACGCGGACCGTCTGGCGCAGCTGGGGCGGGAATTCGGATACGGCGTATCCGTCATTCCGGAGATCCGCATCAACGGCAATACCGTGTCCAGCACCCTCATCCGGCAGATCATCGACGAAGGGCGCATCGACGAATACAAAGACTATACCGGAAGGCTGTACTGCATCGACGGCAAGGTGGTGCAGGGTAAGCATCTGGGCCGGCGCATCGGTTTTCCCACCGTCAATCTGAGCCTGGATACCACGGAAGCGTTTCCAAGGAACGGTGTTTACATAACACAAACGACCGTAAACAAACAGAAGTACCAGTCCATCACCAACGTCGGCAACAAGCCCACCGTTGGTGAATTCGCCAAGAATGCGGAGACGCACATCTTCGATTTCGACGGAGATCTGTACGGACAGGAAGTCCGCATCGAGTTTATTAAGATGCTGCGTCCCGAACGGAAATTCGACACTTTAGAGGATCTGCAGGCGGAGATCCATAAAAACTGCCTGCAGGCGCAGGAATATTTCAAAACGTCCCTTCGATAACTTCAGGGACCGGAAAGGAGCCAATCATGAAATACGCGAACGGATTCACCATCAATGCCACGGGTCACGAATGCTTTCTGACGTTCCTCCAGACCCGTCCCAACGGAGAGACGAAGCAGACCGAGGAAGTGGAGACCATCGTGATGACCGAACAGATGGCCCGCCAGATGATCGTGGCGCTGGCCAAGGTCTATAACAAGGTCGATTCCGACCGGGCTGCCAAGAAGAAAGTGGACGTGAAGGAAAACGCCCAGCTGTCTTAAATTTCCCGCTTTACAAACCTTTGCGGGCTGTGTTAAGATATATCGTCTGTTTATAAGTACCCAGTGCTTAGGCTGCCGACGCTCCGACGCTGCCTCGGCCTTGGGCGGATCAAGAAAAGGAGATTACAAATGATCGCAAAAGACGTAAAGACCAACATCATCAAGGAATATGCCACCCACGAAGGAGACACCGGCTCTCCCGAAGTCCAGGTCGCAGTCCTCACTCACCGCATCAACGAACTGAACGAACACCTGAAGAAGAACCCCAAGGACTTCCACTCCAGAAGAGGTCTGCTGAAGATGGTCGGTCAGAGAAGAAATCTGCTGGCTTATCTGAGAGATAAGGACATCGAGCGCTACAGAAGCCTCATCGCCCGTCTCGGCTTAAGAAAGTAAACAGAAAAAACGGCGGGGCGCAAAAGCCCCGCCTTGTTGTTATTATTTTTCATCAGGGGCCGGGCTTGAGAATTAAATTCATGTGCATGGAGCCTCCATGCAGTGAGTTTACTTGTCAAGCCGGGCCTGATACGAAAGGCAAGGTTATATTTTATGAGATTTACAGATTACCGGACATTCCGCACTGCCGTTGGCGGCAGACTGCTGGAAGTTGAGATCGGCAAGGTCTGCGAACAGGCCAACGGCCAGTGCTGGGTCCGCTACGGCGACACCGTGGTAAACTGCACCGCCACCATGTCCAAGACGCCGAGAGAAGGCGTGGATTTCTTCCCGCTTTCCTGCGACTTCGAAGAGAAGATGTACGCTGCCGGCAAGATCCCCGGCGGATTCATCAAGAGAGAGGGCAGACCTTCCGAAAAGGCTATCCTCACGTCCCGTCTGATGGACAGACCGCTCCGTCCGCTGTTCCCCAAGGGGTTCTATAACGACGTCCAGGTCGTAGCGACCTGCATGTCCATGGATCACGACTGCGCGCCCGAATTCTGCGCCATGGTCGGTTCCTCCATCGCCATCGCCATCTCCGACATTCCCTGGGACGGCCCCACCGGTTCCGTCATCGTAGGCAGAGTGGACGGCAGACTGGTCATCAACCCCACGTCTGAACAGAGAAAGGTGTCCGACATCAACATGACCGTCGCAGGCACCAAGGAAGCCATTATGATGGTGGAAGCCGGCGCGAAGATCGTTCCCGAGAACGAAGTACTGGATGCCATCATGTTTGCGCATGAAGAGATCAAGAAGATCGTTGCTTTCATCGACGAGATCGTAAAGGAAGTCGGTAAGGAAAAGCAGCAGATCGAATTCTATAAGCCCTCCGAAGAGATCGACGCCGCCGTACGCGAATACGCCGTCGAAAAGATGCACAACGCCATCCTCACCTTCGACAAGCAGGAGAGACTGGACAACATGGACGCCGTGGAAGTCGAAACGAAGGAACACTTCGCAGAAATTTATCCCGAAGGCGCCAAGGACGTCGACGCGGTTCTGTACAACATCACCAAGGAACAGGTCCGCGGCATGATCTTAGACGAAGGCATCCGTCCCGACAGCAGAAAGTGCGACGAGATCCGTCCCGTCTGGACCGAGACCGGCGTTCTGCCCAGAGTCCACGGTTCCGGCCTGTTCAAGAGAGGCCAGACCCAGGCTCTGTCCGTATGCACCTTAGGCATGCTCTCCGAGGGTCAGACCCTGGACGGCATCTTCGAAGAGACCGGCAAGAGATACATGCATCAATATAACTTCCCCGGCTATTCCACCGGCGAAGCCAAGCCCTTAAGAAGCCCCGGCAGAAGAGAGATCGGCCACGGCGCTCTGGCGGAAAGAGCACTGCTGCCCGTTCTGCCCTCTGAAGAGGAATTCCCTTATGCGATCCGCGTCGTATCCGAGATCCTTTCCTCCAACGGTTCTTCCTCCATGGCTTCCACCTGCGGTTCCTGCATGGCGCTGATGGACGCCGGCGTACCCATTAAGGCACCCGTTGCCGGTATCGCCATGGGCCTCATCGAACGCGTCAAGGAAGACGGCACCAGCGAATACGCCATCCTGTCCGACATCCAGGGCATGGAAGACTTCCTGGGCGACATGGACTTTAAGGTGACCGGTACCGCCGAAGGCGTTACTGCCATCCAGATGGACATCAAGGTCCACGGTCTGTCCAGAGAGATCCTGGAGAAGGCTCTCAAGCAGGCGAAGGAAGGCAGAATGTACATCATGAGCCAGATGCTGGACGAGATCCCCGAACCCAGAAAGCAGCTGTCCAAGTACGCTCCGCTCATCACCAGCATGCAGATCGATCCGGACAAGATCCGCATCGTCATCGGCAAGGGCGGCGAGACCATCAACCGCATCATCGCCCAGACCGGCGCGAAGATCGACATCGACGATTCCGGCCTCATCTTCATCGCAGCACCCAACACCGAATCCGGCGACGCAGCGCGCAAGGAGATCGAGTACCTCACCAAGGACATCGAAGTGGGCGAGACTTACACCGGCAAGGTCGTCCGTCTGATGAACTTCGGCGCCTTCGTGGAATGCCTGCCCGGCAAGGACGGTCTGCTGCATATCTCCAAGATCTGCAAGGAGAGAGTGGAGAAGGTGGAAGACGTCCTGAACATCGGCGATATCGTTACCGTCAAGGTATCCGAGATCGACTCCCAGGGCCGCGTGAACCTCACCAGAAGAGGTCTGGAAGACACGCCCATCATCAAGGCAAACGAACAGTAAGAGATCCGGGCCGGCTTTTCAAGCCGGCTCTTCTGCATTATAGGAGATTCGATGATCGAAGTAAGACAATTGCCCTGCGGCGTGCGGCTGGTGATGGAAAAGCTTCCGGAGCGCCAGTCTGCGAGCATCGGCATCTGGGTCGGCGCCGGCTCCGCCCGGGAAACGGGAAAGAACAACGGCGTTTCCCACTTTATTGAGCACATGTTTTTTAAAGGGACGAAGACCCGCGATCAGTATCAGCTTGCCCGGGATACGGACGATCTGGGCTGCGACATGAATGCATTCACCGGCAAGGAGGCGACCTGTTTTCACATCAAGGCGCTCAGCTCCGTGTTTCCGGAGGCGGTGGACATCCTGCTGGACATGCTCTGCAATTCGCTGTTCGACGAGGCGGAGATGGAAAAGGAACGGGGCGTCATCCTGGAAGAGTTCAACATGGTGTGCGACACGCCGGATGACTATATCATGGACCTGCTGGACGAAAAGGTGTTCCGGCGCACTCCCTTGGCGAAGCCCGTTCTCGGAAGCCGTTCCAATATCCGCGGTCTCCGTAGAGAAGATATCCTGGACTACATTCAGACCTGGTATACCCGGGACAACATCGTGGTATCGGTCGTTGGCAACTTCGATGAGGAAAGGCTCGCATCGCAGCTGGACGAAAAGCTTTCGGCGTTTGGCGCCCACTGCCCGGCCAAGCGGAAAGCTGCCATGCCGGAAGTTCCCGGATACACCAGTCTTAAGAAGGACATCAATCAGACGCATATCGCGCTGGGGATCCCCACGATCGCACTGGATTCCCCGGATTATTACGCCCAGGCCGTCGTGTGCGACGTGCTGGGCGGCAGCATGAGCTCCCGGCTGTTTCAGAATATAAGGGAACGGAAGGGGCTTGCCTACAGCGTGTTCAGCGCTTCGGAAAGCTATGCCGCCGGCGGACAATTCTATATCTACGCGGCTGTGAAACCGGATACGGAAGCGGAAGTGCTGGCAGCCATCGGCGAAGAGTTGAAGGGATTGGCCGCAGAAGGCATCAGCCAACATCAGACGGAAGTCGTCAAGCAGAGGCTCAAGAGCGGCTTTATCTTCTCGCTGGAATCCACGAATTCCCGCATGTACCGGCTGGGCAAGAACATGCTGCTGTTAGGCAGGACCTATACCGAAGAAGAGACCATGGCGGAGATCGATGCGGTGACCCAGGAGCAGGTGAACCGCTTCGCACAGCGCATCGCGGATATCCGCCGCTACAGCGGGGCGGCCATCAGCCCCCTCGGACTGGAATGGGAGGAATTATGGAACGGATCGCAAGGTTTGAACGGGTCAGCGAAGCGCAGCTGACAAAAGACAGCGCCCACATGGAAGGCCCCCATCTTCCTATCGAACTGCCGGTGCGGGCCACGGCGGGAAGTGCAGGCTACGACATCAAGACGCCCTGGGACATCCGGCTGAAGCCCGGCGAGAGCGTTCGCATTCCGACGGGACTGCGCTGCCGCATCGCTTCCGGCTGGGTGCTTCTGATCGCACCTAAGAGCGGTCTGGGATTTAAATTCCGGCTGCAGCTGGACAATACGGTCGGCGTGATCGACGAAGATTACTACGGCGCAGAGAACGAAGGACATATCCAGATCCAGATCACGAACGACTCCCGCGCGGATAAGACGCTGGAGATCCCTGCGGGCAAGGCTTTTGCCCAGGGACTGTTCCTTCCGTACGGCATTACGGAGGACGACAAGGCGGACGCAAAACGCACGGGCGGATTCGGATCGACGAATGCATAATTGGGCTGCTCGAACAGCGTTTGCTTTTGCGGGCACGCTCTCGCTACCTTCGTCTCGCAGCGGTACTAAGCTCTGCCTTCGCTTACGCTCGGCAATCGCTAAGTACCGGCGGCCTCAGAGTACACGCTGCAAGCAAACACTGCTCCGAGCGGTTGATCCGAGCAATTAACAGCGATCAATAGAATATAATCATTACCCAACGAAACAGGAGGCAGTCATGGTTTTCAGAGAAGAACAGGAAAAGCGCGAATACGAAACTCTTTCTGAATTTGCCTGCAGATCTGCAGAGAGCCGGGGCAGGGCCGTCTACGAAAAGCCCTGCGATCTCCGTACGGAATTCCAAAGAGACCGGGACCGCATCATCCACAGCAAATCCCTGCGCCGGCTGATGCATAAGACCCAGGTCTTCCTGAGTCCCGAAGGGGACCATTTCCGTACGCGCCTCACCCATACCCTGGAAGTGGCGCAGATCGCCCGGACCATCTCCCGTGCGCTGGGTTTAAACGAAGACCTGACGGAAGCCATTGCCCTGGGCCACGATCTGGGACATACCCCCTTCGGACACAACGGCGAGGAGTTCCTGAACGAGATCCATCCCGGCGGATTTGCCCACAACGTGCAGAGCCTGCGGGTCGTGGACGTGATCGAACGCAACGCGGCCGGCCGCACCATGAACCTGACGGAAGAGGTGCGGGACGGCATCGTCAACCATACGGGAAAGGTCTGGCCCTTTACGCTGGAAGGCCAGGTCGTGCGCCATTCCGACCGCATCGCCTACATCAACCACGACATTGACGACGCCATGCGGGGCGGCATCATCCGCGCGGAGGACATTCCGGAGGAATGCACCGCATTTTTAGGCCCGGACCACCGCAGCCGGATCAATACGTTGGTGACGGATATCGTAAGAAACAGCGACGGAAAAGACAGCGTCACGATGTCGGAAGAGGCTGCTTTCCACATGAACAAGCTGCGCGATTACATGTTTGCCAACGTGTACCGCAGTCCGGCCGTCAAGCAGGCTTCGGAGCTGGACAAGATCCGGGGGCTCATCCATTCCCTGTATGGCTATTTCCTGGAGCACAGCGACGAACTGCCCTCCGAATACCGCAGCATCCTGGAGCGGGACGGCGGAAACGAGGCCGTAAAGGATTATATCGCCGGCATGACGGACCGTTATGCCATCAACATGTACAACGAAAAGTTCGTGCCCTCCGGGTGGAAACTTCCGAAATAGAACGCGGCAAAAAAAAGGATGGACCGGTCTTTTCCTGTAAACACATTTCAGGAGGGAAGTATGGCAGTCACATCGCTGAGTTCGGCAGCTGAAGAGATCCGCAGCAGGTGCAACATCGTAGACGTTGTAAGCCCGCTGGTTTCCATAAAAAGAGCCGGAAGCAATTATAAGGGCTGCTGTCCTTTCCACAAGGAAAAGACGCCGTCTTTTGTCGTTTCCGAGACGAAGCAGATCTTCACCTGTTTCGGATGCGGCAAATCCGGAGACGTCATCAAATTCATACAGGAATACTACAATCTGAGTTTTCCCGAAGCCGTGCGGCGGCTGGCCGCCCAGTACGGCATCGAGATCGACGATTCCTACGAACGGCAGAGCAAGAAAAAAGAGGGGTATTTCGCCATCAACAAGACGGCGGCCCGCTTTTTCTTCGACGCCTTTACCAAGAAAGCAAATCCCGGCTACGATTACATGCGGGGCCGGGGCATCCAGCCGGAGATGGTCGCAAAGTTCGGCATCGGCTATGCGGACGAAGGCTGGCAGACCCTCAGCGATTACATGACCGCCCAGGGCACGCCGGCAGAGCTGCTTACGGAACTGGGACTCAGTTCCAAATCCTCCAAGGACGGACGGCTGTACGATAAATTCCGGGGCCGGGTGATGTTCCCCATCTTCAATACGATGGGCAAGGTCATCGGTTTCGGGGGACGCACCATCATCGGTGACGCCGCCAAATACCTCAACTCCCAGGAGTCCTTCGTCTTCGAAAAGAAGCGGAACCTGTACGGGCTCAACCTGTCGAAGACGGAGATCCAGGAACAGGGCTACGCCATCCTGGTGGAAGGGTACATGGACGTGGTCGGTCTGTATCAGGGCGGCGTGCGCAACGTCTGCGCGGCGCTGGGAACGGCCCTTACGCCGGAACAGGCGCAGCTCCTTAAACGGTATACGAAGAAGGTCGTGCTGTGTCTGGATTCCGATGCGGCCGGCATCAAGGCAGCCATCCGCGGGTGCGACGTGCTGCGCGCGGCGGGGCTGGATGTGCGGGTCATGCACGTGGACGACGGCAAAGACCCGGACGAATACATCAAAAAACACGGGGCCGACGAATTCCGTTCGCTGCTGGATAAGACAGCGGAGACGGATATCGATTTCAAGATCGGCCTAATCGCCAGAAAATACGACGGAAACGACCTGACGCAGGCTATCCGTTTCCTGAAAGCGGCGGCGGACGTGCTGCGGCCGCTCTCGCCGGTGGAAGCGGACCTGTACATCCAGAAAGTCGCGAAGATGCGCGGCATTTCCGAAGGCGCGCTGCGCCGGGAGATCGAACAGCCTTCTGCGGAAGCGCCGAGACCTGCACCAAGAGCCGAGACGGAAAATGCCGCGGAAGAACGGCCCGCCGAAGAGACGCCCCAGATGCAGGGACAGGTCATGGTGGAGCGCATGCTCGTAAAACTGTGCATGCAGCGAAGCGATTTCTGGCCGAAGCTGAAAGAACGGGACGACGTGTTCGTTTCCAACGAAGGCTACCGGATCGCAGACGTGCTGAACGAATGCTACCGGGAAAACAACGATTTCGATGCGAAAGCTGTCCGGGAACGGCTGGACGGCAGCGCGCTCGCTTATTTTGACCGCATCCAGGACGAGGTCATCACCGGAGACGAAGAGGAAGCTTTCCGGGACTGCCTGGAAAAGCTGGACCGGCGGAAAGCCGAGCGGCGCATCAAAGAGATCATGGATATTCTCTCCATTGCGGAGGGCGAGGACGAGGAAAAGCTGAACGCTTACATGCTCGAACTTGCGGATCTGCAGCGGAAATATATCAGATAAGGGGAAGGAATAGGAATGAATTACGACAGCGAAAGCGAAAAGAAAGCTTACGAACAGTTGGATCAGATCCTGGAAAGAGCCAAAAAATCCGGCTCCATCACGTTCAACGAAGTGGACGACGCCTTCGCCGATCTGGACATGAGCCAGACGGAAAAGGACGCGTTCTACGACAAACTGGAGGATTCCGGCATCGAAGTTAAACCCCTCGACATCGTGGACGACTTTGACTTTGAGTCCCTGGAACCGGACAGCGAAGCGGAACTGGAAGAGCTGGTGGAAGCGGCGGAGACCGACGACCTGACGGATATGCCCAAGGGCGTTACCGTCGACGATCCCGTCCGCATGTACCTGAAGGAGATCGGCAAAGTGCCTCTTCTGACGGCAGAAGAGGAAATGGATCTGGCACAGCGCATGGAGCAGGGCGACGAAGAAGCCAAGAAGCGTCTGTGCGAAGCCAACCTGCGTCTGGTAGTCTCCATTGCCAAGCGCTACGTGGGCCGCGGCATGCTGTTCCTGGACCTCATCCAGGAGGGCAACCTCGGTCTGATCAAGGCAGTCGACAAGTTCGACTGGAGAAAAGGATTCAAGTTCTCCACCTATGCGACCTGGTGGATCCGCCAGTCCATCACCCGGTCCATCGCGGACCAGGCCCGGACGATCCGTATCCCGGTGCATATGGTAGAGACCATCAATAAGCAGATCCGGGTCACCCGGCAGCTGCTGCAGGAACTGGGGAGAGACCCGACGCCGGAGGAAATTGCGCAGGAGATGGAGATCCCCGTGGAAAAGGTCCGGGAGATCTCGAAGATCGCCCAGGAACCCGTCTCTCTGGAGACCCCGATCGGCGAGGAAGAGGATTCCCACCTGGGAGACTTTATCCCCGACGAAGACGTGCCGTCCCCCGCGGATGCTGCTGCGTTCTCCATGCTGAAGGAACAGCTGGACGAAGTGCTGTCCACGCTCACCGACCGTGAGCAGGAAGTACTGCGTTTGCGGTTCGGCCTGGACGACGGACGCCAGCGCACGCTGGAGGAAGTGGGCCAGATGTTCAAGGTCACCCGGGAACGCATCCGTCAGATCGAAGCAAAGGCGCTGCGCAAGCTCCGCCATCCCAACCGCAGCAAGCGGCTGAGAGACTATCTCGAATAATTCCATGGCGCTGAGCGAACGGCTGAAAACCATAGCAGGCTTAGTTATAACAGGAGAGCCCATGGCCGACATTGGGACGGACCATGGGTTTCTGCCTCTTTATTGCCTGCAGGAAGGGCTCGTGACCCGCGCAGTCCTCTCCGACGTCAACGAAGGTCCGCTGAAGCGGGCCAGGGAGACGATGGAAGGGTCGCAGATCGCGCCGGAACGCTACGATCTGCGGCTGGGCAGCGGACTTTCCGTGCTGAAGCGCGGCGAGGTGACGACGGCTGTCATCGCCGGGATGGGCGGAGAGCTCATCGCTTCCATTCTTGCGGAAGATCCTGCAGTGACGGACAGCGTAAAACGCTTCGTTCTGCAGCCCCGCAGCCGGAGCGGACAGCTCCGCAGCTGGCTGTGGGAAAACGGCTGGGCGGTCCGAAAGGAGAGCTTCGCGAAGGAGCGGGGACGCCTGTGCCAGATCCTATGTGTGGAAAAGGGCGTGCAGACGCCGTACGTCTATCCGGATATTCCGGAATCCGAAGATCCGCTGATGCTCGAATTCCTGGACCGGGAGATAGTTAACATAAGAATAATTACAGAAAACCTTCGCCGTTCGAACGATCCAAACGATCTTGCAGCGGCGGAAGCTTTCGTACGCAAGACAGCAACGCTTGAGAAAAGGAGGGAAGAACTATGGAGAAACAGCTTTTCCTGAACGTCTTGAACGACATCGCGCCCTTAAGCCTTCAGGAGGAATGGGATAACAGCGGCATCCAGATCGCCTACGGAGACCGGGAGATTTCCCGGGTCCTTGTTGCGCTGGAAGTCACGAAGGACGTCATTCGCGAGGCAAAAAGAGAACACTGCGACTTCCTTCTCTGTCATCATCCGCTGCTGTTCCACCCCGTAAAGACGATCGAACCGGATTTTACGGTGGGAGCCTATATCCAGGAGCTCATCCAGGCGGAGATCGGCGTCTATGCGGCTCACACCTGCTTCGACAAAGCCCCGGGCGGCAACAACGATTACCTGATGAAGGTTCTCGGCTGCGCATTCCCGGAGGAACTGGCCGGCGGCATCGCCCGCATCGGCCGGCTGGACAGACCCGTGTCCTTCGATGAGTTCATCTCCGACGTCAATGCGGCCTGCGGATACGAAGGCCTGCGGATCCAGGGCGATTCCCGCCGGGAAGTCCAGACGATCGCTCTGTGCACCGGCGCCGGCGGTGAATACGTCTACGACGCGGTGAGGGCAGGGGCGGACGTCTACATTTCCGGCGACATCTCCCATCACGACGCTCAGGCGGCGAAAGATCTTGGGATCTGCCTCATCGATGCCGGCCACTACGGCACCGAATGGCAGTTCGTGCCCAACATGACGGCGCAGCTGACCGCAGATAAGCGGGTCACATGCGATATCCTGAAGTCGGAAGCCATGCGCAACCCCTTCGAATATACGCTGTAACAATTTCATAAAGATCCATGAGCAGCCCATGCGGTCGCGGGCGCGCCCTGAAAAGCGCGTGTGAGGAAAGTCCGGGCTCCATAGGGCAAGGATGACAGCTAACGGCTGCCGGGGGTGACCCCAGGGAAAGTGCAACAGAAAACAACCGCCCGCAAGGGTAAGGGTGAAAAGGCGAGGTAAGAGCTCACCGGGTCTCTGGCAACAGGGACCGTCCGTGTAAACCCCATCCGGAGCAAGACCAAACAGGGAGGCAGGTGCATCCGTGCAAACCGCCTGAAAGGGGGCTGCCCGTCCCTTCCCGGGAGGTAGGTCGCTTGAGTCCTCTGGCGACAGAGGTCCTAGAAAGATGATCGCTTAATACAGAACCCGGCTTACAGGCTGCTCATGATTTTTAAGAGTCCGCGAGGGCTCTTTTTTTAAATTTATTCATTGTTTTTTATGAATTGTATCAAAAAAACGATAGGTTCTCTTCTCATTTTCTGTTGTATTGCGCATTTCATAGTTTTATAATGAAAACGAAGTTGTAAACATTTGGCTAATCGATTTTAACCAAGAGAAAGGAGTTAACAATGAGCAAAGAACATGCAATGCGCACCAGACTGATCCACGGCGACAAGCACGAGATGAACCCGTTCGGATCCCTGCAGATGCCGATCTTCCAGACCTCTACCTATCAGTTCGAGAGCACCAAGCAGGGTGCAGACAGATTCGCCGGTAAGGAACCCGGTTACATCTACGCTCGTCTGGGCAGCCCCTCCACCACGCAGATCGAAGAGAAGCTGGCGATCCTGGAGAACACCGAGTGCGCAGTTGCTACCTCTTCCGGCATGGGCGCTATCTCTTCCGGTACCATTCCCTTCCTGCAGAAGGGCGACAGACTGGTCGCAGATAAAGCTCTGTACGGCTGTACGTTCGAACTGTTCTCTCAGCAGCTTCCGAAGTGGGGAATCGACGTAGAATTCATCGATTTCGCTGATCTGAGCGCAGTTCGCAAAGCTCTTCGCAAGAAGACCAAGATGACCTATTGCGAGACCATCGCCAACCCGACCATGAAGGTCGTCGATCTGGAAAAGATCTGCAAGATCGCTCACGACAAGAATCCCGACTGCATCTGCGTCGTGGATAACACCTTCGCTACCGGCCTCATCTGCAAACCGCACGATCTGGGCGCCGATATCGTCGTACACTCCGCTACCAAGTATCTGAACGGCCACGGCGACATCATTGCGGGCTTCGTCTGCTGCGACAGCAAGTACTATCCGCAGGTCCTCACCAACGGTCTGAAGAACATCACCGGTTCCGTTCCTGCTCCTCTGAATGCATTCCTCCTCAACAGAGGTCTCAAGACTCTGCCCCTGAGAATGAAGGCTCACTGCGAGAACGCCATGAAGGTCGCAAAGTGGCTCGAAGAGAACAAGGACATCGAAGCCGTTTACTATCCCGGCCTGAAGTCCCATCCGCAGTATAAGACCGCGAAGAAGGAACTGGCCATGACCGGCGGTATGATCGCCTTCGAACCGAAGACTGCCAAGATCGCAGAGAAGATGATGAACAACGTCAAGCTCTGCACGCTGGCTGTATCCCTGGGCGACTGCGAGACCCTGATCGAGCATCCGGGCAGCATGACCCACAGCACCTACACCGAAGAAGAAATGATCGATGCCGGCTTCAACAAGAAGCTCATCCGTCTCTCCGTCGGTCTGGAAGATCCCGATGACATCATTGCAGACCTCGATCAGGCATTGAAGGCTGCTTTGAAGAAATAAAAACTTATATCTAAAACCGGAGGTTATTACATGAAAGGTTTAACTGAAATCAGATGGCATGGCCGCGGCGGACAAGGTGCCAAGACGGCTGCTCTGCTCCTGGCTGACGTTTGCTTTTCCACCGGTGCCGAAGTACAGGGTTTCCCCGAATACGGTCCTGAAAGAATGGGTGCGCCCATTACTGCTTATAACAGAATAAGCGAGAAACCGATTCGCGTACATTCCAACATCTACGACCCCGACTATGTCGTGGTCGTAGATGAGACCCTTATTGAAGACATCGATGTGACGGCAGGTCTGAAGGAAAACGGTGCCATCATCATCAACACGGCGAAGAGCCCCGAAGAAATGCGTCCTCTGCTGAGAGGCTACAAGGGTAGAGTCTGCACGATCGATGCCCGCAAGGTATCCATCGCGACGCTGGGTAAGTATTTCCCCAACTCCCCGATGCTGGCAGCCACCATCAAGGTATCCGGCCTGATGGAAGAAGATGCGTTCCTGAAGGAAATGGAGACTTCCTACGCTCATAAGTTCGCCACGAAGCCCGAGGTCATCAAGGGCAATATGGACGCTCTGAAGATGGCTTTAGAGGAGGTGCGCGGATAATGAGAACAGATATCAAGAAACAGGGACTCGACGTAAAGTGGAAGGATATGACGACCGGCTGCGCGATCGTTCACGCTGGCGGCGCCGTAGATTTCATGACCGGCGAATGGAGAGTCGATACCCCGAAGTTCATCGAAGACAAGTGCAAGCAGTGCCTGCTTTGCGTTCCTGTCTGCCCCGACAGCTGCATTCCCGTTGTCGACGGCAAGAGAACCGATTTCGACTTTGACCACTGCAAGGGCTGCGGCATCTGCGCCAAGGCATGCCCCTTCGGTGCGATCGAAATGAGAAGGGGGGAAAAGTAAGATGGCAAAACAGATCCGTGAAAGATTATCCGGCAACGAAGCCGTCGCAACCGCGATCCGTCAGATCAATCCTGACGTCATGGCTGCATTCCCCATTACTCCGTCCACCGAGATCCCTCAGTTCGTAAGCTCTTACGTAGCGAACGGCCTGATCGACACCGAATTCGTACCTGTGGAATCCGAACACTCTGCCATGTCCGCCACCATCGGCGCTTCCGCTGCCGGTGCCCGCGCCATGACCGCTACTTCCTCCGCAGGTCTGGCCCTCATGTGGGAAGAGCTGCACATCGCTTCTTCCGACAGACTGCCCATCGTGCTGGCTCTGGTCAACAGAGCGCTGTCCGGCCCCATCAACATCAATGCGGACCACTCCGACGGCATGGGTGCCAAGGACTGCGGCTGGATCCAGCTGTATTCCGAGGACAACCAGGAAGCTTACGACAACATGTGCATGGCATTCCGCATTTCCGAGAAGGTTAAGCTTCCCGTTATGGTATGCCAGGACGGTTTCATTACGTCCCACGCCGTTCAGAACATTACGCTGAACGAAGATCAGGACGTCAAGGATTTCGTAGGAACCTACTGCCCCGAGGATTATCTGCTGAACGCAGAGAACCCCATGGCTGCCGGTCCTTACTCCGTCACCCAGTACTACATGGAAGCCCGCCGCGGCATCGCTCAGGCGATGAGAGATTCCAAGGAGACCATTATCGAGGTTTCCAAGGAATACGGTGAAAAGTTCGGCAGAACTTACGGCTTCTTCGAAGAATACTGCATGGACGATGCGGAATACGCCATCGTCATCATGGGCTCCGCTGCAGGCGCCGCCAAGGATGCCTGCGACAAGCTCCGCGCAGAAGGCAAGAAGGTCGGCGTTCTGAAGCTGAGAGTCTACAGACCCTTCCCCGCGGAAGAGATCGCTGCTGCTCTGAAGAACGTCAAGGCCATCGCTGCCATGGACAGAGCGGAAAGCTTCTCCGGCAACAGCGGCCCCATGGCCTGCGAACTGAAAGCGGCTCTGTTCTCCGCCAAGCAGACTCCGGACGTACTGTCCATGATCTACGGTCTGGGCGGCAGAGACATTACCGTCGAAGATATGGAAGCCATCTATGAAGACCTGATGAAGGGCAACTTCGAATGCAAGGAGATTCCGTATCGTTACGTGAACGTGAGAGAGTAGGAGGGACATCATGAGCGATTATAATTTCAAAGAATTTATGAGCCGTCCCGACAGACTCACGCCGGGTCACAGAATGTGTGCAGGCTGCGGCGCGACCATCGCGCTGAGAAACGTCATGAAGGCTGTTAAGCCCGAAGACCACGCAGTCATCTGCAACGCGACTTCCTGCATGGAAGTTTCCACGTTCACCTATCCGTACTCTTCCTGGAAGGACAGCTACATCCACAACGCGTTTGAGAACGCAGCAGCCACCGCAGGCGGCGTGGAAGCAGCTTACAACGCCCTGAAGAAGAAGGGTAAGCTGGACGACACCTTTAAGTTCATCGCTGTCGGCGGCGACGGCGGCACCTACGACATCGGATTCCAGTCCCTGTCCGGCGCCATGGAAAGAAACCACGACATGGTCTACGTATGCTACGATAACGAAGCATACATGAACACCGGTATCCAGAGATCCTCTGCTACCCCCATGTTCGCGGACACCACCACGACCCCGGCCGGCAAGGTCTCCGACGGTAAGCCCCAGAACAGAAAGGACATTACCGAAGTCATCGCAGCGCACAGAGTTCCCTACGTAGCACAGACTACCTTCCTGGGCAACTTCTCCGACCTGCACAAGAAGGCCGAAAAGGCCATCTACACCAAGGGTGCCTGCTTCCTGACGATCCTCGCTCCCTGCCCCAGAGGCTGGAGATACGAGGCGGAGAACATCATGGACGTCTGCAAGGCCGCAGTAGATACCTGCTTCTGGCCCATGTACGAAGTCGAAAACGGCGAAAAGTGGACCCTTACGTATGAGCCGAAGAAGAAACTGCCCATCGAGGACTTCCTGAGACTCCAGGGCAGATTCAAGCACCTGCTGAAGCCGGGCAAGGAAGAAGAAGTTGCCATGCTGCAGGCAGAAGTCGACAGACGTTGGGAAGCACTCTTGAAAAAGTGCTCTCTGTAGTCTATAATACAGTTCAGTAGCCGCGGGTAATACCGCAGGATAAGTCGCCCGGGATATCGTAAATGCGAAGCACCGGGGATGAGATGTCCGGAGAACGCGCAAGCGGATAACGGAGAACACAGGGCGGGCCTCTGGCCCGCCCTCATCTTATATCAGGAGGAAAAGCGATGAAGATCATCACCTGGAACGTAAACGGCATACGGGCAGCCCTGGGAAAGGGCCTGCTGGACTTTCTGGCGGCGGAAGACGCGGACATCGTCTGCATTCAGGAGACGAAATGCCAGCCGGGGCAGGCGGCCGTGGATCTGCCGGGCTACGAGGAATACTGGAACAGTGCGGAAAAGAAGGGTTATTCCGGCACCGCCATCTTTGCGAAGCAGAAACCGATTTCTGTCAACTTCCATATCGATGCCGAGGGTCACGATAAGGAAGGGCGTGCCATTACCCTGGAATATCCGGATTTCTACATGGTCACCAACTATACGCCGAACTCCCAGAACGAACTGGCGCGGCTGGATTACCGGCTGCAGTGGGAGGCCGCGAACCGGGAATATCTCAAGAAACTGGATGCAAAGAAGCCGCTCATCCTCTGCGGCGACCTGAACGTTGCCCACAACGAGATCGACCTGAAGAACCCGGATACGAACCACCACAACGCCGGCTTCTCCGACGAGGAGCGGGATGCCTTCTCCCAGCTGCTGGCCTGCGGTTTTACGGATGCCTACCGGTATCTGTACCCCGATAAGGTGGAATACTCCTGGTGGAGCTACCGGATGCGTGCCAGAGAGCGGAACGTCGGTTGGAGAATTGACTACTTCGTCGTATCCGACCGTCTGGCGCCGAAGGTGAAGGACTGCGTCATCCGGGGCGACGTCTACGGATCGGACCATTGTCCCGTCATTTTAGAGATCGATTTATGATAATATGCGGGTAAAAAGTCCGAAATGCTTGCCTTTTTTGGGCTTATAACATAAAATATTTTCAGTTTGCAGTGCCCGGAAGCACGTTTCCGGGAGAATAGGGAACCGTGTGCAAATCACGGGCGGAGCCGCCGCTGTAAAAGGGGAGGACGGTCCATGCGGAAGCAGTCATTGGCGCAAGCTGAGAAGACGGACCAGCCCTGCGATCCTTAAGCCAGAAGACCTGCTGCAGAACTGCTCCGGTCCATGCGAACAGGCCGGGCAAACTACGCTGTGGGAATACCGGCTATGGCGACAGTACGAGCTGCCGCCTTTTTTATTGTCTGTTTTAAGGTAAGGAGAACGGTCATGAGCGGAAAAGTCTGGCTGGTTGGTGCCGGCCCCGGAGATCCGGGTCTGTTTACGATCAAAGGAAGAGACGTGCTGCAGCAGGCGGATGTAGTGGTCTACGACGCGCTGATCAGCCCTGAGATCCTGTCCATGATCCCGGACAGTGCACGGCGTATCTTTGCCGGAAAGCGCGCCGGCAATCACTATATGCACCAGGAAGAAACCAATAAAGTGCTTCTGGAGGAAGCCATGGCGGGAAACAAGGTCGTTCGGCTGAAAGGCGGCGATCCGTTCCTGTTCGGCCGGGGCGGCGAGGAACTGGAACTGCTGGCAGAAAACGGCGTGCCGTTCGAAGTCGTTCCCGGGGTCACCAGCGCCGTCGCGGTGCCTGCCTATAACGGCATCCCGGTGACCCACAGAGATTACTGTTCCAGCGTCCACATCGTGACCGGACACCGCCGCAAAGATCAGGGTTATGATATCGACTTCGATGCGCTGGTCCGCACCAAAGGAACGCTGGTGTTCCTGATGGGCACCGCGGCGCTGCCGGATCTCTGCAGCGGACTTCTCGAAGCCGGCATGGATCCGGATATGCCGGCCGCCGTGCTGGAAAAGGGTACGACGCCCGCGCAGAGAAGGATCTTGGGCACGGTCGCGACGCTGCCGGAATGCTGCGAATCCGCTCAGGTGCAGACGCCGGCCATCATCGTCGTCGGCCGAGTCTGTACGCTGGCAGACACGTTTGCCTGGTTCGAAAATTCAGAAAAATAATTTTTAAGGAGATATGTACGGATGAAAGGAATCGCATACGGCGTGGGCGTAGGCCCCGGTGACCCGAAACTGATGACCCTGAGAGCCATCGAACTCATCCGGGAGAACGACGTTATTGCCGTCCCGGGAAAGGAACCCAAAGAAGCGGTCGCTTATAAGATCGCAGCAGCTGTCGTTCCCGAGATCGCAGACAAGGAGCTGCTCCCCGTCTACATGCCCATGATCAAGGACCGCGCGCTCATCGACGAAGAGCACAAGAAGGGCGCTGCGCTGCTGAAGACGTACCTGGACCAGGGGAAGAACGTCGTTTACATCACTCTGGGTGATCCCACCATCTACTGCACGTTCAGCTATCTGCAGCACTATCTGGAAGCGGACGGCTATCCGGTGGAACTGGTGCCCGGCATCTCTTCCATTACAGCTGCCGCTGCCCGGCTCAGCCTGCCTCTGACGGAATGGGACGAACCGCTCCACGTGCTGCCTGCCGTTCACAAGACGGATGCGGTGATGGATCTTCCCGGCACTTATGTGCTGATGAAATCCGCTAGCCACATGAAGGACGTAAAGGACACGCTGCGGAAAAGCGGACGATCCGTGCAGGCCGTGATCGACTGCGGTATGCAGTCTGAGCAGATCTACCGCAGTCTTGAAGAGATCCCGGACGATGCCGGCTACTTCGCATTAGTCATTGCGAAAGAGACGAAATGATCGAACTGAAAGGGCTCACAAAGAAATTCGGCGATTTTACGGCCGTGGACGATCTCAACCTCCGCGTGGAGACCGGGGAGTTTTTTGGCTTGCTCGGACCCAACGGCGCAGGCAAGACCACGACCATCAGCATGGTATCCACGGTGCTTCTGCCCACGTCCGGAGAGATCCTGGTGGACGGGAAGAAACTGGACCGCAAGGCTTCCGAGCAAAAAAGAAAGCTGAGCGTGATCACCCAGGAGTATTCCATGCGTCAGGACATGACCATGGACGAAGTGATGGAATACCAGGCGCGTCTCTACATGCTCCCCAAAAGGGAGTGGAAGCCGAAGGCGGACGAACTGCTGGAATTTACGGACCTTACGGAATACCGCAGGCGGACGGTGCGCCATCTGTCCGGCGGCATGAAGAGAAAACTCATGATCTGCCGTGCACTGCTGATCGAACCGCAGATCCTGCTTCTGGATGAACCGACGGCGGGCATGGACGCCATTTCCCGCCGGCAGATGTGGAATCTGCTGCGCCGGCTCAACGAACGGGACATTACGATCATCCTGACGACCCATTACATGGAAGAGGCGCAGGCGCTCTGCGACCGGGTGGCGCTGATCAACCGCGGCAAACTGCAGAAGCTGAATACGCCGCAGGCCCTCATCGAAGAACTGGGCGCTTTCGCTGTGGACGAGACCAGCGAAGACAGCTTAAAGAGCAGGTATTTTGCTTCCAGGGAACAGGCCATCGCTTATCTGCAGACGGCGGATCACAGCGCCGTGCTGCGGCAGACCACGTTGGAAGACGTGTTCGTCGAATGCGCCGGCCGCAAGCTGGAAGGCGGGAGGTAGCGGCATGGGTATACTCACCGTACTTTGGGAAAAATGGGTGGAATTCCGCCGGGACTTTTATAAGATCACGGTCGCTGCCATGATCTCGCCCCTGATGTACCTGATCATCTTCGGCATGGGCATTCAGACCACGTCCCACGGCGAACCGTATCTGCACTTTCTGATCCCCGGCGTCGTCGCCATGTCCACCATGACGGGCAGCTTTTCCGCGATCGCCCAGAACATGAGCGTACAGCGGCTGTACGAAAAGGCGCTGGACCAGGTGATGGTCTCGCCAACGCCGCTGTGGCAGTTCATTCTGGGTCAGGTGATCGGCGGCAGCCTTCGCGGCATGTATGCCGGCGGCATCATATTGCTGCTTACGATGCCGATCCGCACGGATCTTACGTTTAATGCGCTGTCCCTGTTCATCCTGTTCCTCAACGGCCTGGTGTTCTCCACGATCGCGCTCACGCTTTCGTTCCTTGCGAAGAGCTACACGGATGCACCGCGCTTTACGTCGTACATCATTACGCCCATGAGTTTTCTGTGCAACACGTTCTTCTCCACGGAGCAGATGCCGGCGGGGTTCCGGCAGGCAGTCTCGGCCTTGCCGCTGTCCCAAAGCGCCGGCATGATCCGCGCCATCGCCAACGGGGAAGATCCCGGATGGGTCGGATTTGCCGTGCTGGCAGCCTATCTGCTCGTGTTCGGGTTGCTGTCGATGAACTTTATCTATAAGAAAAAGAATCTGTAGGAGGTCTCTTCATGAAAAAAGCATTGCTGGCGGTCAGTTTCGGCACGTCGTTTCCCGATACGAGAAGAAAGACCATCGAATCGGTCGAAGAAGATCTGCAGAAGGAATTCCCGGACCGGACGTTTTACCGGGCCTGGAGCAGCGGGTTTCTGCGCCGCAAGGTAAAGGAGAGAGAGGAGATCGTCATGGATTCTCCCGCAGAGGCGCTGGACCGCATGGCGGAAGACGGCGTGACCGACGTGATCGTCGCCAACATGCACCTGATGAGGGGTGAAGAAAACGATTCGCTTCAGAACGTGCTGCTGCAGAAGAAAGACAAGTTCGCCCGGCTGGCAATCGCAAGACCGCTGATGGCGGAAAATCAGGATATCTCAGCGCTGGCAAAGGTGCTTGCCGAGGAATTCTACTTTGCAAAAGTGGAGGAACTGGTGGCTCTGATGGGTCACGGCAGCGAATTCCCCATGGAGAATCCCTATTGCAGACTGCAGGAATCCCTGGAACAGATCGCGCCCGGACGCTTCTGCGTCGGCACCGTGGAGTTCGACCCCGGATTTGAACCCGTTCTGCAGGCTGCGAAGGCCAAAAGACCGGCAAAGATCTGGCTGGCGCCCCTGATGGTCGTCGCAGGAGACCATGCGGTGAACGACATGGCAGGCGATGGGGACGACTCCTGGAACAGCCGCCTGCAGGCGGAAGGGTTCCGTACGGAATGCCTGCTGCAGGGGTTGGGACAGATCGCCGGTGTGCGGAAACTCTACTGCAGACACGCGCAAGAGGCAGAGGTTTTATGAGGAAAATTGTTTTCCAAAACAGAATAGCCCTCGGAAAGCGGCTGCTTGCTCTGTTGATCTGCCTGCTTTTCGTCCTGAGCGACGGTTCCGCATTTGTTTATGCGGACGGCGAGGAGGAGCTGACCGTGCAGGAGCGGATCGCAGAGATCCAGAAGCAGATCCGCAGCCAGAAAGTAGGGCAGTACGGCATGGTTCCCATCGACGGCTCCCTCATCGCGGACGGAGAATATCCCATCCAGGTGGAGTCCAGCTCCCCGTTTTTCCGCATCATCGAGGCGGTTCTGAAGGTGCAGGGCGGCGAGATGACCGCCGACATCACCATCTCCAGCCTAAGTTACCAGTGGGTGTACTGCGGCACGGGCGAACAGGCGGATGCGGACAGCGAAGCAAACTATATCGGATACCGCGATGACGGCGGTCACGGCGTATTTACAGTCCCCGTGGAAGCGCTGAACAAACCCATTCCCTGCGCCGCCTACAGCAAAAAGCGCAAACGCTGGTACGACCGGGACATCCTGTTTGTTGCCTCGACGCTTCCCGAAGGCGTGCTGCATACAGAACTTCCAGACTTCGAAGCCATCGAAACTGCGTTGAAAGCGTACGAAGTAAAGGATATTCAGGAACTGGCATCCAAACCGCATAAGATCCCGGAACCGGTAAGCGTTCCGAAGTCCGACGGCGAGTATTCCATCGAAGTCAACATGACCGGCGGCAGCGGCCGGGCCAGCATCAGTTCGCCCACGCTGCTCACCGTAAGGGACGGCAAAGCCTATGCCACGCTCATCTGGAGCAGCACCTATTACGATTATATGATCCTCGAAGAGGAGTATTACCTCAACCTGACGGAGGACGGCGGCCCGTCCCGCTTCGAGATCCCGATCACGGCCATGGATACGCCGATCCCCGTCATTGCGGATACGACGGCCATGGGCGACCCTGTGGAGATCCGCTACGAACTGACGTTCTACGAGGAATCCATCGGGGAAAAGGGACAGATCCCCCAGGAAGCGGCGAAGAAGGTGCTGATGATCGCAGGCGCCATCATCGTGTTCGGCGGCATCCTGAACTATTTTGTAAAGAAGAAGCGGGCGGCTTAGGAGGTCCTCTATGGCATATTTTCCGATCCTGATCGATTGGGACGGTCTGCCTTGCCTGGTGGCGGGCGGAGGCCGTCTTGCGCTGCATAAAGCGGCGCTGTTAACGGAGCAGGGGGCGGTGGTGACCGTCGTGGCGCCGGAGATCTGCGAAGAGATCCTGGCTCTTCCTGTGACCCCGGTATTGCGGAGGGTCACAGGGGAAGACGCTGCCGGCAAAGCCCTGGTGATCGACGCCACGGGCGACAGCGAAGCGCAAAAGCTCTTATCGGACGCCTGCAGACGGCAGAACGTGCCCTTTAACAGCGCGTGCAAGGTCGACGACGGAACGGCGATCTTTCCGGCGGTCCACAGACAGGGACGAACGGTCGTCGCCGTATCCAGCCTGGGAGCCAGTCCCGCTGCCAGCGCAAAACTACGCGATAAACTGGCAAACGAGGTTCCTGCGGAGATGGATGCGATCCTGGACTGCATGGCAGACCTGCGGCCGCTGTCCCGGGAATGGTTCTCCGAACAGCCGGAGCGAAGAGAATTCCTGCACCGCTGCCTGGATGCCATGCTGGCTTCCGGCAGACCTTTAAACGAAGAAACGGTCCGGGAGATCCGGAATTCCATTCGATCAATGTGTATTCAGCGAGAAGAAAAGGAGAAAACACATGGGTAAACGATCCAAATTACTGATCTTACTGCTCTGCCTGTCCCTTCTGGCAGGCTGTGCAAAAACGGCGGAGCCGGAAGTAGAGGTGCAGCCGGCAGAATGGACTGCTGTAACCGTTACGGACGATCTGGGCAGGGAAGTGACCCTGGAGAACGAGCCGCAGCGCGTTGCCTACCTCATCGGCAGCTTTGCGGAGACCTGGCAGCTGGCCGGCGGTGAAATGGCTGCTGCTGTCCGGGATGCCTGGGATGATTTCGATCTCGGCCTCGGCGAAGACGTCATCAATCTCGGCAAATATCAGGACGTCAACATGGAGATCCTGTTCGCAGCGGAGCCCGATCTTGTGATCGCCAGCGCCAATACGAAAGGGCAGGTCGAACTGAAGGAAACGCTGGAGAGCGCCGGCATCCCCGTGCTCTATTTCAGCGTATACGGCTTCGAAGATTATCTGCGGATGCTGGACGTCTGCACCCAGATCACGGGCCGTCCGGACCTGTATGAAGAGAACGGCCTCAAGATCCAGCAGAACATCGAAACCGTAAAGCAGGCGGCTCAGGCCGCCGCAGCGGAACAGGGCGCTCCCAGAGTTCTATTCATCCGCGCCGCCGCATCTTTCGTCAGAGCGAAGGGCAGCGACGATACGGTCCTCGGCCTGATGCTGAAGGATCTGGGTTGCATCAATATTGCGGACGGCAGCGACCTTCTGGACGATCTTTCCATGGAAAAGATCATCGAAGAGGATCCGGACATGATCTTCATCGTGCAGCAAGGGAACGACACCGAAGGCACCCAGCAGGCACTGCAGGATGCGCTTACCGGCAACCCTGCATGGGCCGGACTGACTGCCGTGAAGGAAGACCGGGTCTACCACATGGATCGAAAACTATTCCACTTTAAGCCCAATAACCGTTGGGACCAGTCCTATGAGCAGCTCGAACAGATCCTCTACGGAGAATAAGACGATAACATTGATCGCAGCGGCTGCGACCTTCATGGCCGCTGCCGCCTTGCTGAATATCTGCCTGGGCGCCTCCCGCATCTCGCTTCCTCAGCTCTGGGAGGCGCTGCTCAGCGGGCCTGGTACGTCTGCCGCGTCCCGCATTCTCTGGTATGTCCGGCTGCCCCGCACTGCCGCCTGCCTGCTGGCGGGGGCAGGGCTTGCGGTGTCCGGCACCGTGATCCAGAAGGTGCTGGCCAATAATCTGGCATCGCCCGGGATCATCGGCGTCAATGCCGGTGCAGGTCTTGCGGTTGCCATCTGCAGCGGCTTCGGCATGTACTCCGCCTGGGTCATCGCGGGTTCCGCCTTCCTGGGCGCCATGATCGCCACCTTCGTCGTGGTCATCGTCGCCAGAAAGAGCAGCGCGTCCCGGACGACGGTCGTGTTGGGCGGCGTGGCCGTTACGGCCTGCCTGAACGCGGTGACCGAGACCATCATCGTCCTCATCCCGGATGCGGCGCTTGCCAACGTGGATTTCCGGGTGGGTGGCTTTTCTGCGGTCAACCACGCGAGACTGGTGCCCGCCGCAGTGCTCATTCTGGCGGGGATCGTTCTGGTATGCACGCTGACGAACGAACTGGACGTACTGTCTCTTGGAGACGACACTGCCCATTCCCTGGGTCTTCGGGTCAACCGCATGCGCAACGGTTTTCTGACCCTGGCAGCGCTTCTGGCCGGAGCTACCGTAAGCTTTGCCGGCATCCTGGGATTTGTCGGGCTCATCGTGCCCCATATCGCCCGGCGCTTTATCGGAAACGAAAGCGGAAGGCTGCTGCCGTTCTGCGCGCTGATGGGGGCGGGATTTGTAACCATATGCGATCTGGCAGCACGCCTGATCTTTGCGCCTTACGAAGTATCCACGGGCATCCTGCTGAATTTCCTGGGCGGACCGTTCTTCGTCTGGCTGCTGCTGAAAAGAAAGGATAAGCACAAATGATTTCCATACACGATCTGCATGCTTCCTATGAGGGAGACGAGATCCTGCACGGGATCGATGCTGCCTTTCCGGAAGGAAAGATCTCGGTGCTGATGGGTCCCAATGGCTGCGGGAAGAGCACCACGCTGCGCTCCCTCGTGCGCTTGGTTCCGCAGCGCAGCGGCCGGATCGAGATCGACGGACAGTCCGCGGATACCTATACGCCGCGGGATCTGGCCCGGAAGATCGCGTATCTGCCCCAGAGCAGAAACGTACCGGACATCGCGGTGCGTTCCCTGGTGATGCACGGCAGGTTTCCTTATCTGAGTTATCCGCGGCGCTATCGCCCGGAAGACCACCGGAAAGTACAAGAGGCGCTGGAATGGGTCGGTCTTTCGGATCTGGCGGACCGGAAGATGGAAAACCTCTCCGGGGGTCAACGGCAGAAGGCGTATCTGGCCATGGCGCTGGCGCAGGATACGGACGTCATCCTGATGGACGAACCGACGACGTTCCTGGACATCCGCAACCAATTCGATCTTCTGGACCGGGCGAAGCAGCTGGCCCGGCAGGGAAAGACCGTCATCATGATCCTGCACGATTTTGAGGCCATCCTGCGCTACGCAGACCACGTCATCCTTCTGCACGACGGAAGCGTCCTGCAGGAGGGCAGGGCGGAAGATGTTCTCCGCTCGACCTCCATTCCGGAAGCGTTCCGGGTGACTCCTGTGTTCTATCAGGGCGACGATGGGTTGCACTGCTACGTGCATAAATAGAAATAGGGTTGAATTTTTCTTCCTTCTATACTAAAATTATTTTGTTATGCCGTGGGCAATTCCGCCCAGGGTTTTGACGTGCACAACTGAATAAGAGACCGGTGCTCCGGCGTACAGATCAGTATGTCGGGGATAATAGGGAAACGGGTGAGAATCCCGTACGATCTCGTCACTGTCATAGGCGAGTATGCGGCAACGCGAAATAAGCAGTCACTGATTCTCCATTGGGAAGACTGCCGCATATGAGGACCCTTCAGTCAGGAAACCTGCCGGTCATGGTACAGGAGCGTTTGCTCTGCGCCACGAGTTATTGGTTGTACCGCCGCGTTTGTTTTTTCATGTGACGCGACAGAAACAAGGAGGAAAACATGAAACTCAAGAAAATTCTTGCGCTGCTGCTGGCGCTGGTCCTCATCATGGGATCGCTGGCAGCATGCACCAGCTCTCAGCAGCCTGCTGAGGAAGAGGATGAAGAAAACTACGAGACCGGCGACGCGTCTCTGGACGATCCTCTGAATCAGGACGGCATCGGCCCCACCGAGATCTTAGTCGTATCTTTCGGAACCAGCTTTAACGATTCCAGAAGACTCACCATCGGCGCCATCGAAAAGGACATCGCCGCTGCTTTCCCGCAGTTTGACGTCCGCAGAGGCTTCACCGCGCAGATCATCATCGATCATGTGCAGAACAGAGACGGCGAAGTCATCGATAACTTCGAACAGGCCATGGACCGCGCAGTTGCCAACGGCGTCAAGAACATCATCATCCAGCCGACCCACCTGATGGCAGGTCTGGAATACAACGACATCGTCGCTTCCGCAGCCAACTATGCCGACGCCTTCAACAGCATCACGATCGGCAAGAACCTGCTGGATACCGACAGCGATTTCGTGACCGTTGCAAGCCTTCTCTATGAAGAGACCAAGTCCTACGACGACGGCGAGACCGCGATCGTTTTCATGGGTCACGGCACCGAAGCTGAATCCAACAGCGTCTACGCTTCCATGCAGGCTACCTTCGACCAGATGGGTCTGAAAAACTGCTATGTCGGCACCGTCGAAGCGACTCCGTCCCTGGACGACGTCGTAGCAGCAGCCAAGGAAGGCGGCTATAAGAGAGTCGTTCTCGAGCCCATGATGATCGTCTGCGGCGACCACGCCAACAACGACATGGCCGGCGATGAAGAAGACTCCTGGAAGAGCACTTTCGAAGCGGAAGGCTTTGAAGTCGAATGTGTCATGAAGGGCCTGGGCGAGATCCAGGGCATCCGCGATCTCATCGTAGAGCACCTGACCGAGACCATCGAAAATGCAGACGAAGATCTGCTCACCGGCGATGCGTCCAAGGACGACCCCCTCAACGCTGACGAGATCGGCGAAAACGAACTGCTCGTCGTATCCTTCGGCACCAGCTTTAACGACTCCAGAGTTGCCACCATCGGCGGTATCGAAAAAGCTCTGGCCGCAGCATTCCCCGAATGGAGCGTCCGCAGAGGCTTTACCGCTCAGATCATCATCGACCACGTAGCGGACAGAGACGGCGAAGTCATCGACAACTTCGAAGAAGCCATGGATCGCGCTGTTGCCAACGGCGTCAAGAACATCGTTATTCAGCCGACCCATCTGATGGCAGGTCTGGAATATAACGACATCGTTGCTTCCGCAGCGAACTATGCAGACGCGTTCGAATCCATCACGATCGGCAAGAACCTGCTGGATTCCGATGCGGACTTCGAGCACGTTGCTCAGGTCGTCCACGAAGAGACCCAGCAGTACGACGACGGCGAGACCGCCATCATCTTCATGGGTCACGGCACCGAAGCCGAATCCAACGCAGTCTACGCCAAGATGCAGACCGTGTTCGACAAGCTCGGCTATGCCAACTACTACATCGGCACCGTCGAAGCTACCCCGTCTCTGGACGACGTCGTAGCAGCAGCAAAAGCCGGCGGTTATAAGAAGGTCGTTCTCGAGCCTCTGATGATCGTCTGCGGCGACCACGCCAACAACGACATGGCAGGCGATGAGGAAGACTCCTGGAAGAGCACCTTCGAAGCAGAAGGCTTCGAGGTCGAATGCAACATGGTCGGTCTCGGCCAGCTGCCCGCGATCCAGGAACTGATCGTTGACCACTGCAAGGCCACGATGACCGAAGCAGGTTTCTAAACCCATTCAGAAAGGCAAACAACGAATCGAATAGCGGTCCGGAACATCTATTCCGGACCGCTTCTTGAAGGAAGAGAAAATGGACAGGAAGACCGTAAAATTATTGAGCCTTCTGCTCGCCGTGCTTTTAACGGCAGGAAGCTTCGCCGCCTGCACCCAGAGCAGTGAACCCGCAGAAGAACCCCAGACTGAAACGCAGGAAGAACCTTCGGAGACCAGCGATCAGATCGCATCGGAAGATGAAAAGATCGCCCGGGAAGACGTGGTGGAAGAGGGGATGATCCCCGTAGCCGCTGCGGACATCAAGGACGGCGTCTACGAAGTTCAGGTGGACAGCAGCTCCGGCATGTTCGTCGTAACGGGCTGCATCCTTACCGTGGAAAACGGCAGCATGACCGCCGACATCACCCTCAGCGGCGACGGATACCGCTATCTGTATCTGGGTACGCCGGAAGAGGCTGCATCCGCTCCCGAAAGCGATTATCTGATGCCGCAGATCGACGAAAACGGCGTTCACCATTACACGTTTGCCGTGGATGCTCTGGACCAGGGCATCGACTGCGCCGCCTTCTCCGACAAGAAGGAAAAATGGTACGACCGCATCCTCGTATTCCGCGCCTCTTCGCTTTCTCTCAGCGACTTCCGGGACGGTTTCATCAAGACGGCTTCCACGCTCGGTCTTGCGGACGGCGATTACACCTGTGAGGTAAGCCTGTCCGGCGGCAGCGGAAAGGCCAGCGTGGCTTCTCCCGCCAACCTGACGGTAAGAGGCGGCCGCGTGACCGCGGAGATCATCTGGAGCAGTGACAAGTACGACTATATGGTCGTCAACGGTGCGCATTATGATCCAATTTCCACCGAGAACGGCTCCACGTTCCTGATCCCTGTCGATGCCTTCGATTTCAGTCTGACGGTCATTGCCGACACCATCGCCATGAGCACGCCTCACGAGATCGAATACACGCTCAATTTCGATTCTTCCACGATCCAGTAAATGAAACACCTGAAACAAACAACGCTATGTCTTCTGCTGGCTGTCTGCCTTCTCATCCTGGCAGGCTGCGCGGCCGGCGGAGGATCTGCCGGGCAGCAGGACACGCTGCCCGGTACGGACATTCCCAAGACGGATTCCATGGCTCTGGAATATGCGGATCAGTTTGCCGTCGATTATTACGAGGGCGGCTATAAGCTGCTCACCGTAGTCCAGGGCGACCGGTACCTGCTGGTCCCGGAAGGGGCGGAGGTCCCTGCGGGACTGGACAGCAGCATCATCGTGCTGCAGGCGCCGGTGGAAAAAATCTACATGGCCGCATCTTCCGTCATGTCCCTGTTCGACGCCATGGATGGACTGGACAGCATCCTGTTCTCCGCGACCCAGGCGAACGGTTGGTACGTAGAAAACGCGAAGAAGGCCATGGAAGAAGGGCGCATCTACTTTGCCGGCAAATACAGCGAACCGGATTACGAGGCGCTGCTGGAAGGGGAATGCGGACTTGCCATCGAGAATACGATGCTCCTCCACAGCCCGAAGGTGAAGGAGATGATCGAACAGCTGGGGATCCCCGTGCTTATCGAATACTCCAGCTACGAGAGCCATCCGTTGGGGCGTACGGAATGGATCCGCTTCTTCGGCGCGCTGCTGGATAAGGAAGAGACCGCCAAGGCCTATTTCGACTCCCAGGTCGAGCGGGTAGCGGCGATCCAGTCCAACGAGAATACCGGCAAAAAACTGGGATTCTTCTACATCAGCCCCTCCGGCCGCGTGGTCGTCTACAGCGACAGCTGCTATGTCGCCAAGATGGTGGAGCTGGCCGGCGGCGAGTACCTGTTCCAAGGGGTCACCGACGAGGACAGCAGCCGCACCTCCGTCAACATCACCATGGAGGATTTCTACTCCTATGCGGTGGACGCCGACTATCTGATCTACAACGCCACCATCGACGATCCCGTCTATACGGTGGACCAGCTGCTGCAGAAGAGCGATCTTCTGGCGGAGCTGAAAGCGGTGCAGGACGGCCATGTCTGGTGCACGGGTAAATACATGTATCAGGCGTCGGACATCATCGGCGACCTTATCCTGGACATTCACCGGGTGCTTACGGATGACCCGGGCGAGATGTCCTTCATCTATCAGTTGCAGTAATGAGGATAGAATGGGTAAAAGCAATCCGGAAAACGGTTACGATCTTTTAAAGCGCAGGCTTCGCTGCGAGACGGTTTTTGTGCTGCTCATCCTGGCATTCTGCGTCATTACCGTTCTGAATATCAACATCGGAAGCGTGCCGATCTCCGTAAAAGAGATCGCGCGCATTCTGTTTTTGCAGGAGGGTGACGCCACCCAGATGAACATCGTCTGGCGGATCCGTTTGCCCCGCATCATTACCGCTGCCGTGCTGGGCGGCGGTCTTTCTCTGTCCGGCTTCCTGCTGCAGACCTTCTTCAGCAATCCCATCGCCGGTCCTTTTGTGCTGGGCATCTCCTCCGGCGCAAAGTTGACGGTCGCGCTCACCATGATCTATGCGCTGAGCTGGGCGGGTCATGTATCGTCCTTCCTGCTGGTGCTGGCGGCCTTCGTCGGCTCCATGCTCTCCACCGGATTTATCCTGCTGGTATCTTCGAAACTGAAGAACATGTCGGCGCTGCTGGTGGCGGGCATCATGATCGGCTACATCTGCTCCGCCATTACGGATTTTGCCGTTACCTTTGCGGAAGAATCGGACATCATCAACCTGCGGAACTGGTCCCTGGGCAGCTTTTCCGGCATGAGCTGGGACAACGTAAAGATCGCCTGCATCATCGTCGGCATTACCTCGGTCTGTGTGTTTTTCCTCTCGAAGCCCATCAACGCCTATCAGCTGGGGGAAAATTACGCCCGCAGCATGGGCGTCAACATCAAGATGTTCCGCACGGCCCTCATCCTGCTCTCCAGCGTGCTGTCCGCCACGGTCACGGCTTTCGCGGGCCCCATCTCCTTCGTGGGCATCGCGGTGCCGCATCTCATCAAGCGCAGCCTGAACACGTCGAAGCCCATCGTCGTCATTCCGGCCTGCTTCCTGGGCGGTGCGGTGTTCTGCATGTTCTGCGACCTGGTGGCCCGGACGGCGTTTGCGCCTTCGGAACTCAACATTTCCACCGTAACGTCCATCTTCGGCGCGCCGGTCGTCATCGCCATGATGATCAAACGGCAGAAGGAGAAGCAGTAAATGGGTGAGCTGTATTTCAAGACAAAAGGCCTGACGGTCGGTTATAACGGAAAGCCGCTCATCCGGGACATCGAGTTCGGCGTGGAAAGAGGGGAGATCCTCACCCTCATCGGCCCCAACGGTTCCGGCAAATCCACGATCCTCAAATCCATCACGAAGCAGCTGAAGATCCTGGCGGGCACGGTCTATATCGCAGAGGACGATCTGAAGACCGTAAGCGCAAAGGAACTGGCGAAGAAGATGTCCGTCGTCCTGACGGAACGCATGAAACCGGAACTGATGAGCTGCCGGGACATCGTTGCAACGGGACGCTATCCCTATACGGGCAATCTGGGACTTCTGTCCGAAGAGGACGAAGCCATCGTGCAGCAGTCCATGGAGAGCGTCCACGTTCTGGACCTGCAGAACCGGGATTTCAACGCGATCTCCGACGGACAGCGGCAGCGCGTCCTGCTGGCCAGAGCGCTCTGCCAGCAGCCCGAGATCATTATTTTAGACGAACCCACGTCGTTCCTGGATATCCGCCACAAGCTGGAGTTGCTCTCCCTGCTGCGCAAACTTACGAAGGAGCGGGACATCGCCGTCATCATGTCCCTTCACGAGATCGATCTGGCCCAGAAGGTCTCTGATAAGGTGATCTGCGTGAAAGGTGAGATCATCGCGCGGTACGGCACACCTGCGGAAGTCTTTCAGGAAGAGACGATCCGGGAACTCTACGGCATCGAAAACGGCACTTACGATCCGCTCTTCGGCAGCATCGAGCTGGGCAGGCCCCAGGGCACGCCGGAGATCCTCGTACTGTCCAACGGCGGAAGCGGCATTCCGGTCTACCGGGATCTGCAGAAACAGGGAACGCCTTTTGCGGCAGCCATCCTGAGCACCAACGACATGGACTACGCCGTCGCGCGGCACATGGCGACGGAGATCGTGACGGCAGCCCCGTTCCAGCCCATAACGGAAGAGGCGCTGGACCGCACCATGGCGCTGGTGAGATCCTGCAAAGAAGTGATCGATGCGGGGGTCACCATCGGGCAGACCAATCAGGCCATGGAAGAGATCCTGGCGGAGGCGGAACGCCTCGGCAAACGGAAGAAGGTGAAACAGCATGACGTTCTTCCGGTATAATGCGATCGCCATGGCGGCGGGGCTCCTGCTGGACCTTCTGATCGGAGATCCGGAAAACTGGCCCCATCCCGTCATCTGGATCGGAAAATGGATCTCTTTCTGCGACCGCAAGATCCGGGCCAAGGCGGCAGGGGATAAGACGAAGCTGCGCCGGGGATCCGTCTGGATGACCGCAAGCACCGTCCTTTTCTCCATGACTGTAACGGCAGCCGTGCTGCGGGTCGCCGCATTCGGAGGGACCTACGTGCTGCTTGGGCTCATGTCCATAATTTCCTGGACTTGCCTCGCCTCCAAAAGCCTCGCAAAGGAAGCCCGCGGCGTGCAGAAGGCGCTGGAGCAGAGCCTGGAAAAGGGCAGAAAACAGGTGGGACGCATCGTGGGAAGAGATACGGCGTCGCTTTCCGCGGAGGAGATCGTGGCGGCTACGGTGGAGACCGTGGCGGAGAACACGACCGACGGCATCATTTCACCCCTGATCTATCTGTTTTTAGGCGGACCTGTGCTGGCCATGGGCTTTAAAGCCGCCAGCACCTTGGATTCCATGGAAGGCTATCTGGATGAAAAGTACCGGGACATCGGCTGGTCCGGAGCAAAACTGGACGACGTTCTGAACTATGTGCCGGCCCGCATCAGCGGTCATCTGATGTGCCTGGCGGCATTTCTGACCGGCACAGACGGCAG
The DNA here is from genome assembly GCA_017626845.1 of Bacillota bacterium. Taxonomy (GTDB): domain Bacteria; phylum Bacillota; class Clostridia; order Peptostreptococcales; family Anaerovoracaceae; genus RUG11894. Next base: position 46,737 of record JAGAHX010000009.1, read on the forward strand.
AAATGCTTATAAGATCCTAAAGCGGGACCACGCCAATCACCTGAGTCCCAACTGCGCCTGGACGGAGAGCGCAGCGGCAGGCGCCCTGCACGTGCAGCTGGGCGGCAGCCACGAATACTTCGGCAAGGTGATCGAAAAACCGACGATCGGAGATGCGGACCGTCCCATTCAGGCGGACGACATTCAAAAGACGAACCGGCTGATGTACGGCACCACGTTCCTGGCGGCAGGAGCGCTGACCGTCCTCGGCCTGATGTTATAAACTGCGTATGGAAAAATTGAGAGAAGGGTTTACGACCGGAAGCTGCGCGGCGGCAGCAGCCCTGGCCTGCTGTCTGTGGCAGCGGGACGGAGCCTGTCCCGAGGCGGTGGAACTGGAAGTGCCCGGCGGAAAAGTATATAGACCGGAGATCCTGCCCCACGGGGACGGAAGCTGCGGCATCATCAAGGACAGCGGCGACGATCCGGACATTACGAACGGCATGGAGGTCATCGCAAAGGTGGAACTGTTCCCGGAGGATGGACCCATCTCGTTCTGTGCGGGAGAAGGCATCGGCATCATCACCCAGCCGGGACTGAAGATCCCGGTGGGAGAGCCTGCCATCAATCCGGTACCGCGTCAGATGATCGAAGGCGCGGTGCGCAGCGTGTTCGGGTCAAAAGGAGCCGTCGTGACCATCTCCATCCCCGGCGGCGCCGACATCGCAAAGAAGACCTTCAATCCCAGACTCGGCATCGAAGGCGGCCTGTCCGTGCTGGGGACCACCGGCATCCTCCGTCCTATGAGTCTGGAAGCCCTGCGGGATTCCCTGTACGTGGAACTCAAGATGCGGGCGGAGCAGGGGCATAAGGCGCTGGCGTTCACCTTCGGCAACCAGGGAGAATCGGCGCTGCAGACCATAGGCTGCAGGCTGCCGGTCGTTCAGGTAAGCAACGAGATCGGCTTTATGCTGGATTCCGCCAAGGAACTGGGGATCGAATATCTGCTGGTGAGCGGTCACCCGGGCAAGATGACGAAGATCGCGGCAGGCATTATGCAGACCCACAGCCATACGGCGGACGGCAGAAAAGAAGGGATCATTACGCAGCTGGCCCTGATGGGTGCACCGAAACAGCTTTGCGAGCAGGTGTACGGCTGCGTTACGACGGATTCCGCGGCGGAGTTCATCCACAAGGCCGGATACGACGGCGTGTGGGACCGCATCGCTGCGGCCGCGAAAGATTATATGACGTTCCGGGTTCGGGATGCGGTCCGGATCGAAGCGATGGTGACGGACTACGCCGGAAACGTGATGGGAAAGTCCGCAGAGCATCCGGAAGGGTTGGAACTATGAATACCATAACACACGGAGGAAACGTCTGGCAGGGCAGCAGCCCCGGCGAATGGCTGGATTACTCCGCGAACATAAGACCGGACGGCGCGCCTGCATGGGTCAAAGAAGCCCTGCAGCAGGCGATGGACAATATCTCGTATTATCCGCCTGTGGACATGCACCGGGCGAGAAAAGGCCTGGCGGAGTATCTGGAGCTTCCGGAGCAATTCGTGCAGCCGGCATCCGGCGGCGCCTCCGCCATCGAACTGGCCACCCGCTGCGGCATGAACCAGGTGCTGCTGTGTGCGCCCTGCTTCGGGGAATACAAAGGAGCGGCGCTCAAGGCGGGACTGCCGGTGGAGACCGTCGTCCTGCTCCGCAAAGACCGTAGCATCGCTTCCCCCGCGGAAGCCATCCGGGATACGCTGCAGGAACGGACCCTCATCTGGATCTGCAGTCCCATGAATCCCACGGGACACACCTTCAGCAGGCAGGAGATCCTGGACCTGCTGGACCTGGCGAGGGAACACCGGAGCCGCGTCGCGCTGGATGAAGCCTTTATCGACTTCTGTCCCGGTGCCAGCAACCGCGATCTGATCAAGACCTGGCCGGAACTGATCGTGACCGGCTCCATGACGAAGATCCTCGGCATTCCCGGAGTCCGGCTCGGTTATCTGTGCAGCCAGGACGCTCTGCAGCTGGGCGGCAAATGCCTGCCCTGGGAGCTGAACTGCTTCGCGGAAGAAGTGGCGGCGCAGCTGCCGGCTCATAAGGAAGAGATGCTGGCGGATGCGGATGCCAGCCGTCTCCGCACTGAAAGCTTTACAAAGCAGCTGCAGGAACTGGGCCTTGCCGTTTATCCCTCGGCTTCCAATTTCGTCCTGATCGACCTGGGCCGGGATGCAGAGCCCGTCATCGAAGCGCTCAAAGGAAAAAAGATCCTGGTGCGCCGCTGCATGGACTTTGCCGGGATCGACGACGGACGCCATCTGCGGCTGGCCGTCAAAGACGAAGAATCGAATCAACTTTTTATCCATACACTGAAGGAGATCCTCACATGCGCGGAAAATCATTGATGTTTCAAGGAACCGGCTCCTCCGTGGGCAAATCCATGCTCTGCACGGCGGTGCTGCGCATCCTGCACCAGGACGGACTGAAGGTGGCGCCGTTCAAGGCCCAGAACATGGCCCTCAATTCCTTTGCCACCAGCGAAGGGCTGGAGATGGGCCGGGCTCAGGTGACCCAGGCAGAAGCGGCCTGCATCGAACCCTCCGTCAAGATGAACCCCATTCTGCTGAAGCCCACGTCGGACCGCAGGAGCCAGGTCGTGGTGGGCGGCAAGCCCATCGGCACGCTTACGGCCATGGAATACGAAGAATATAAGCCGCAGCTGCGCCAGTTCGTGAAAGACACTTACGATGAACTGGAGAGCAGCGTGGACGTGGTCGTCATCGAAGGGGCCGGGAGCCCTGCGGAGATCAACCTGCATGAAGGGGATCTCGTGAACATGGCCATGGCAAAAGCGGCCGATGCGCCGGTGCTGCTCATCGGCGACATCAATCCCGGCGGCGTTTTCGCATCCGTCTACGGCACCGTCAAACTGCTGCCCGAAGACGAGCAGAAGATGATCAAGGGCATCGTCATCAACAAGTTCCGCGGCGACGTCAAGATCCTGGAACCGGGTCTGGACATGCTGGAGGAACTGCTGGGGATCCCGGTTGTGGGGGTCATCCCCTATATGGACGTGGACATCGAAGACGAGGACTCCGTAACGGAGCGCTTCAACCGCCAGTACGGCGGGGAGGCGGTGCGCATCGCCGTGGTCCACATTCCGCACATCTCCAACTTTACGGACTTCAACATCCTGGAGAGCGAAGCGGACGTTTCCGTCAAATATGTAAAGAGCGCCTCCGAGATCAAGGACGCGGACATCGTCATCATCCCCGGAACGAAGAACACCATCGAAGACCTCAACTGGATGAAGCAGCGCGGCATCGCCGACGAGATCGTGCGCTTCGCCCGCAAGGGCGGCATGGTCGTCGGCATCTGCGGCGGCTATCAGATGCTGGGCGAACGGCTGTACGACCCGTACTATTCCGAATCCCGCATCCCCGAGATGGCGGGACTGGGCCTGCTGGACCTCACCTGCACCTTCGAAAACGAAAAGACCACGGTGCAGTCCCGGGGCGTCGTAAACAGCAAGGCCGGCTGGATGAGCGAGCTCAACGGCGTGCTGGTGGAAGGCTACGAGATCCACATGGGCGTCAACGATTACGGTCCGGGCTGCGAACCCTTCCTGTTCCTCAACGGAAGAGAGCATCCCGACGGCGTATCCAATAAGGAAGGCAACGTGATGGGCACCTATCTGCACGGCCTGTTCGACACCGGCGCCTTCGGCAGAGCCCTCATCAACAAGGTGAAGAAGGATAAAGGCATCGCCGTATCTGACGAAGAGATCCTCACCATGGAGGAATTCCGCGAAAGAGAGCTCAACAAGGCGGCGGACATCGTCCGGGCCAACCTGGACATGGATGCGGTCTACGAGATCATCCGGGGCGGCGACGCTCCTTTAGGCAGGTGGAAGGAATGACCCGGGTCAAAGCACCGCGCATCATGATCGCCGGCACCGGATCGGGCTGCGGCAAGACCACAGCGGTCTGCGCGCTGCTGCAGGTCCTGGTGAACCGGGGATACGATACGGCATCCTTCAAATGCGGACCGGATTACATCGATCCCATGTTCCATTCCCAGATCATCGGGACAGACAGCCAGAACGTGGACCTGTTCTTCAGTTCGGAGGAAGAGGCGAGAGATCTGTTCGCCCGCCATGCGAAACAGGCGAACGTGGTGGAAGGCGTGATGGGCTTTTACGACGGCCGGACCATGGATTCGGACCGGGCTTCCGCCTACCACGTTTCGCAGGTCTTAAAGACGCCGGTCATTCTGGTCGTCAATGTGCGGGGCATGGCACTGTCCGCTGCGGCGGTCGTAAAGGGATATCAGAACTTCCGGCCGGATGCGGATATCGCCGGCGTGCTGTTCAACCGGGCGACGGAGAACAGCTATGAGCGGCTCAAAAAAACGGTCGAAAACGAGTGTGGTATCCCGGTTTTGGGATACTTGCCCACAGACCCGGAAATTTCGCTGGAAAGCCGGTATTTGGGCCTTATAACGGCATCGGAGATCGAAGGTCTGCAGGCCAAGATGCAAAAACTTGCGGCCCAGGAGGAAAAGACGGTGGACATCGGGAAGATCCTCGCTCTGATGGAGAGCGCACCGGATCTGGAAGAAAAGCCGCTTGCCGTCGAAGCACACGGAACGTTCCGGCTGGCTGTCGCGAAGGACAAGGCGTTTTGCTTCTATTACAGCGCCAATCTGGAGCTGCTGGAAGCGATGGGCGCCGAGATCGTTCCTTTCAGTCCGCTGACGGACGAAGCGCTGCCGGACTGCGACGGTCTGCTGCTGGGAGGCGGCTATCCGGAGCTGTACGCGGACGTGCTGGAACGGAACGCTTCCATGCGGGAGAGCGTGCACAAAGCCATCGAAGGCGGTCTGCCCGCGATGGCGGAGTGCGGCGGCTTTATGTATCTGTGCCGGGACATCGCAGGACACGCCATGTGCGGCCTGTTCGATACGCCCGTGCGGAATACCGGAAAGCTTACCCGCTTCGGCTACGCGGAAATCTCTTCGGAAGAGAGCAGCCTTCTGTTCAAACCCGGAACGAAGATCAAGGGCCACGAATTCCACTATTGGGATGCGGAAGATCCGGGCTCTGCCCTGAAGGCTTGTAAACCCGCAGGGAAGGAATGGCGCTGCGGTTACACGTCGGATACCCTGTACGCGGGTTATCCCCACCTGTATCTGCCCAGCTGCCCGCAGGCCGCGGAGCGTTTTGCGGACAAATGCCTGGAGTATAAAGAGAGGAGAACGGCCCTATGAAGCCGATGGAGATAGAAAAACGCAGTTTCGAGATCATCGCAGAGGAACTGGCGCAGAAATATCCGGGTCAGACGCTCGATCCATCCATGGATCTTGTCGTTCGCCGGGTCATCCACACGACGGCGGACTTCGATTATTTCGAGACGATGGCCTTTTCGGAAGGCGCTGTGGACAAGATGAAACGGGCCATCGAGAGCGGCTGCCATATCGTGACGGACACCACCATGGCCCTGTCGGGCATCAATAAAAAGACGCTGGCGAAGTTCGGCGGCGAAGTCCACTGCTTTATCGGCGACGAAGATGTGGCGGCGGAAGCAAAGGAACGCGGCGTTACGCGGTCCCTCGTCTCCATGGAAAAGGCGGCCCGGATGGGCAAACCGCTCATCTTTGCAATCGGCAATGCGCCCACGGCGCTGCAGTCCATCTGCAGCCTGTACCGGGAAGGAAAGCTGAAGCCGGAGATGGTCATCGGCGTTCCCGTAGGATTCGTCAACGTGGTGGAAGCCAAGGAAGAACTGATGGAGACCGTGCCGGACTACATCGTAGCCCGGGGCCGCAAAGGCGGCAGCAACGTGGCGGCATCCATCGTAAACGCTGTGTTATATCAACTGGTCAACAGAGAAGGGTAAATACTATGATCCATTTTGTCGGAGCCGGCTGCGGAGCGCCGGACCTCATCACTGTCCGCGGTGCGAGACTGCTGTCCGAAGCGGACGTAGTCATCTATGCGGGTTCTCTCGTCAATCCCGCGCTGCTGGACTACTGCAAGGAAGGCTGCGAGATCCACGACAGCGCCTACATGACCCTGGAAGAGGTCATCGAAACGATGAAAAAAGCCGAAAGCGAAGGGAAGACCACGGTGCGGCTTCACACCGGTGACCCCTCCATCTACGGCGCCATCCGGGAGCAGTTTGATGCGCTGGATCCTCTGGGCATTTCCTACGACGTTTGCCCGGGCGTGAGTGCATTCTCCGGTGCAGCGGCCAGCCTGAAGGCGGAATATACGCTGCCCAATGTGTCCCAGACCGTGATGATCACGCGGATGGAAGGGCGGACCCCTGTTCCCGATAAGGAAAAGATCCGCAGTCTGGCCCAGCACCAGACCACCATGTGCCTGTTCCTGTCCACGGGACTGCTGGAAGGTCTGCAGACCGAGCTGATGGCGGGCGGATACGCCCCGGATACCCCGGCAGCCATCGTTTATAAAGCCAGCTGGCCGGAAGAAAAGATCGTGCGCTGCCGCCTTTGTGAAATTGCGCAGAAGGCGACAGAAAATCATATTACGAAAACTGCCCTGATCGTGGTCGGATACTTCCTCGGAGACAACTACGACCGCTCAAAACTCTACGATCCGGGCTTTACGACGGAATTCCGGGAGGCCACGAAATGAAGAAAGCGGCGGTGCTTTCGTTTTCGGAGCAGGGCAGGATGCTCGCCGGCAGGATCGCGCAGATCCTTCCTGCGGACTACGAGCCCTATGCCGTCGAACCGAGGGGTAATCTGCAGGAACTCACCGGCCAGCTGTTCGGGTGCTGCGATGCGCTGATCTTCGTAGGAGCGTGCGGCATCGCGGTGCGGGCCATCTCTCCCTTTGTGGTGTCGAAGACTTCCGATCCGGCCGTGCTCGTTACGGACGAACTGGGCCGGCACGTTATCTCGCTGCTGTCGGGTCACATCGGAGGCGCCAACGAGCTGACTATCCGGATCGCAGCCAGCATCGGCGCGGACCCCGTCATCACCACGGCGACAGACGTAAACGGACGCTTTTCCGTGGACGCCTGGGCTGCGAAGAACGGCATGGCGATCGACTCCATGGAGCTGGCGAAGCTGTTTTCTGCGGAGATCTTAAAGCGCGACCTGCCGCTGTATTCGGAACTTCCTGTGGAGGGAAGACTTCCTGCCGGACTGGAACTGAAGCAGAACGGCGTGCTGGGCGCGGCGGTCTCTTACCGCATCGTGCATCCCTACACACATACGCTGCGGCTCATTCCCCGTTGTCTGCATCTCGGCATCGGCTGCCGCAGAGGCACGTCGGAAGAACTCATCGCACAGACCGTCCGGGAAACGCTGGACGAATACGGCATCGACCTGCGTGCCTGCGCCGATATCTCATCCATCGACGTTAAGGCGGACGAAGCAGGCCTGCTGGCATTTGCCCAGTCCCTCGGCGTTCCCGCCAAATTCTACAGCGCACAGCAGCTGCAGGCGGTGCAGGGCAACTTTTCCGCCTCCGCCTTCGTGCGGGATACCGTAGGCGTGGACAACGTCTGCGAACGGGCAGCCATGCTTTCCGCGGGAGAAGGCGCTGCGCTCATCATTCACAAGACGGCCAAAGACGGCGTTACCGTTGCGGTCGTTCAGGATAACAGGAGGATACGGTTTGAATAAGTTATACGTGATCGGGATCGGTCCCGGCGGACAGGAATACATGACCTTCGAAGCCATGCAGGCGTTAAAGGATTCGGATCTCATCGTCGGATACGGCGTCTACACAGATCTGGTAAAGCCTCTGTTTCCGGAAAAGAAATATCTGACGACGCCCATGAAGCAGGAGATCGAGCGCTGCCGCATGGCGGTGGATGCCGCAGCGGAAGGCCGCACGGTCGCCATGATCTCCAGCGGCGATGCGGGCGTATACGGCATGGCCGGCCCCATTCTGGAACTGGCGGAAGGAAAGGACGTGGAAGTGAAGGTCGTTGCGGGGGTCACCGCAGCCCTTTCCGGCGGCGCCGTGCTCGGCGCACCGCTGACCCACGATTTCGCCGTCATCTCCCTGTCGGACCTGCTCACGCCCTGGGAGAAGATCGAAAAGCGGCTGGATGCGGCGGCTTCCGCAGATTTCTGCATCGCGATCTACAATCCTTCCAGCCACAAGCGGGCGGATTACCTGCAGAAGGCCTGCGACATCCTTCTGCAGCACAAAGGACCGGACACCGTGTGCGGCACCGTGCGCAACATCGGAAGAGAAGGGGAATCCTTTACCGTTCTCACCCTGCAGGAACTGCGGAATACCCAGGTGGACATGTTCACCACAGTGTTTATCGGCAACAGCCAGACGAAGGCGGCAGGAGGCCGCATGGTGACCCCGAGAGGATATAAACATGACTAAACTCTGCATCTTTGCGGGAACAAGCGAAGGAAGACGGCTGGCGGAAACGCTGGCGGGCCGCGGTGCGGAACTGACAGTCTGCGTCGCCACGGAATACGGGGAAGTGTCCCTGGGCGAACTGCCGGACTGCCGCGTGCTGGCGGGACGCATGCCCCGGGACGACATCGAAGCGATGCTGCGGAAGGAAACGTTCGCAGCCGTCGTGGATGCCACGCATCCGTATGCGGAGCACATTACGGAGAGCATTCGAAGTGCGGCAGCCGCTTCCGGCACGGCATACATCCGCCTGCTGCGGGAGAGCACCGCATCGGATTCCGACGGCGTATTCGTGGAGGATACGGCGGCCTGCATCGCCTTTTTGAAGGGAACAACGGGAAACGTGCTGCTGACCATAGGCAGTAAGACCCTGCCGCAGTACTGCGAAGACCCCGCGCTGAGAGAGCGGATCTATGCCCGGGTGCTGCCTTTGGCAGAATCTCTGAAGATCTGCATCGAATGCGGACTTCCTGCGGACCGGATCCTGGCGATCCAGGGACCGTTCTCCCGGGAGATGAACACCGCCATGCTGCGCCAGACCAAGGCGGCCTGGATGGTCACGAAGGACACCGGCAATGCCGGCGGCTACGCGGATAAGATCGCCGCGGCAAAAGAATGCGGCGCCAAAGCGGTCATCATCGGAAGGCCGGCGGAAAAGGAAGCCGGACTGTCTCTGGAGGAGACCATAGCGCTACTGGAAGAAAAGCTGAAGCTGGCTCCCAGACGCAAGAAAGTGACGATGGTCGGCACTGGCATGGGAGGCCCCGGCACACTGACGGCGGACGCCCGCAAAGCGATCGAAGCGGCGGATGTCCTCCTGGGCGCTGCGCGCATGCTGGAAGGGTCAAAAACGGCCCATAGCCGCACGTTTACCGCCATCGCCGCAAAGGATATCGTCGACGTTATAAAACGTGAAAACGGGCCGTTTTTTGCGGTGCTGTTTTCCGGCGACACCGGCTTTTACAGCGGCGCCAAGGGACTGAAGGCGGAACTGGAAAAGCAGGGGATCGACGCGGAAGTGGACATCCTGCCCGGCATCGGCAGCCTGTCCTATTTCTGCGCAAAACTGGGGCGCACCTGGCAGGACGTAAAGGCCGTCAGCCTGCACGGCAGACAGACGGATCTCGTGCGCTGCGTAAGAGAGAACCCGGCCGTGTTTACGCTGCTCGGCGGAGAGACCGGCGCCCTGGATGCGCTCACCCGGCTGAAGGGAGCGGGCCTCGGCACGCTGCAGGCACACATCGGACAGCGGCTGGGCTATGAAAACGAAGAGATCGTGTCCGGAACGGTTGCAGAACTTGCGGAAAGAGACTATGATAGCCTGAGTGTGCTCTTGGTGGAGAACCCGGAGTGGACCGAGTATGTCGTGACCCACGGCATCGCAGATGAATCCTTCACCCGGGCAGACGTACCCATGACGAAGCAGGAGATCCGCTCCGTCACGCTGTCGAAACTGCAGCTGGGCAAAGGCTCCATCGTGTGGGACATCGGTTCCGGCAGCGGCTCCGTCTCCGTAGAATGCGCCCTGCAGGCCTGCGAAGGACAGGTCTATGCCATCGAAAAGGAAGCGGATGCCGTCGAACTCACGAAGCAGAACCTGGCGAAGTTCGGCGTCGTCAACTGCACCGTGGTGGAAGGTTCCGCGCCGGAGGCCCTAAAGCATCTTCCTGCGCCTACCCACGCCTTCATCGGCGGCAGCACGGGAAATCTGAAGGACATCCTGGCCGTGCTTCTGGAGAAGAACCCCAAGGTGCGCATCGTGGCCAACGCCGTTACGATGGAGACCGCCGCAGAACTGAGCGAAACGGCGAAGGATTTCGCCTTCAGCGACATCTGCTGCGTCAACGTCAGCCGAAGCCGCAAACTGGGCCGGTATCACCTGATGACCGCCCAGAATCCCGTATATATCGTTACCATGCAGAATTAGTTTTATGATCGGAATCATCGACGTAGGCGGCGGCATGCGCGGCTCGTACGGAGCCGGCGTGTTCGACTGGTGCCTCGAAAATAACATCGCTTTTGATTATCATGTGGGCGTATCTGCCGGATCCGCCAATCTTTGTTCGTTCCTTTCCGGACAGAAGGGCCGCAACCTGTTCTTCTATGCGGATTATTCCTTCCGTCCCGAATATATGGGATTAAAGCATTTTATCCGGACCCACGACTATCTGGATCTGGAGTATATCTACGGAGAAGCGCTGACGAACAGTCAAGGGGAGTATCCGCTGGATTTTGCTGCCATGTTGCAAAGCGGCAAACCCTTCGAGATCGTGGCGACGGATGCCCTTACGGGTCTGCCGCACTATTTTGAGATGCACGACATGGATCAGGACGATTACGGCGCCATCAAGGCCAGTTCCTGCGTTCCCGGGGTCAACCGCCCCTACGGATGGAAGGGCGGACTGTATTATGACGGCGGTCTGAGCGACCCCATCCCCTTTAAGCGGTGCCTGGACGCCGGCTGCGAAAAGATCGTGGTGGTGCTCACCCGGCCGAGGGATTTCGTCCGCGATCCTGCGAAGGACGAACGGATGGCGAAACTGCTGTTCAAATATCCGAATGCGGCAAAGGCGCTGGAGTTCCGCAGCCGCGTCTATAACGACCAGCTGAAGGACGTAACGGAACTGGAACGGCAGGGCAGAGCGCTGATCGTAGCGCCGGACGATATCTCCGGCATGAAGACCCTCACGAAGGACAGGGAGGCGATCGTGGCGCTGTATCATAAGGGGTTCCGGGATGCGGAAGCCATCGGCCGTTTCGTTTAAAGAGGCGGAATTAGACAGATTTGAGGACGGTAAGTCCTCTTTTTTTATATTTTGACTGGGTCAACTCCCCAATTCCGGGATACGGGTTAACGCCGTATAACTGCGCCTTTGTGACTTATAATATTCATAGAAAACATAATAAACGGAGGCAAAGATATGAAATACGACAAATTGGCATTATTCGCAGGCGGTGTACTGTTCGGTACGGCGGGGATCGCGGTCCTGGCCAGCAGAGAGGCGAAAAAGGTCTATACGGCCTGCACGGCAGCCGTTCTTCGCGGCAAGGATGCCGTAATGGACTGCTATGAGACGCTGAAGGAAAACTGCGAGGACATCGTTGCGGATGCGGAAGATCTGAACGAGATGCGCTATGCGGAAGACGCGGCCATGGAACTGGAAGCGGCCTGAGCGGTCATCGCCCAGTACGAGGAAGATCTGGCGGAAGCGAAAGAATGCGCATCCTGCGAAGACGGCGAGGAAAAGGAAGCGTAGTCCATGCGGGTATGCATCGTTCATGAATCCTCGACAAAGATACGCTTTCAGACCGGTGTAAGAAGGATGTCTGTCGAACAGGCGGACATCCTTGATTATTTCCTGCAGCAGCTGCGTTTTGTAAAAGGAACCGGCATCCGGCAGCGCACGGCATCGTTTACCGTCTCGTATTCCGGCGATCCCGAAGACCGCAGGAAACTGCTGAGCGCCCTGGAAGACTTTTCGTTCTACGACGAGGAGGCAAAAGCCCTGGTCCCGGAACAGACGGGACGCGAACTCAATAACAGCTACGAGGAAAGACTGGTGTTGAAGGTGCTGGGACGCATCGGACGCAAGATCTTCCTGCCCGTCCCAATGCAGTGCGCCTGGACCGTTTTCCGAAGCCTTGGCTACGTCCGCAGGGGCATTTCCTGCCTGGCGAAAGGCAGACTGCAGGTGCCGGTACTGGATGCGGCGGCCATTACGGCTTCCATGCTTACGGGAGACTTTGATACGGCGGGTTCCGTCATGTTCCTGCTGGATGCAGGCGAGATCCTGGAGGACTGGACTTACCAGAAATCCGTAGGCGATCTGGCCCGGTCCATGTCCTTGAAAGTGGACCGCGTCTGGGTGCGCCCGGAAGAGGGCCCGGACTATCTTGCCAACCTTTCCGACGTTAAGGAAGGCGATACGATCGTCATCCGCAGCAGCGACGTGGTACCTCTGGACGGCAGCGTCGTCAGCGGCGAACTCACCGTCAACCAGTCCTCTTTGACGGGGGAATCCGTTCCTGTCGCGAAGACGGCGGGCGGCTACGTCTATGCCGGCACCGTGGTGGAAGAGGGGGAGGCAGCTGTCCACGTGACCCGCACCAGCGGCTCCGGCAAATACGACCGCATCGTAAAGATGATCGAAGAATCCGAAAAGCTCAAGTCTTCCACGGAGGCGAAGGCCTTCCATCTGGCGGATTCTCTGGTGCCTTACTCGTTTGCGGGAGCGGCGCTTACCTTCCTTCTTACGAGAAACGTGCAGCGGGCCATGTCCTTCCTGATGGTGGACTTTTCCTGCGCGCTAAAGCTTTCCATGCCCTTATCCGTCCTGTCTTCCATCCGGGAGGCAGGCGAACAGAACATCTCCGTCAAAGGCGGCCGCTTCCTGGAGAACTATTCGGAAGCCAAGACCATTCTGTTCGACAAGACCGGTACGCTGACCCACGCAGCGCCGCACCTGTTCCGGGTCATTCCCTTTAACGGCATGTCGGAGAAGGAATGCCTGCGGCTGGCAGCCTGCCTGGAGGAGCATTTCCCCCATTCCATGGCGCGGGCCGTGGTCGAAGCGGCAGAGCGGCAGGGGATCGACCACGAGGAACGGCACAGCGTCGTGAATTACGTGGTGGCCCACGGCATCTCCAGTTCCGTGGACGGAACGCCGGTGCTGATCGGCAGCTATCACTTCATCTTCGAAGACGAAAAGTGCCGGATCCCGGAGGGCAAACAGGAGCTGTTCGACAGCCTGCCGGACGAATATTCGCACCTGTACCTGGCGTCCTGGGCATCCTGCCGCCGGCATCCTCTGCGCTGCTGCACAACGGCTCGACGATCCTTACGGGTCTGAAGAGCATGACGCCATTGCTGAAAGCATAAGAAAACCGGGAGACCGTCACGGCTCTCCCGGTTCATTTTATATGCGAAAGATGTTATTCCGGTATCTTCGACAGATCCGTTCTCCAGAGTCTCCGCAGCATTAAGAGGGAGAAGACCAGGGAGAATCCTTCCGCCAGGGGGAAGGCGTACCAGACGCCCATCACGCCGATCGCCTTGCTCAGGATATAAGCGGCGGGCACGATCAGGACGAGCTGGCGCAGGATGGAGGTCAGAAGGGAGTAGACGCCGCGGCCGGTGGCCTGGAACAGCGTTCCCGTAATGATGCCGATGGCGGCGAAGGGGAAGCACAGGGAGATGGTCCGCAGAGCCTTGACGCCGACGTTCATCAGGTCGCCTTCCGCTTTGAACAGGGTCATCAGCTGCGCCGGGAAGAGTTGGAAGATCAGCAGACCGACGATCATGATGCCCAGGGCGATGAGGATGCCCAGCTTATAAGCCTTCATCAAGCGGCCTCTGCTGCGCGCGCCGTAATTGTAGCCCATGATGGGCATCAATCCGTGGTTCATGCCGAACACCGGCATAAAGACGAAGCTCTGCAGCTTGAAATAGACGCCCAGCACCGCGACGGCGGCTTCGGAGAACGCGATGAGGATCGCGTTGAGGCAGATCGTCATGACGGAGCCGATGGACTGCATCACCATGGAGGGAAGGCCGACCTGGTAGATGTCCTTGATGGTGCGGCCGCTGATGGCGAATCTGCCGTACTTGACCTTCACCGGCAGCTCCAGCTTATGCATGAATATGTTGGACACGATAAAGCAGACGCACTGTCCGATGACGGTGGCGATGGCTGCACCGGCGACGCCGAGGGCCGGGAAGCCGAAGTAGCCGAAGATCATGATGGGATCCAGGATGATATTCGTAACGGCGCCGGACAGCATGCACCACATGGGCGCGATCATGTTGCCGCCCGCCTGCATGATCTTCTCCATGGAGGAAGAGCACAGGGCGAACAGGGAGCCGATGCAGACGATGCTGCAGTAGGCGACAGCGGGTTCGATGAGCGTTGCGTTATCGGAAAAGGCCGTGGCGAAGGGGCGGCTTCCGAAGAAGCCGAACAATACGAAGATGACCCAATGGCAGAGCGCCAGGAACAGACCGTGTTCCGCCGCATTCTGGGCCGCTTCCACATCCTTGGCGCCTAGACGGCGGGAGATGAGGGAAGACAGACCGATGCTGGCGCCTACGCCTACGGAGATGTTGATGAGCTGGATGGGATAGACGAGAGATACAGCGGAAAGCGCGTATTCGCCCAGTCTCGACACGAAGATGCTGTCGACGATGTTGTACAGCGCCTGCACCAGCATGGAGAACATGGAGGGCAGGGACATTTTTATGATGAGAGGCAGCATGGCCATTTCACCCATGCGCAGGGTATTCTGATTCTGTATTTTTTCGTTTGCCATAGAATAATTTTATTCCTTCCTTAAGATAAGCAAAAGGCATTCTATCATTGCAGATGAAACAAAGTCAAGTTGCACAGACGGCAAGGATTGTGGTAATATGATTCCATAAATACAGGAAGGAGTGATACCAGTGGGTAGACACGGTACAATAGCAGGCAGAAAGGCGGCTCAGGATTCGAAGAGAGCCGCGGTATTCACCAAGTACGCAAGATTAATTACAGTAGCAGCAAAGGCGGGCGGAGATCCCGATTACAATCCTTCGCTGAGACAGGCCATCGATAAGGCCAAGGGCATCGGAATGCCCAACGACAACATTACCAGAGCCATTAAGAAGGGCACCGGCGAACTGGGCGGCGAGTCTTACGAGACCGTTACGTTCGAAGGTTACGGCGCGGGCGGTGTAGCCGTCATCGTAGAGACCCTGACCGACAACAGGAACAGAACGACGGCAAGCGTAAAGCATGCCTTCGATAAATATAACGGAAACTTCGGCGTTCCCGGATGCGTTTCCTACATGTTCTCCCGCAAAGGCGTCTTCGTCTTCGACAAGGAAGAGGGCGTAACGGAAGACCAGCTGATGGAAGTCGCGCTGGAAGCGGGTGCCGACGATATCGTCGAATATGAAGACAGCTTCGAAGTCACCTGCGAACCCGATGTGTTCAACGACGTCAACGACGCGCTGAAGGCTGCCGGGATCGAACCCATGGAAGCCGACGTCGAAATGGTGCCCTCCGTCGAGAGCACACCGACCGATGAATCCGCCATCAAGAGCCTCAAGAAGATGATCGAGATCCTCGAGGACGATGACGACGTTCAGAAAGTATATACGAACTGCACCATAGATCTGTACGAATAAGAATCAGATGTCCTGGGGTGTTCGTTAAGACTCTTAATTCAACCTACAGTTTCACATTGGGATTCCGGATGTCGCGTCCGCGTGTATGTCAGGCCTCCGTTGCAGTGGAAGGCAGAAAACGGACCGCAGGAGACCCACCTATCTATCGATAGGGCGTGAATTAAAGTCTGACGGCACTCTGGGCTTCTTCGTTTTTACGGGATGGATTTCGAGCTGAAAAGGACAATAGATCGAGCAAAGAAGGGAGACGAGGACGCATTCGCTTCCCTTATTTCTCGTGTCCAGAATACCGGCTATTCCGTCGCCTTCCGCTACATGGAGAACGATGCCGACACCAGGGACGTAATGCAGGAAGCGTTCATCAAGATGTACCGCAACCTGGATTCCTTTAAGGGAGACAGCAGCTTCGAGACCTGGTTTACGCGCATCCTGATAAACTGCTGTCTGGACGAGCTGCGAAAACGAAAAAACAACTACGGGCACGAGGACATCGACGAGCATTACGATCTCGCCGATACCGGGCCCGGCACCGAAGCCCAGATCCTCAAGAAAGAGAGGCAAAAGGCGGTGACGGACGCCATCAGGCAATTGCCCGAGGAGGCCCGGAACATCATTATCCTGAGAGAATTTCAGGGGCTCAGCTACGAAGAGCTGGCGGATGTTCTGGATCTGGAACCGGGAACGGTAAAATCCAGGCTGAACCGGGCGAAACAAAAATTAAAAGAAATTTTATTGCAAACCATGGAACAAAGTTCGATCTGGGACGTCTAACAGGTAAGATGGACGATTTGAGACTTGATAATTTAATAGACGAAACGCTCAAGACGATCGATCCCGTCGAGATCCCTGAGGATCTGCATTTTGATGCTGCCAAGATCATGAGGCTCGCCAGAATGGAAGAAGAAGCGGAAGCCGAGGCGAAAAGAGAGGAGAGACCTGCGCCTTTGCTGAGCCTTTCACGTCTGCGCGACGTATTCCAATCCCGCAGTTGGACAAGATATGCTGCTGCAGCAGCCGCATTTGCAATTCTTCTGGGCGTCTATGGCTTCTCCCAAAACGGAGAAGGAAACCCTGTCGTACCGGTACCGGGCGGCCCCACGAACGTAGCCGATGTCGAGATCGATGACGGTCAGATCCCTCTGGCCGAGCCGGATGACCCCATGCAGGGTGAGGAAGATCCTGCGGTCACCCCCGGAACGGAAGTCGATCCGCAGCCGGAGACCGACCCGCAGCCCGCTGTTACGCCGGCACCGCCGGTCCAGAGCGCAGAGAATACCCCGGCACCGGTCCAGCCGCAGCCGGCACCTGCTCCCGCGGAACCGGAAACACCCCCTGAAGTGATCGATGACCAGGAAACGCCTGCAGCGGAAGGTCCGGAATATGCAGGCGGACTGGAAGAGAACCCCGCAGAAGGCGAAACGCCGCAGCCAGACCCGGCGGTAGATCCTGAGAATCCGCAGGAAGACATCCTGGGCAGCCTGCTGGAACTGGCAATGCAGAACGAAAGTTTTGCGGAAAGCTTTGCCGCGGAGGACAAAGGATACGGATATCAGCTGCTCAAGGCAGAAGATGTGCCTGACGGCACGCAGTTTATGGTATACTTTTACGAGAGCGAGGAAGAAGCCGCTGCTCAGACCGTAAACGAGGAAAACGTCAGGAGCATCTTATGGAAGAGAGAATCGTTATAATCGACGGCAACAGCCTGGTCAACCGGGCTTACTATGCCATTCAGAGACCTATGATGACGAAAGAAGGGCTGTATACGCAGGGCGTGTACGGCTTTCTTTCTATGCTTCAGAAGATACGGAAAGATTATAAGCCGACCCACATGCTGGTGGCCTACGACCGCAAGGCGCCCACGTTCCGGCATCTGGAATACGGAGAATATAAGGCCGGCCGGCGGAAGATGCCCCTGGAGCTGGCCATGGAACTGCCGGTCTTAAAAGACGTGCTGGATGCCATGGGCATTAAGCAGTACGAGATCGACGGTTTCGAAGCGGACGACATCATCGGCACCACCGCGAAGATGGCCGAGGATGCAAATGTTCCTGCGTTCATCATTACGGGAGATAAGGACGCCCTGCAGCTGGCGACGGACAAGACGTCCGTCATCATTACGAAGAAGGGCATTTCCGAGTTTAAACTGTACGACGATGCCGCCATGATCGAAGAATACGGCTTCGACCACAAGCAGTTCATCGATTATAAGGGCCTGCGCGGCGATACCTCCGACAACATCCCGGGCATTCCCGGCGTCGGAGAAAAGACGGCGACCAAGCTGCTTCTGCAGTTCGGCAGCATCGAAAACATGATCGCCCACGTGGACGAGATCGAAAACGCGAAGCTGCGGGAAAAGATCGAAGACGGCGCCCAGTCCGCCATGATGAGCAAGAGGCTTGCTACGATCATCACGAACGTTCCCGTGGATTACACCATCGAGGACTGCCGCATCGGCAAAGAGGACCGGGACCGCCTTATCGGGCTGTATCAGAAGCTGGAATTCAAGACCTATCTGAAGAAGCTTATGGAAGAGGCTTCCGATCCTGACACGTCCACAACGATCCCTTCGACAAGCTCAGGGAACGTTTCCGAGACCGCAGAAGAGACAGCCGCATCGATCTCCATCCTTCAGCCGGAAAGCCTTCCCCTGACGGACGACGTTCTCCGCAGTCTGAAGGACGGACAGGAGATCTATATCGATCTGGAGACGGACAACGATCACCGAAAGACGCCCAGCGTGGATCTGCTGCAGATCTGTGACGGAAAAGCGGTCTATACGGGACTTGCAGACCTCGCGCTGCTGTCCGGAAAGACTTTAAAGCTCTGCGGCAGCGGACTGGAAAAGGTCTGGTACGTGCTGAAGAGCCGCGGGATCGATACCGATGCCATGGAGACGGGAAGCGACCTGGCTCTGGCCAACTATGTGCTGGACCCTGCCGCCAAGACGCCGGCCCTCCGGGATCTGGCCTTTTCGGAATTGAAGGTCGACATCGCCGCCGGAACGCAGCCGAACAAAGAAACGCAGATGGATCTGTTTTCCGCCGTTTCTGCCGATCCCTTCGAAGAAGCAAAACAGACCGCAGGCCTGAAGTTCGGCGCCATGATGGCACTGAGAAACCTTCTGGAACAGCGGATCGATGAGGCCTGTTTACAGAAAGTTTATTATGATATTGAACTGCCGCTGTGCAAAGTCCTCGCCGAGATGGAGAAAAACGGCATCGACGTGGACAGCGGAGCGCTGCAGGAATTCGGCAAAGAGCTGAAAGTGCGCATCGATGCTCTGGTCCAGGAGATCTACGGCCTTGCCGGGGAAGAGTTCAACATCAATTCGCCCATGCAGCTCGGAAACATCCTGTTCGAAAAGATGGGGCTGCCCGCGGGCAAAAAGACGAAGAAAGGGTATTCCACCAACGCGGAGATCCTGGAAAAGCTGGCGCCGGATTATCCCATCGTCGAAAAGGTGCTGGAATTCCGAACGCTGTCCAAGCTCAACAGCACCTACGTGGAAGGGCTGCTGCCCCTAGTGGGAGCAGACGGCCGCATCCATGCCCACTTCCAGCAGACCGTTACGGCGACGGGCCGCATCAGCTGCACCGAGCCGAATCTGCAGAACATCCCGGTGCGCCAGGAGCTGGGCAGACAGCTGCGCAAAGTCTTTACGTCCGGCAGCGAGGATATGGTGCTGATGGGCGCCGACTATTCCCAGATCGAACTGCGGGTGCTGGCCCACATGTCGAACGATCCCACGCTGATCGAAGCGTTCAACGAAGGGCTGGACATTCACCGGGAGACGGCCGCCAAGGTGTTCGGCGTGCCCCAGGACGAAGTGACCCCGCTCATGAGATCCAACGCCAAAGCGGTCAATTTCGGGGTCATCTACGGCATGAGCGGCTTCGGCCTGTCCGAAGAACTCTCCATTACGAGAAAGCAGGCGGAGCAGTACATCAAAGACTATTTCCACCGTTTTCCCGGGGTCAAACAGTTTATGGACGGCTGCATCGCGGACTGCAAGGCCGCAGGCGAGATCCGCACCCTGTACGGCAGGCGCCGCAGCGTGCCGGAGATCCACGCATCGCAGTTCATGGTGCGGCAGCTGGGCGAACGGCTGGCGATGAACACGCCTATCCAGGGAACCGCTGCGGACATTATAAAACTCGCCATGATCCGCACGGAAAAGGCGCTGCGGGAGCAGTGCCCGGAAGCGCAGCTCATCCTGCAGATCCACGATGAGCTCATCCTGCGGGTGCCGAAGGAGAAGGAAGAACTGGCTGGAAAGATCCTGCGGGAGAGCATGGAAAACGCCGCTTGTCTTGCGGTAAAACTGGATGTAGACTTAAACATAGGCCAAAACTGGTACGAATTGAAATAATAATAGATAAGAAAGAGGTAATGAAATGATATTTGGATTAACAGGGGGCATCGGCTCCGGCAAGAGCACGGTCGCGAACATCCTGCGGGATAAGGGATATATCGTTTTAGATGCCGACGCGATCGGCAGAGAAGTGACGGCGAAGGACGAACCGCTCCTTCGTATGCTGGTCAAGGAATTCGGCATCGAGATCATCAACGAAGACGGCACGCTGGACCGCAGAACGCTGGCACGGCTCGTGTTCGGCGATAAGTGGAAGACCCATCGTCTCAACGAACTGGTGCAGACCGCCATTCTGGTCCGCGCCATGGCGAAGTTCCACAGCCTCGAGCTGGGCGGAGAGAAGAAGGTCATGTTCTTCGACGTGCCGCTGCTGTTCGAAGCCGGCTGGGACAAGTACGTCCAGGAAGTCTGGCTCGTTACGGCGCCGGAAGACATCCGCATCCAGCGGATCGAAGTCCGCGACGGTCTTTCGGAAGAGGAGATCCGCTCCCGCATTAAGCTGCAGATGAGCGAAGAAGAGAAGATGGAGCGTTCCGACGTGATCATCGAAAACGATGAAGGCATGGCGAAGCTGATGGGCCAGGTGGAAAAAGCCATCGCAGAAAGGCTGTAATATGCCCCAGAAGAAGTTTGAAAATAAAGTAGAAGTCATAAAATATAAGGTCCTGCGGGAGCTCGCCAGAGCGATCTGGGAGGATCACGACCCGTTCACCGTGTTCAACGACATCGCAGGATCCGTCATCAAGAAGGGTGAACCGCCCATGAGCTGCTGCATTTACAAAGACAGAGCCATCGTGGCGGACCGCATGCGCATGGGTATCGGCGAATACCACGGCCACAACGACACGATCCAGGTGGTCGATATCGCCTGCGACGAATGTCCGAAGGCCGGCTATATGGTAACAGACCTGTGCCGCGGGTGCCTTGCGCACAACTGCCGCGAAGCCTGCCCCAGAGACGCCATCGCCATCGATGAACGGGGCCACAGCCACATCGATAAGAGCCGCTGCGTCGAATGCGGCCGCTGCTCCCAGGCCTGCCAGTACGGCGCCATCATCAACCTGCAGCGCCCCTGCGAAAAGGTGTGCCCCACGGGCGCCATCCATATGGCGGAGACCGGCGAAGCGGTCGTTGACCAGGAGAAATGCATCGTCTGCGGCCAGTGCGTGTATCACTGCCCGTTCGGCGCTCCCAACGACATTTCCGCCATCGTAAAGGTCATCCGGCAGATCAAGGCAAATGACGGCCGCAAGGTCTATGCCATCGTGGCGCCGGCAGTTTCGGCCCAGTTCCCCGGCGGAACGACCGAACAAGTCTATACGGCAATCAAGAAGGTCGGCTTCGACGATGTGGTGGAAGTCGCGAAGGGTGCGGACGAAACGGCCCGCACGGAAGCGGCAGAACTGCTGGAGAAGGGCTTCCTCACCACGTCCTGCTGCCCGGCATTCGTGGAATATATCCATGTAAAGTTCCCGGAACTGGACCAGTACGTCAGCCACACGCTGTCGCCCATGGCCTATACCGGCAAGGCGATCAAGGAAGCGGATCCGAACGCCGTGGTCGTGTTCATCGGGCCCTGCATGGCCAAGAAATACGAACGCAAGAAGGACTGCTCCAAAGATTATATCGACCATGTGCTGACGTTCTTCGAACTGCAGGCGCTGTTCGATTCCAAGGATATCGTGCTCTCCGAACTGGAGCCCACGGATCTGCAGGACGGCAGCAGCTTCGGCAGAGCCTACTGCAAGAGCGGCGGTGTGGCGGCGTCCGTAGCACAGGCCGTGAAGGAGATGGGAAGGGAAGACTTCGTCGTAAAGCCCGTCGTCTGCAACGGCATCGAAGAATGCAGAGCAGCGCTGATGAAGGCGAAGGTAGGCAAGCTGGACGGCAACATCATCGAAGGCATGTGCTGCCCGGACGGCTGCATGCGCGGCATGGGGACCCTGGTGAACAAGCAGAACTCCATGAAGTTCGTCGCGGATTATGCGGCTTCTGCGCAGAAGAAGACGATCTTAGACTAGAAAATAAACTAAATTAAAAGCCACGACCGTTATTCAACACTCGTGGCTTTTTATTGATCTGTTTTGTCTTTTACTTTATCCTTCGAAATCTACGACATCGGAGAACGTACGCAGATAATCGGTATAGGATCTGCCGGTCGTCATGGATTCCGGATCCATTACGAATTTCATGCCGGCGGTCATGCAGAGACGTTCAGCCTTGGCACGCTGCACTTCGTCCTCGATGGACTTGATGTCCTTTACCTTGGACGTTCCTACCACGCGGCGGATGAGCTCCGTGCCGGCAAAACCGGCCTGGTCTTTAAAGATATCTTCCAGATACAGATCGAAGAAGGCTTCGGAACGCATCTGCCGGTCTGCGGACTTTTCCCGCATCAATTGCTTGGCATTTTCGACGAACCTGCCGCAGAATTCCTCGATCGTATCGAGGATCCATTCCAGATACTCCGTCTTTTCCATGCCGTCCTCCAGGCAATAGAGTCCATTCGCGTAGGCGAAGATCATGTTGGCGATAAAGTTGCCCGTGTCGTAGCCGATGGGCCCGTAAAAGGCGAATTCCGGGTCCAGGATGCAGGTCTTGTCCGGCGTCACGAAGATGGATCCCGTGTGCAGATCGCCGTGGAGCAGGGCCTGGGCCTTGGTCTCAAACAGGGCTTTCAGCATGCCGACCTTGGCGTGCAGCTCCTCGCTGCCGTAGATCCAGGTGCGCATGAATTCGTCGTTTTCGTCTGTGACCCCGTTATCGTCCAGATCCTCGTAATAGGGCTCCGTGAGCACGTGCCGCTCCGTGATCTCGCACAGTTTCGGGTTGGTGTAGCGCTTCACCAGTTCTTTTTTCTGTTCTGCACCCACGATCATATCCGTGGAGCCGATAAGGGCTTTGCCGCAGAACTCCGCCACGTCTTTCGCCAGATTGGGGAAGATCTTGTGGCGGCAGAGTTCGTAGCGCAGGTTCTCATAGCCCCTCATGTCTTCCATCACGATATTGTGTTCGTCCTCGTCGTACAGATAGACCTCGGGGATGAGAGAAGGGCAATATTCCCGCTGAAGCTTCAGCACTTCGCACTCGATCTTGCTGCGGTCGAAACCGATGTGCCGGTTGGGGTTGACCCGCAGCGTATCCTCGGCGTGCTTGATGATGAGAGACTTGCCGTTTTCGTCCTCCACCCGGAACACGTAGTTGATGTTGCCGTCGGAGAGTTCGGCCGCTTTCAGCTGGGCATCTTTCCCGAAAAAGTCGGGCAGGTTCTTCTGGATAAAATCGATGGCGGTTTGCGGTGTATACATGGAGTCCTCCTTACAGGTCGAAATAGGTATGCAGGTCCGCCGGCTTAAACAGGCCCTTATCCGTGGCGATAGCCGTTACGTACTCCGGCGGGGTAATGTCGAAGGCGGGGTAGTAGCCCTTTACGCCGTCCTTCGTCAGCTTGATGTCCATGGCGTGCAGCGTAAGCTCGGGATCGCGTTCCTCGATCGTGACGGAATCGATGGACGGATGAGCCGGATTGGGATTGCCGGCTGCGATATAGGGCACGCCGTAGTAGCGGCAGGCCAGCGCGATCTGAAAGGTGCCCACTTTGTTGACGATGTAGCCGTCGCAGGTTGTTACGTCCGCGGCGCTCGTAAACAGATCGATGCCCTTCGTCTTCATGGTGTAGGCGGGCATGTTGTCGGAGATGACCGTCACGTCGAATCCCATCTCCACTGCGCAGCTGGCGGTGAGCCGCGCTCCCTGGAAATAGGGGCGGGTCTCGGCGCAGAACACCTTCACATCCTTGTTCTGCTCCCGGATCGCCCGCAGCACCATGGCGATATCGAGTTCTGCCCAGCACTGGGTGAGGATGGAGCCGCCGTCGGAGATCTGCTCTGCGATCAGACGGCCGATGGGGACGGACTTGGCGTAGCGTTTGTCCAGGTCTTCCAGAGCCTGCGCGCGGGCTGCGAGGGTCACTTCCGGGCCCTGCGCCCCTGCATCCATCGCATTCTTTGCCGCTTCCAGCACGCGTCCGGTGTACATCTGCATCTTGGCCGAAGTGGTGGGGCGGGCGTGGGAGAGGGTGTAGGAGGCCTTTTCCAGGTAAGTGACCCGTTTATCCCGGGTCATGCCTTCCGATTCGAAGCAGGCCAATACCACGGCCATGGAAGCCGCCGTATAGGGGCCGCCGCTCTGGGTGACCATATCCGCGATGGCCTTGGCCACTTCTTCGTGGCGTCTGCAGGTAACGAATTCGATGCGGATGGGGTAGATGCGCCGGTCCAGGATGCGGACCGCGCCGTCTTCGTACCAGGCCACGTTTTCGTACTGCATCAGAAAGCCGAGGCCTTCGTCGGGGCGTTTGTATTCTTTCATTGCTGTTTACCTCACTTTTGAACATTATATCGTACTAGAGTTTGATTGTTAAGTTATTCCAAAACACAAGGGATTGTGCTATAATTTATTCTGTATGATTATGTTCTTTCTGAAAGGATCGAAATAAATGGCAGAAACAAAGAAAACGAAAACAAGCACTTCCAAGACCTCTTCGGCAAAGCCCAAGAGCAAGTCTGCGGAGGAAAAGCAGAAGATCAAGGAAAAGGAACTGGCAGAAGCCGAAAAGCTGCATAAGAGCAAGCGGCTCCACGACGAGATCTGGGCCATCGTCATCATTGCGTTAGGCGTGCTGGTGGTGCTCAGTCTTCACACCAATCTGATCGGCGCCCTGGGTCACGTAACGAAGGCCGTCATGTTCGGCATCTTCGGCCGGGTCTCCTACATCCTGGCGTATTTCCTCATCCTTTACGGTATCCTGATCTTCCTGAATAAGACCAGCTACCTGACGGTGCGGTCGCTCCTGTGCCTGCTGGCGCTGTTTATCTGCGTCTGCGTGTTCAACGCGTCGCTGTATGACGGCCTGGGCACGGAGCTGAGCGGAGACCTCATCCGCGAAGCCTATAAGTCCGAGACCATGAACATCGGCGTCTTCGGCGCCGTAGCCGGCACGCTGCTCAACAAGCTGGCGGGCCTCGTCGGCATGCGCATCATCGCGATCTGCGGCATCGTCATCACGCTGATGTTCATCATCGACACGCCGATCTCCGTGTTCTTCGACAACATGAAGATTAAGCGGGCTGCCGTCCGGAACACCCGCCAGGCGCAGAAAGCGGCAAACGAACTCATCCTCGAACGGGAACGGGAGAGAAAAGAAGAGGAGCACCAGCTGGCCATGGAGGAGATGGCGAAGCAGAGAGAAGCTGCCGCCAAGAAGTCCAACGCCGCGGAATATACGCAGGGGGATGTGCATCCTACTTCCGGAGAATCCCTGAAAACCACGATGCCCGTGCCTGCGGTCATCGAGCCGGAACCCGAACCCATCCCGGAGCCCGAGCCGGAGCTGCCCGTGTTCAACCCGAGCTTTACGCCGGAATCCATCGGCCGCAAGTCTGCCGACAACCCGGAGGCAGCGGTGACCAGCGGACAGAAGCAGATCCTGGACTACATGAACGACGACACGCTGTTCGGCCAGGACGGTCCCATCAAGGAAGGCTATGGATTGAACGGGGAACGGCCTGCAAAAGCAGACGAACCGGAATACACCGGATCTTTCATCCCACAGGAGATCTCTCACGAAGAACCAGCAGCTGCCGTAAAACCGGCCCGCACCGTGGTGCAGACCGCAGCGGAAGCCGCGGCGCCGCCCTTGCTGAAGCGCCCCGCCAAACAGGAAGCGCAGAAGCACGGCGCCATGGAAAAGGACCCGAAGACGGGCCTTTCGGCCAGCCAGACAGCTGCACCTGCTGCTCCGGCAGCCCCTCCGGTACCGGTCTATAAACTGCCGCCCCTGGATCTGCTGCATAAGCCGGCTGCGCAGAAAGAATCGAACGACGGCGCTGCCATCCAGGAACTCGCGCGTGTCTTGGAAGAGACGCTGGCATCCTTCGGCGTTTCCGCCACCGTAGAAAACATGATCAAAGGACCCACGGTCACCCGGTTCGAAGTCAAGCCGGCTCCCGGGGTCAAGATCTCCCGCATCGTATCCCTGCAGGACGACTTAGCCCTCAACCTGAGAGCGAAGTCCCTGCGTATCGAGGCCCCGATCCCCGGCAAGGCCGCCGTCGGCATCGAGATCTCCAACGATAAGTCCAGCCCGGTGCTGCTGCGCGAAGTCCTGGAGTCCAAGGAGTTCCAGAACGCGAAGTCCAAGATCTCCGTGGGCCTGGGCAAGAACGTCGGCGGCGACTGCATCGTAGCGGACCTTAAGAAGATGCCGCACCTGCTGATCGCAGGCACCACCGGCTCCGGCAAATCCGTCTGCCAGAACTCCATGATCCTCAGCATGCTGTACAAGGCAACACCGGACGAAGTCAAGCTCATCCTGATCGACCCGAAATCCGTCGAACTCAGCGGCTATAAGGGCATTCCGCATCTGCTCATCCCCGTGGTGACCAAGCCGGATAAGGCCTCCGCCGCGCTGGGCTGGGCCGTGGGCGAGATGGAAGAGCGCTACAACAAGTTTATGGAAGAAAGCGTTCGCGACCTGGAGAGCTACAACGAGACTGTCCGGGCCAACGGCGAAGATTATAAGGTGATGCCCCAGATCGTCATCATCATCGACGAGCTGGCAGACCTCATCATGACCGCCCAGAACTCCGTGGAAGATTCCATCTGCCGCCTGGCGCAGAAAGCCAGAGCAGCAGGCATCCACATGGTCATCGCGACACAGCGTCCGTCCACGGACATCCTGACGGGCGTCATCAAGGCAAACGTGCCGAGCCGCATCGCGCTGTCCGTCTCCAATGGCATCGACTCCCGCGTCATCCTGGACATGACCGGCGCCGAAAAACTGCTGGGCCACGGCGACATGCTCTATTATCCTCAGGGCATGGCCAAACCGGAGCGCGTGCAGGGCTGCTGGGTCTCCGACGAGGAGATCAAGGCCGTCATCGACTACCTGGTCGAACAGGACAAGGCTCTGAAGGCGGCAAAGGAAACCGCGGAAGAGGGCACGACAGTCGAACCGAACGCCTTCCAGTATAACAGCGAAGACATCCTGAAGGCGATGGAAAGAAGCGCATCGGCCTCCGGAAACGGTTCCGGCAGCAAGGATGACCCGGGCAGCGAGGAAGACGACCTGCTGGCCGGCGCCATCGAATGCGTGGTAAGAGCCGAACAGGCCAGCGTCTCCATGCTGCAGCGGCGTTTCCGCATCGGCTACAACCGGGCGGCCCGCCTTATCGATATGATGGAAGAGCGGGGCATCGTAGGCCCTGCGGACGGCTCCAGACCCCGCAAGGTGCTGCTGTCCGTCGAACAATTCGAACAACTGGAGAGCGAGAGCGCACCGGAAGACGACGGTGTGCCCGAAGAGATATTCTAAATGAAAGTATTTATCAAAACCTTAGGCTGCGAAAAGAATACGGTGGACTCCGAGAACGCGCTGGCGCTTCTGGACGAAGCAGGCGTATCCGAAACGGATGACCCCTCCAAAGCGGACATCCTGATGGTGAACACCTGCGGCTTTATCCACGACGCCAAGGAGCAGTCCATCGAGACGATCTTCGACCTTGTCCGGGAGAAGAAGGAAGGGCAGAAGCTGATCGTCTCCGGCTGCCTGTCCCAGCGCTACGCGAAGGAACTGGCCAAGGAAATGCCGGAGGTGGACGTGTTCTTAGGGGTCAACGATTACCCGGTCCTGAAGGACATCGTCCGGGATCTGAACGATACCCGCATCGCCGCAAATCCCGCGGCGAAAACCTACGAGGAGCTTCCGCGGAAGTTCTCCGGCGGCGTTTCCGCGTCCATCAAGATCGCGGAGGGCTGCAACAACATCTGCACCTACTGCGCCATCCCGTTTATCCGGGGCCGCTACCGCAGCAGAAAGCCGGAAGCCATTCTGGCAGAAGCGAGACAGCTGGCAAAAGAGGGCGTGCAGGAACTGGTCGTGATCGCGCAGGACGTGACGGGCTACGGCAGGGATCTGAAGACAGACTATCTGCTGCCGCAGCTGTTACACGATCTGTGCCGTATCGACGGATTCCGGTGGATCCGCCTGATGTATTGCTACGAAGATGAGATAACCCCGGATCTGATCGAAGCCATCAAGACCGAGCTGAAGATCTGCCACTACCTGGATATTCCCATCCAGCACAGCGTGGACCGGGTTCTCAAGGCCATGAACCGCAAATCCACGGAAGCGAGCATTCGGGCGACGATAAACGAATTACGTAAACAAATACCGGATATCGTCATCCGCACGACACTCATCACCGGATTCCCCGGCGAAACGAAGGAAGAGTTCGAGCAGCTGATGGATTTCGTGGAAGAGATGAAGTTCGACCGGCTGGGTGTGTTCCCGTATTCCAAGGAAGAGGGAACGGCTGCCGCGAAGATGGACCATCAGGTGAGAAGCGACGTTAAGCAGCGCCGGGCCGATAAGATCATGGCGCTGCAGCAGAAGATCTCGCTGGAGAACAACCAGAAATATGTCGGACAGACCATGGAAGTGCTGATGGAAGAAGTCTTCGAAGACGGATCCTACAGCGGCCGCACAAGATATGACGCGCCGGAGATCGACGACGGCGTGCTGTTTACGGGCCCTGCGGGGCTTTCGCCCGGCACCTTTGTCCGGGTCAAGATAACCGACGCATTCGATTACGATTTATCGGGAGAGTATTATGAACCTGCCAAATAAACTGACGCTGGCGCGCATCATCGCCGTACCTGTTTTCGTTGTTCTGTACATGAAGGGCCTGTTTATCCCGGCCTTCATCATCTTCATCCTGGCATCTCTGACGGACATGCTGGACGGCAAGATCGCAAGAAAGTATAACCTGATCACCAACTTCGGCAAGATCATGGATCCGCTGGCGGACAAGATCCTGGTGTATTCCGCCTTCTGCCTGATGGTGGAGGACGGCGCCGTGCCTTCCTGGATGCTCATCATCATCCTGCTGCGGGAATTCGCCGTATCCGGCATGCGCACCGTGGCTGCGGCAAACGGCATCGTCATCGCGGCCGGCATGAGCGGCAAGATCAAGACCGTGCTGCAGATGATCGCCGTACCTCTGCTGATCCTGCGCAGCGTCCATCCGGTGCTGAACATACTGGCTACCGTCTTCCTGTGGGCCAGCCTCGTGATGACCGTGTACAGCGGCATCGAATACATCGTACAGAACAAGCAGGTATTTAAGGAATAATCATGAAAAGCGCCATTCTTACCGTAGGGACCGAGATCCTGTTCGGTTCCATCCTCAATACGAACGCACAATACTTAAGCGAGCAGCTGCGCCTGATCGGCCACGACGTGATGTACCACTTCACCGTGGGGGACAATCCCGGCCGTCTGAAGGACCTGCTGGCCTATGCCTATCACGACTGCGACCTCGTCATTACGACGGGAGGTCTCGGACCCACCGAAGACGACCTCACCAAGGAGATGATCGCTTCCTATTTCGGCGAGACGATCGTGGAATTTCCGGAGCAGACGAAGATCCTCAAAGAGCATTTCGAAAAGCGGCATTCCGTCTTTACCGAGAACAATCTGAAGCAGGCGTGCTTCCCCGAGCATGCGCAGATCCTGGAGAATCCCAACGGGACGGCTCCGGGTTTTCTGCTGGAACAGGACGGCAAGATGATCGTCTCCATGCCGGGACCGCCCCGGGAGATGAAGCCCATGTTCGAAAATCTGGTAAAGCCGGAGCTTCTTCGCAGGGCCGATGCCGTCATCTACTACCGGAATCTGCGTACGACGGAGATCGGAGAATCCCGTCTGGAGACCGAACTGATGGATCTGATCGACGGTCAGACCGATCCGACGCTGGCGACCTATGCCGGCGAAGGGGAATGCACGCTGCGCATCGCATCCAAGCGCAAGACCCGGGCGGAAGCCATCGATGCTGTGGACGACATGATGATGCAGGTCCTGGAGCGGGTAGGGAACTACGTCTTCTCTGTGGACGACGAAGACCTGGAGGACGTGGTCCTGGACCGTCTGCACATGGACATGATCTCTCTGGCGGCAGCCGAATCCATCACCGGCGGCATGTTTGCTGCCAGGGTCACCGACAAGCCGGGCGTGTCGGCCTTTTTCGACCGCTCCTGCGTCACCTACAGCAACCGCGCGAAGATGGAGCTTCTGGGCGTCTATAAGTCCACGCTGGACAAGTACGGCGCCATCAGCCCAGAATGCGCCGCTGAGATGGCGGAAGGGCTGCACAAGAAGTCCAAATGCGACCTGTGCGTTGCCGTAACGGGCAATGCGGGGCCCAATCCCGACGAGGGGAAGGAAGTGGGCCGCTATTACATCGGCGTCTGGTACAAGGGCGAAGTGACCGTGTCCGAGCACTTCCGGCAGGGTGACCGCGGCAGGATCCGCAGAGATGCCTGCTTCAACATGTTCAAGCAGATCTATAAAGTTCTCTTCAACAAATCGTTGACATAGATACCATTATTTGGTAGACTTCTTTTGATCAAAAATGCTTGACCGCGGAGCATTTTGGGTCTAATATAGAACCACGAACAAATGTTCTCTCTTTTGTAAGGAGGAATTTCATGGCAACGAACGTCAATAAATCCGATCGGGATAAAGCGCTGGAAGCGGCGATCGCACAGATCGACAAGCGTTTCGGTAAAGGCTCCATCATGTCTTTGGGAGACGACAGCGCAAGATTAAATATCGAAGCGATCCCCACGGGATCCATCAGTCTGGACATCGCCTGCGGCGTAGGCGGCGTACCCAAGGGAAGGATCATCGAGATCTACGGACCGGAGTCTTCCGGTAAGACCACGCTGGCGCTGCACGTTATCGCAGAAGCCCAGAAGCAGGGCGGCAAGGCTGCGTTCATCGATGCCGAGCACGCGCTCGATCCCATCTATGCGAAGGGCATCGGCGTAGACATCGACGACCTGCTGGTATCTCAGCCGGATACCGGCGAAGATGCGCTGGAGATCTGCGAGATGCTGGTCCGTTCCGGTGCCATCGCCGTCGTTGTTATCGACTCCGTGGCTGCGTTGGTCCCCAAGGCCGAGATCCAGGGCGACATGGGCGATTCTCACGTCGGTCTGCAGGCAAGACTCATGTCCCAGGCTTTAAGAAAGCTCACGGGCGTCATCAATAAGACCAACACCACCTGCATCTTCATCAATCAGTTAAGAGAAAAAGTGGGCGTCATGTTCGGCAACCCCGAGACGACCACCGGCGGAAGAGCGCTCAAGTTCTACAGCTCCGTGCGTCTGGATGTGCGCCGCATAGAATCCATCAAGGTGGGTGACGCCATCGTGGGCAACCGCACCCGCGTAAAGGTCGTCAAGAACAAGGTAGCGCCTCCGTTCAAGATGACGGAATTCGACATCATGTACGGCAAGGGCATCTCCCGTGCGGGGGACGTGCTCGACTGCTCCGTGGAAGCGGGGCTGCTGGAAAAGAGTGGCGCCTGGTACAGCTACGCTGGCGAACGCATCGGACAGGGCAGGGAGAACGTCAAGAACTATCTGGACGAACATCCCGAACTCATGGCCAAGCTGGAAGAGCAGATCCGCGCCAAATACGTGGCGAAGAAGGACGACACGCTCGTGGACGATTCCGATTCCATCAAAGTCGATGCGGACGGCGTCGTCATCGAAGAATAAATTTCCGAAAAGGGCGAAAATCTTTCTTGACACTGCATCCGCAAACCTTTATACTATTTGCGTTGCCGCTCTGAACGGGTACTTTTCAAGTGTCTGAAAAAGACCACCCCCGATGGCGAGACCGGATAGAGGAGGTAAAATATCATGTATGCAGTAGTAGTTACCGGAGGAAAGCAATACCGCGTTTGCCCCGGAGACAAGATCCGTGTTGAAAAGCTCAACGCAGAAGCCGGAAGTTCCGTATGCCTGGACAAGGTCCTGGTTCTCGGAGGAGAAGGCGAGACCATGGTCGGCGCACCCTATGTGGAAGGCGCTGCCGTAGAAGCCGAAGTCGTTTCCAACGGCAAGGCAGACAAGGTCATCATTTTCAAGTATAAGGCCAAGAAGGACTATCGCAAGAAGCAGGGTCACAGACAGCCCTACACCGAGCTGAAGATCAATGGCATCTCTGTAAACGGCGAAGTCAAGGCGAAGGCTGAGGAAGCTCCCAAGGCAGAAGCAGCGGAAGCTCCCGTAGACCTGAAGTCCATGAAGAAGGCCGAGCTGGCTGAATTCGCAGCCGCAAAGGGCATCGAAGTGGATTCCAAGCTCAAGAAGGAAGAAATGATCGCAGCGATCGAAGCCGCGCTCAACAAGTAGTCAAGGGATCGGAGGTAAAAACTTATGGCAAGTAAAAAAGGTGTAGGCAGCTCTAAGAACGGCCGCGATTCCGAGGCGAAACGTCTTGGAGTCAAGAGAGCAGACGGTCAGTTCGTCAGCGCAGGAACGATCCTCGTTCGCCAGAGAGGAACCAAGATCCACCCGGGCAACAACGTAGGCATCGGCGGAGACGATACCCTGTTCGCAAAGCAGGACAGCGTCGTCAAGTTCGAGAGAAAAGACAAGACCCGCAAGCAGGTCAGCGTTTATTCTCAGGAAGCATAGTTCTCACAGGCCTCTGGCAATTCCAGAGGCCTTGCTTTTTCTCAGGGTGAACTCATGTTTGTAGATAAGGCAACGATCTTCATCAAGTCCGGCAAGGGCGGAAACGGTTCCGTGTCCTTCCGCCGGGAACCCTATATTCCCCAGGGCGGTCCGGACGGCGGAAACGGCGGCAAGGGCGGCGACATCGTCATCCAGGCCGATCGCAACCTGCGCACCTTGATGGATTTCCGTTATAAAAGAAAATACGAGGCGGAGAGCGGAGAAGACGGCAGAGGCCGCCAGCAGTTCGGCAAGGACGGCGCGGATCTGGTCATCAAAGTTCCTGTCGGCACCGTGGTGCGCGACACCGAGAGCAACGCCGTCATGGCAGACCTCACGGAAGACGGCCAGTCTTTTATTGCCGCAAAAGGCGGTAGAGGCGGCAAGGGCAACGTCATGTTCAAGAACTCCGTCCGCCAGGCGCCGAACTTCGCGGAAGCCGGCGGATTTGCCAGAGAACGGCAGATCGAACTGGAGCTTAAGCTGATCGCAGACGTGGGCCTTGTGGGTTATCCCAACGTTGGCAAATCCACGCTGCTGTCCGTTTCCACCAGCGCCAACCCCAAGATCGCGAATTACCACTTCACGACCATTACGCCGAACCTGGGCGTCGTATCCATGTACGACTCCAGTTTCGTCATGGCGGATATTCCGGGGCTCATCGAAGGTGCCTCCGAAGGCGCAGGCCTCGGCCTGGACTTTCTGAAGCACATCGAACGCACGCGCATCCTCATCCACGTGGTGGATGTATCCGGAAGCGAAGGCAGAGATCCGAAGGAAGATCTGGACAAGATCAACGCGGAGCTGGCAGGCTACAGCGAAAAGCTGGCGAAGAAGCCCCAGATCGTCTGCGCCAACAAGATCGACATGGCGGACGACGAGGTCTACGAGGAATTCAAGGCCTACGCGGAAAGCAAGGGCTACGACGTCTATCCCTGCAGCGCACCCATCCACGAAGGCGTGGACGAACTGCTGCGGGCTGCTTATAAGCTTCTGCTGGAGACCGAGGCGGAAGAGCAGGAGGAGACCGTCTTTTTCCAGGATACGAAACCCGAGGACGACCCGGACTACAGAAACGTCTACGTGGAGCGCAAGAAGGGCGGCTTCCTGGTAACGGGCAAGCAGCTGGAAAAGATCTTCAATTCCACGAACTTCAACGATGCAGGGTCTCTGCGCTATCTCTACCGCTACATCGAAGAGAGCGGCGCCATCGAGGAGATGCTGCAGATGGGACTGGAAGAAGGGGACACCATCACCGTCATCGATTACGACTTCGAATATTACGATGAGTAACGTTCAGAAACAATTAGACAAGCTGCTTTTAAAAGTAGAAAAACCGGCACGGTATATCGGAGGAGAGCTGCACAGCATTGTGCGCGAGCCTCTTCCCGGTACCGTGCGTTTTGCGTTCTGTTTTCCGGATCTGTACGAGATCGGCATGTCCTATATGGGGCTCAACATCCTGTACCATCTGCTGAACAAAACGGATCATACCTACTGCGAGCGCTGCTTTACGCCGGCACGGGACATGATGGCTGCCATGAAGGCGGCGGATGTGCCCCTGTTTACGCTGGAAACGAAGACCCCTTTAAAGGAAATGGATTTTGTGGGGTTCACCCTCCAGTACGAACTCAGCTATTCCAACATCCTGGCGATGCTGGATCTGGCAGGCATCCCTGCGCTTTCCAAAGACCGCACCGAGGATGACCCCATCATCATCTGCGGCGGCCCCTGCGCCTTCAATGCAGAACCGGTGGCGGACTTCATGGACGTCATTCTGATTGGAGACGGCGAAGAACTGCTGCCCGAAGTCTGCCGCATCCGGGGAGAATTCCGCCGGGCGGGAAAGACGAAGCAGGAATTTCTCGCAGAGATCGCCAAACTGCAGGGCGTCTATATCCCTTCGTTCTACGAGGAGATCCGGGACGAAAAGGGGACCTTCCGGGGATACCGCAAACTGCGGGAAGAAGCGCCGGACCGGGTGCTGAAGGCCATCGTCCACGACATCGACACCGTGGATTTCCCCAAGGAGCTCATCGTTCCCCTCATCGAAGTGGTGCACGACCGTTCCGTAGCGGAGCTGTTTCGGGGCTGCACGAGAGGCTGTCGGTTCTGCCAGGCAGGCATGGTCTACCGGCCCGTACGCGAACGCAGCGAGGAAAAGGTGCTGGACATCGCCAAGACCCAGCTGGAGAACAGCGGTCAGGGCGAACTGTCGCTCCTGTCCCTCTCCACGTCGGATTACACGCATTTCGAACCCCTGGTAACGGATCTGATGGAATACTGCAAGCAGCATCAGGTGAGCCTGTCGCTGCCGTCTCTGCGCATGGACAACTTCAGCTTTAAGGTGCTGGACGAGATCCAGGGCGTGCGAAAGACCGGCCTTACCTTTGCCGCGGAAGCGGGGACCCAGCGTCTGCGCAACGTCATCAACAAGAACATTACGGAAGAACACATCTTTACCGCGTTGCGGCAGGCATTCGACCTGGGCTGGACTTCCGTCAAATTATATTTCATGATGGGACTTCCCACGGAGACCTACGAAGACCTGGACGGCATCGTGGATCTGGCGAAGCGCATCATGGACCTGGCGAGGGAACACAACGGAGGCAAGGTCGGGCGCTACAGCGTGTCCGTGTCCGTCTCTAATTTCGTGCCCAAGCCCGATACGCCCTTCATGTGGGTGCGGCAGAATACGCCGGAAGAATTCGAACAGAAGCACTATTATCTGAAGGACCGCTTAAAGAAGATCAAAGGGGTCAATTTCCGCTACCACGGCAGCTATGCCAGCATGCTGGAGGCGGTATTCGCCAGAGGCGGCCGGGAACTGTCCGCCGTGCTGCTGCGGGCCTACGAGCTGGGCGCCGCCTTCGATGCCTGGACGGAAGGATTCCGGCAGGATGCCTGGGAGCAGGCGCTGGCGGAGAACGGCATCGGCGCGGACTATTTCGCGCTGAACGACATCGACCCGGATGCGCCCATGCCCTGGGAGATCGTGGACTGCGGCATTACGAAGGAATTCTTCCAGAGAGAATGGAAGAAGGCACAGGAAGCGGCAACCACGCCGGACTGCCGGCTGGGCTGCAACGGCTGCGGGGTCAACGCCCACACCGAGTGCCGCTGGGGAGGGATCTATGCCGAATAACAGAGAACAGCACAGATACCTTTTCGGGTTTTATAAAAAAGGGAATATGCGATTCATCTCCCACCTGGACCTGCAGCGGCTCTTCAAGCGCAGCATCAAAAGGGCGGAGATCGTTCCTGCGTACTCCAACGGGTTCAACCCCCACGAAAAGATCAACATCGTCCATCCGCTGTCTTTAGGCTTCGAAACGGAGCAGGATTATTTCGAACTGGACACGGAACAGCCTTACGAAGAGAGCCGTCTGGTGGAGGGCATGAATCTGGCCCTTCCGGAAGGCATCCGATTTACGTTTTGCCGCGAGATTCCCTGCTCGTCGAAGAATTCATCCTCCATTACGGAAATGAGCCTCTATGAGGCGTTTTTGCCTTCTTCACAGAATCTTAACACGGAAGGTTTTATAATACAGGACGAGGTAAAGATCTTAAAGAAAGACAAGAAAACGAAGAAGATGGTCGAAAAGGACGTAAAGGACTGGATCGGCCGCATCGAACTTTTGGAGGAGACGGAAGAGGGGAGCAGGCTCTCCCTGCTGCTGCGGAGCGCGCCCAACGAGACGCTCAATCCCGCATCGCTTCTGGAATCCCTCTGCGCGTTCAGCGAGTCACCCTTCGACCGGGAAGCCCTGCGCATCGTCCGCAAGGACCTGTTCGCAAGGAAGGACGGACAGCTCGTTTCCTTGTCCTGTTACTATACACAGGAAGGCTAATATGGCTGAATTTAAAAAGAAATACAGAACGACGCCGAAATTCCGCAACCTGGTGGTGTGGATCGCAACGGTGATCGTTTCCCTTATTTTTATTTTGGGCGGAAACAAGATCGTCACAAAGGACCTGACGATCCTCTACGCCGAAGACGCCTATGCGGAAAAGGCGAGGATCACCAGCATCGAGAACACCGTCTCCGACAACTACGAGCTTTCGGAGGACGTGGAATACCAGAACGACCTTACCTATTTCAAAGCCCGCATCCTGACGGGAGAGTTCAAAGGCCAGGAGGTGCTGGCGGCCCATACGTCAGACAACTACACCGTGCAGGCAGACGAAACGCTGGAGGTCGGCGATAAGGTCATCCTCTACAATTACGGCACGAAGGAAGGGGACGCGGACTGGGTGTACGGCGGCTACTACCGGCTGGATGCCATGATCCGCTTCGGCTTGCTGTTCTGCGCGGCGCTGCTGTTCTTCGGCCACCTCAAGGGCCTCAACACCCTGGTCTCCCTGGCGTTTACCTGCCTGGCGGTCTTCATGGTGTACGTGCCTTCGATCCTGGCGGGCTACAACGTCTACTTCATGACGGCGCTCACCTGCATCTACGTCATCATCATGACCCTGCTCATCACCAGCGGTGCTACGGAAAAGGCCCTCACCACCATCCTGGGCTGCAGTTTCGGTGTGGCGGTGGCGGCCATCATGGAACTGCTCTTCGACCACATCCTGCGGCTGACGGGCATCATCGATGAACACTCCATCTACCTGGGCTATCTGGACAGCGGCGTCGTCATCAACCTGCGGTCCCTCATCTTCGGCATGATCGTCGTCGGCGCTATGGGCGCCGTCATGGACGTCGCTATGGATATCTCTTCGTCCCTACACGAGCTGCACTACCGGGCTCCGGATCTGACATTCAAGGAGCTGTACCAGTCCGGCATTACGATCGGGCGCGACGTCATGGGCACCATGGCCAACACGCTGGTGTTGGCATACATCGGTTCGTCCCTGTGCAGCATCCTTCTGCTCATCACGTATTCGGGCTCTCTGCGGGAGCTGCTCAACCGGGAAAACATTACAGTGGAGCTGCTGCAGGCGATCATCGGTTCGTTCTCGATCCTGCTGACGATGCCTCTGACCTCGCTGATCTGCAGCTTCCTGTACACGAACAAGAGCTTCCTGAAGCTGGAGCAGAACATCAAGGATCCCAGCGACGATTTCGATCCCGATGCGCCGGTCACGGTGCTGGAGCCGGAGCACAAATCCATCATTCCCAAGGATCCCTTCGAGATGTTCAAGAAAAAGACGGATGCGAATGCTGCGAAGAAAGACGAGGCAAAAGAGTTCGGCAATTACTATTATGAAGGGCAGCCTCCGAAGGAAAAGCGGACCAGCATCCTTTCCGCCATAGGAAAGAAAAAGGATACGGACAAAAAGAGCGAAGAATAGCTTTCAGAAAAAAGGCCGGAAGGTCTTTTTTCTTTTGCCTGAATATGGTAATATATGGACGGTACGGGAAAATTTATTTATGGACATCCCCTGGGAAAAGCTGAGGAAGACGGGACTTGCTCTCTTTTGCGCTGCCGCCGCCCTCGGAAGCGTGCACGGTTATCTGGAAGGCGCTGCGCTGCAGGAGGCGCCGGTATTGTACGAAGAGGCGCCGCCGGTCTCCGCCGCGCGTCCCGCTGACCCGGTCATCGTTGAACAGACAGATCCCCGCATCGACTTAAATCATGCATCGGAAGAAGAGCTCTGCACCTTAAAGGGCATCGGTCCCACGAAAGCGGCAGCCATCGTCGCATACCGGAAGAGCTACGGCGGATTCGTTTGCATCGAGGAGATCATGGAGGTGAAGGGGATCGGCGAAGGCACCTTCGAAAAGATCCGCGAATTCATCTATATCGGGGACGAAGGCGGGGATTTATGATAAAATAAATTGTTAATTTAAATGTATTGCGGGATATTGGTCACGGTCGGACACGCTCTCGCTAACAGGGTCCCCTCCCAGCGGTTCTAAGCTCTGTCTGCGCCTGCGGCTTGCCAATCGCTAAGAACCGGGTTCCCCGATTGTCCTCCCTGTGACCAATATCCCGCCGATAAAGCCAATATAGATATTTACAAATAACCCCGAAGGGCATTTAAGGAGTAAACATGCTATCGGATGCAGAACTGGCCAGGATCAACGAACTGGCCCATAAAAAGAAATCCGTAGGACTGACGGAAGAAGAACGGATCGAACAGGCCCATCTGCGGGAAAAGTTTCTGGAAGATTTCCGTTCCCGATTCCGCCAGCAGCTGGACAACATCGAGATCGTCGAACCGGACGATCCCCGTTTGGAAGAACAGAATAAGAACAAGAAGAACAACTGATCATGGAGCACTTTATCGAGTTCCAAAACGTAAGCAAGATCTACCGCATGGGCGAAGTGGAGATCCCGGCTCTTCACGACGCCAGTTTTGTCGTGGAAAAAGGCGAGATCTGCATCATCGTCGGACCTTCCGGCGCCGGCAAGACCACGCTGCTCAACATCCTGGGCGGCATGGACCGCTTAACGGAGGGCAAAGTCTATCTCGACGGGCAGGAGATCTCTTCCTATAACAAAAAACAGATGACGGCTTACCGGCGCTACGATATCGGCTTCGTCTTCCAGTTTTATAACCTCATCCAGAACCTTACCGCCCGGGAAAACGTGGAACTGGCCGCCCAGATCTGCAAAGATCCCATCGACGCGGACGAAGTCCTGGCACGTGTCGGCCTGGCCGAACGGGCGAACAACTTCCCGTCACAGCTTTCGGGCGGCGAACAGCAGCGTGTCGCTATCGCCAGAGCCCTGGCGAAAAATCCAAAGCTGCTGCTCTGCGACGAACCCACGGGCGCCCTGGATTACGTCACCGGCAAAGCCATCCTCAAACTGCTGCAGGACACCGCCCGCCAGACCGGCATGACGGTGGTCATCATCACGCACAATTCCGCGCTCACCGCCATGGCCGACCGCATTATAAGGGTCAACAGCGGCACCATCCTCGAACAGCGCGTCAACGATACCGTAACGCCCGTAGAAGACATCGAGTGGTAGCCATGCTTCTGCGTTCTCTTCTCCGTACCATCCGATCCACGCTCGGCAGATTTCTGGCGATCTTCGCCATCATCGCGCTGGGCGTCGGATTCTTCATCGGTCTCCGTGTTACCCACGATTCCATGCTGAAAACGGCAGATGATTATCTGACGGATCTTTTGCTGTACGATTTTCGCCTGGTCTCCACGCTGGGGCTTACGGATGAGGACGTTAATACGTTTGCGCGCGATCCTGCCGTCGCACTGTCGGAAGGCTCGTTCTCCATCGACGCACTCATCGAGACCACGAAAGGGCAGGAGGATGTACTGCATTTCCACACGCTGCTGCCGGACGTCAACCGCGTGGACCTTGTGAGCGGCAGGCTGCCCGAAACATCGGATGAGATCGTCCTGGATGCGCGCTATGCACAGCCCGGGCAAGTGGGAAAGCAGGTCGTCCTGTCTTCCTCCAACGACGAAGACA
Organism: Bacillota bacterium; assembly: GCA_017626845.1. Taxonomy (GTDB): domain Bacteria; phylum Bacillota; class Clostridia; order Peptostreptococcales; family Anaerovoracaceae; genus RUG11894. The sequence goes on from JAGAHX010000009.1 coordinate 86,647, forward strand.
CGCTATCGCATTTCGGCCACACTTCCTACACGGTAGTCGGCACGGCCAACACCTCCTATTACGTCAACTTCGAACGGGGTTCCACCAGCCTTGGCTCCGGCGAAGTGGAAGGTTTCGCCTATGCGTTGTCCTCTGCCTTCGATGCCGATTACTATACCGAGGTGTTTCTGCGCCTGAAGGACATGCCCGCCATGGGCTCCCAGGCCTACGAAAAGGAAGCGGAACAGCAGCAGGACCGTCTGGAGGACATACTGAAAGAAAGGGGACAGGTCCGCTACGAAGATCTAAAGACCGAAGCGAACGAAAAGATCGCAGAAGCCCAGGCGGAGATCGACGACGGCTGGGTCAAGATCGACGACGGAAAGAGAGAGATCGCGGATGCCGAAAGAAAACTGGCCGACGCGGACCGGGAGCTGAAGGACGCCCGCAAGGAACTGGACGACGGCTGGGCGGAACTGAAGGATGCCGAGACCGAACTGGCCGATGCCCGGATCGAACTGGATGACGCGGAAGCGGAACTGGCGGATTCCCGCAAAGAACTGGACGATGCAAAGATCGAACTGGCCGATGCCCGAAAGGAGCTGGACGACGGCTGGAAGGAATACGAAGACGGAAAGAAAGAATACGAGGATGGTCTGGCCGAATACGAAAGAGGCATGAGTGCCTACCGCAGCGGCCGCCGAGAAGCAAACGAACAGCTGGTGGCAGCCTCCAAACAGCTGGACGATGCTCAGGCACAGCTGAGCGAGACCCGTACACAGCTGGATGCGGCGGCAGAGCAGAAAAGTGCGCTGGAACAGAGCCTGCCTTATCTGGAAGGGGACGATCTTGCAGCGGCGCAGACCGCCATCGGCACCATTTCCGAACAGCTGGCCTACGGGGAAGCGGCCTACTCGCAAGGGTTATCCGAGTTGGAAAGCGGCAGGGAAGCCTACGAAGCGGCGGAAGCTTCCGCCAGAGGACAGCTGCGTTCCGCCAAGAGAAAGCTGGACAAAGCGAAGGAAGATCTGGATGCCGCAGCCATAGAACTGGAAGATGCCTTAAAGGAGCTGGAAGACGGCGAGAAGGAGTATGCGGACGGCCTCGCCGAATATGAGGACGGCGAAGCGAAATACGCAGACGGCCTTGCGGAGTATCAGGACGGTCTCGCAGACTACGAGCAGGGCCTTGCCGAATACGAAGACGCCAAAATCGAACTGGAAGACGGCGAGAAAGAATACGCGGACGGCCTCGCCGAATATCAAACCAAAGCCGCCGATGCAGCGGTCACCATCCGGGATGCGAAAGCCGACATCGCCCAGGCGGAGATCGACCTGGAAGAAGGACAGAGAAAAGTCGACGATGCCAAAGCGGATCTGGCCGACCTGAAAGAGCCCTCGACCTACGTGCTGGGACGCAGCCAGAATGCAGGCTATGCAGCGCTGGAGAACGATACCGCCATCGTAAAGGGCATCGCCAAGGTGTTCCCGCTGTTCTTTTTCCTCATCGCGGTGCTGGTGTGCATCACGACGATGACCCGCATGGTGGATGAACAGCGCACGGAAAACGGCACCCTCAAAGCCCTGGGCTACAGCGACTTTTCCATCATCTCCCGCTATCTGATCTATTCGGGCAGCGCCTCGATCCTGGGCTGCTTTGCAGGTTTCTTCGCGGGGTCAAAGTTCATGCCCGTCACGATCTGGAAGATCTACCGCATCATGTACGACATCGACCGGCCCGCAGCCTTCGTGCTGGACTGGAAGATGTTCGGCATCTGCACGGGGCTGTATCTGCTCTGCTCTCTGGGGTCCACCTGGTACGTGGCCCACGGCGAACTGAAGGAGATGGCGGCGGAGCTCATCCGGCCCAAGGCGCCGGAAGCGGGAAAGCGCGTGATCCTGGAGCGGATGCCGCTTCTTTGGAACCGCTTGAGCTTTCTGCGCAAGGTCTCGGTCCGCAACATCTTCCTGTATAAGAAGCGCATGGTGATGATGATCATCGGCATCGGAGGCTGCACGGCGCTGCTGCTGACGGGCTTCGGCATCCGCGATACGATCTCCGGCATCGTGGACTATCAGTACGAGGAGATCAGCCTGTACGATGCGGACGTTACGTTCTCGGACGTCATGGACGAGGCGGCGCAGCTGGAGTTCCTAAAAGAATTCGAAGATACGGTGGAAGGCGCTTCCTTCCTGGCTTCCGTTAAAATGGATGTGACGGGAAAGACGACGCAGGAAGCGAACGTGATCTGTTTTTCCAAGCCGCCGGAAGGCTTCGTGGATCTGCACGAAGGGGAGACGCCGATCCCATGGCCAAAGAAAGGGGAAACGGTGATCAACTACCGTCTGGCGCGGGATCTCGGCGTCGCAGCAGGCGACACCATCCGCATCGTGGACAGCGACAGGCACAGCACAGATCTTCGGGTCACCGGCGTGTTCGACAATTACCTGTTCGATTACGTCTACGTAACCAGGGATACGCTGGAAGAGGCCTGGGGCGAAGCGCCGGAAGTGAAGAACGCATACCTCGAGCTCCGGGAAGGGATGGACGTGCATCAGGCTTCCGCCAAACTGCTGGCCTCCGATGATGTGATGGCGGTCTCGCTGGCGGCGGACCTCCGCAGCACCATCGGCAATCTCCTGGAATCCATGGACCTCGTCGTGCTCATCGTGCTGGTCTGTTCCGGCGCGCTCGCATTCATCGTTTTATACAACCTGACGAACATCTCCATCACGGAGAGAAGGAGAGAGATCGCCACCCTGAAGGTACTTGGGTTCTTCCAGAACGAGACGGCCCAGTACGTGTTCCGGGAAAACATCATCCTGACAGGCATCGCATCGCTGTTCGGCATCCCGGCAGGCCTGGCGCTGCTGCGCTACGTCATGGCGCAGATCGTCATCAAGCAGATGTACTTCGGCTGCCGCCTGGCGCCGCTGTCCTATCTGTGGTCCGTGCTGCTCACCTTTGCGTTTGCCGTGCTCATCGATCTGGGCCTTCGCTTGAAGGTCGAAAAGATCGACATGGCGGAATCGATGAAAGCCATCGAATAAATCGCCAGCAGCCTTGACACTTTATACCAGAATGCAATAAAATAAAGTGTTTTTATGTGCATAAATTGGAGGTACTTTTTTATGAAATACATGGGCGTAAACGAATTGCGCGAAAAGTTTCTGAAGTTCTGGGAAACCAAGGACCATCTCAGACATGCAAGCTACTCCCTGATCCCGGAAAACGATAAATCCCTGCTGCTGATCGCAGCCGGTATGGCGCCGCTTAAGCCCTATTTCAGCGGAGCCCAGGTGCCGCCCCGCAAGCGCATGACCACGGCGCAGAAGTGCATCCGCACCAACGACATCGACAACGTAGGACATACCGCCCGCCACGCCACCTTCTTCGAGATGATGGGCAACTTCTCCTTCGGCGATTACTTCAAAGAAGGCGCCATCAACTGGGGCTGGGAATTCATCACGTCCCCGGAATGGCTGGACATTCCCAAGGAAAAGGTCTGGGCCACGATCTATGAAGACGACGATGAAGCCTATAACATCTGGAGAGAACAGGTCGGCATGCCCGCAGAGCGCATCGTGCGCCTCGGCAAAGAAGATAACTTCTGGGAGATCGGAACCGGTCCCTGCGGCCCCTGCAGCGAAGTATACTTCGACAGAGGCCCCGAATACGGCTGCGGCAAGCCCGACTGCAAGCCCGGCTGCGACTGCGACCGCTACATGGAGTTCTGGAACTTCGTATTCACCCAGTTCGACCGCCAGGAAGACGGTACGTATCTGCCCCTGGCTCATCCCAATATCGATACCGGCATGGGCCTGGAGAGAATGGCCTGCATCATGCAAGGCGTAGACTCCATCTATAACATCGACACCATGCACGAGATCCTGCAGGAAGTCTGCAGGCTGTCCGGGGTCAAATACCAGGACGGCGCTGCACCCACCGACGTTTCGCTGCGCATCATCACGGACCACGTCCGCACCGTATCCTTCATGATCGGCGACGGCATCCTGCCCAGCAACGAAGGCAGAGGCTACATCCTGCGCAGACTGCTGAGAAGAGCGGCCCGTCACGGCAGACTGCTGGGCATTAAAGGCGCCTTCATCAACGACATCGCGGAGAAGGTGTTCGAACAGTACGGCGAAGCCTATCCCGAGCTTATCGAGCGCAAGGACTATATCCGCCGCATCATCAGCATCGAGGAAGAAAAGTTCGACCAGACCATCGAATCCGGCATGTCCGTTTTGGAAGGCTACATGGCCGATGCCAAGGCGGAAGGCAAGACGCAGCTCTCCGGCGAACAGGTCTTTAAGCTCTACGACACCTACGGATTCCCCATCGAGCTCACCCAGGAGATCGCAGAGGAGCAGGGCTACACCGTAGACGAAGAAGGCTTCCGGGCCAAGATGCAGGCGCAGAAAGACCAGGCCAGAGCCGCGAGAAAAGCGGAAGACAACGAAGGCTGGCTGGACGAGAGCGTCATGTTCAAGGACTACCCGGCCACGGAGTTCACGGGCTACGAAAGCCTCGCCATGGACGCGAAGGTCTTGGGCCTCGTCCGGGGCATGAACGCACTGAAGAGCGCGGGAGAGGGCGAAGAAGTCCGCATCGTTTTGGACCGCACACCGTTCTACGCGGAAGGCGGCGGCCAGGTAGGCGATACCGGCGTCATCGAGGCGGACGGATTTACCGCGGCTGTGACCGACACCATCAAGGTCGGCAGCGTCTACGTCCATAAGGCAGTCGTTACCGCTGGCGAAGTTGCTGCAGGCGATACCGTTACCGCCTGTGTGGATGCCCTCAGAAGACACGCCATCGCCAGAAACCACACCGCGACCCACCTACTCCAGAAGGCGCTCCGCACCGTTCTGGGCGACCACGTCGAGCAGGCCGGCTCCCTCGTAAACGAGAACGAACTGCGATTCGACTTTACCCATTTCGAAGGCATTTCCGCGGAAGACCTGGCCAGGGTCGAGGATATCGTCAACACCGAGATCCTGAAGTTTACGGACGTCGAGACCAAAGAGATGCCTATCGAGGAAGCCAAGAAGCTGGGCGCCATGATGCTGTTCGGCGAAAAGTATGGCGAGACCGTCCGTGTCGTTAACGTTCCGGACTTCTCCATGGAATTCTGCGGCGGCACCCACGTCGCCAACATCGGACAGATCGGCTGCCTGCACATCGTCTCCGAATCCGGCGTTGCGGCCGGCACCAGACGGATCGTGGCGGTCACCGGCTCCGCCGTCAACACCATGCTGGCGGAAGAGCAGGCCCGCATCGCAGCGGCTGCGGCATCCCTGAAGACCAACGCTTCCGGCCTGGAGAAGAGAGCGGAAGACATCGCGGCAGAGCTGAAGGCCGTGAAGAAGGAACTGGAAGAGCTGAAGGCCAAGGCGGCCCAGGAAGGCGCAGGCGACCTGCTGAAGGAAGCGAAGCTCTTCGGCGAAGCCCGCCTCATCGAACACACATTCGAAGGCGCAGGCATCGACCAGCTGAGAAGTCTGTCCGACCAGATCAAGGCGGCGGAAAAGAACGTCGTGATGGTATTCGCCGCGGTCAACGGCGAAAAGGCCACACTGATGGTCTCCGTCACCGACGACCTGACGGAGAAGGGCTACCACGCCGGCAGCATGATCAAAGAGATCGCAAAGGCAGCAGGCGGCGGCGGAGGCGGAAAGGCCGACATGGCCCAGGCCGGCGCCAAGGATCTTTCCAAGCTGCCCGACGCGTTTGCCAAGGCGGAAGAACTGATGGCGGCAAAGGCAAAATAACCGCGCCGTCTTCTTGAGAAATACACAAAACACTTGTATAATAAATAAGGTGATTAGAGCATCGGACAGGAGGTAAAAAGTGGAGAGAAAAACGATACTGTTCAGCAGCCCGGACAAACCCGAGCAGAGAACGACGGAAGACATCCTCAAGACCGTATACGACGCGCTGGAGGAGAAGGGTTACAATGCCATCGATCAGATGGTCGGATACATTCTTTCCGGCGATCCCTCCTATATCACGGGTCACAACAACGCCAGAAACCTCATCCGTCATATCGAACGGGACGATCTGGTAGAGGAACTTCTGCGGAGTTTCCTGAAGAAATAATCGGCGCTATATGGCTAAGTAACAAAACAAAGCGGACTTTTCGAGTCCGCTTGTTTTGGAATATGGGGACATTTTATGAGGATATTGGGACTGGATATCGGCGACAAGACCATAGGCGTCGCCGTAAGCGATCCGCTGTTCATCTCCGCCCAGGGGGTGACCACCATAGAACGGATCGGCATTAAAAAAGATACGACGAAGGTGCTGGAATATGCGAAAGAGTACGAAGCAGGCACCATCGTATCGGGACTGCCGCTGATGCTCTCCGGCGAGGACAGCCCGCAGACGCAGAAGGTGCGGGAGTTCGTGGAACGCCTGGAGAACAAGGCGAGAAGCACAGGGCTGAAGCTGCAGTTCGTCTTTCAGGACGAGCGCTTTACCACGAAGATGGCGGAAGACGTGCTGATCGCCGCGGACATGCGCAGAGAAAAGAGAAAGACCATCATCGACCGTCAGGCAGCGGTCATCATCCTGCAAAGCTACCTGGACGCCAACCGGGGAAAACTGACGTTATAGGAAAGGACGATAGCAAGGAACACATGGGTAGACTAGGATTTTTCTTCAACATGAACACCTGTCTTGGCTGCGGAGCCTGCCAGGTGGCCTGCAAGGACCTTCATGGCCTGCAGCCCGGTGAATTTTTCCGCCGGGTGGAGACCATTTCAGTCCAGGCGGGCGGACAGAACGTGTATGCGCACTATTCCGGCGCCTGCAACCACTGCGAAGAGGCAAACTGCGTCAAGGCCTGCCCGACAGGCGCCATGCATAAGGCGGCGGACGGCACGGTGGTGCACGACGACAACCTCTGCATGGGATGCGGCAGCTGCATGTGGAACTGCCCCAACGGCGCGGTATCGTTCTCCCTGACCAAGGGCGTGGCGCAGAAATGCGACGCCTGCGGAGAACTGCGGGCGAGAGGGTACGAGCCCGCCTGCTGCGGCGCATGCCCCACCAGATCGCTGAAATTCGGCGATATCGACGAACTGCAGAAAGAATACAGCGTATCGGCGCAGGAGAGGGGATTCCTTCCCATTGCGGACGTTACGGATCCGAACCTCATCGTCAAACTGCCGGCAAACATCGTAAAAGCTCTGAAGGGAGGCAGCGCACATGCAGAAGATCTATAAATACATCATTGTCGGAGCTGGGATCGCTGCAGCCAGCGCTGCTGCGGGTATCCGGGAGGTCGACCCCGACAGCCCCATCCTGATGATCGGCGACGAAGCGGTACCCGCCTACAGCCGTCCCATGCTCACGAAGACGCCGCTGCGTTCTTACGAACTGGGCCGCACCATCGTGTACGGACCGGAATGGTATCAGGAAAACAAGATCGACCTGCTGCTGGGAACCAGGGTCAGATCCATCGATAATTCATCCCGTCTCATCGCAACGAACCGGGGAGATTCCTTCTTCTACAACCGGCTCATCTACGCGGCAGGCGCCAACGGATCTGTGCCGCCCATCAAGGGCGCAGATCTGCCGGAAGTCGCGGTCATCCGCCGCTATGAGGACATCATGAAGGTCAAGCGTCTGTCCGTGAACACCGGCAAAGCCGTCATCATCGGCGGCGGCGTCATCGGCCTGGAAGCGGGCTTCGAACTGGCGCGCTACGGCCTGGACGTTACGGTGCTGGAGGCGCTGCCCATGCTGATGCCCCGGTTCCTGGACGAGGACTGTGCCAGAATGCTGGAAAAGTCCATCCATTCCTTCCCGGTCTATACCGGGGTCACCATCGATGAGATCGGCGGCCGCGGACACGTGGAGTACGTAAGACTGCAGGACGGCAGAGAATTCCCCTGCGACTTCGTCATCATGTCCACCGGCGTTCGGGCCGATACCGCGCTGGCCCAGGCGGCCGGCATCAAATGCGATCGCAGCGGCATTCTCATCAACGAAAAGTGCGAGACCAGCGCCAAGGACATCTTTGCCTGCGGCGACTGTGCTGCTTACGGCATCAACTGGCAGCTGTGGTCCCAGGCTCTGGAACAGGGCAGGGTAGCCGGCATCAATGCGGCGGGAGGCAACGCATCCATCCAGCCCACGGATTCGTCCATGATCATCAATTCGCCGGAGATCTCCATGTTCTCCTGCGGCGATGTGGGCAAGGACCCGAACAAGACCTACACCACGGAAGTGGACGACAACATGCAGCCGGACCTGTTTGCGGTCAACAAGAAATTCATCCGTTCCTATGAGAAGCGCTTCTACTGCGGCGAAAAGCTGGTGGGCGCCATCATCATCGGCAATCTGGCACGCATGCAGGAACTGAAGGAGCAGATCCTGGGGATCGCTCCCCGTGAGGTATAGACCATGGCATTTACGAACAGCAAGACCTTTTTATATAACGCGCATATCCTGAAGTCGTTCTTCGAGGACCTGGAGCGCTGGAGAGAGGAGTGCGCCTGCTTCGGCATCCGCAGCACCATCGAAGACCAGCAGTACGACGACCTGTTCAAAGGGACCGACGCGGACGTGTATATCCCGATGTGGGCTTCAGCCTGCAAGGGGCACGGAGACATCCTGATCGACCGGACGACCTATGACTGCATCCGGTTCTATAAGACCTACGGCTACGAGGCGATCCACATGGACGGCAACCCCGCGGACTTTCTGGGGGAACAGCTGCGCTTCCTGGAATACATCAGCGTCTGCGGCCTGAAGGGGACGGGAAATGCCGGCCTCGTGATCGAGGCGTTTATCGAACAGTTTACTTTGGATACCGTAAAAGAATTCTGTAAAGCATTACGCGGACAGAACGCCGTCCCCATCTCCGAAGAGCTCGGATTTGTCTGCGATGCATTGGAGGCGCTGGTCCGCCTGCAGCCCAAGCCCCTGGCAACGGAGATCGGCTGCGATGAATTCTACTGCTGGCAGTGGAGCCAGAAGCCGCCTCTTCCCATTGAGGAACCGCATATCATCCGCTCTGCCGGGGTCAACAACTGCGGCGGCAACTGCAAACTGGAAGTCTGGTGCGCGGAAGGCTGCGTGCTGGATATCTCCGCCGATACGTCCATCAACGGCATCCAGCTGCGGACCTGCCCGAGAGGAAGAGGCTACCGGCACACCTTCCTGACGTCCCGCCGGCTGCGCTATCCCATGAAGAGAAGGGAAGCCAGAGGCTCCGGCAAATATACCCGCATTTCCTATGAGGAAGCGGCGAAGGAGATCGCGGACAAGATCAGGGAGTGCGGCGAAAAATACGGCCCCGGCAGCCGGTACCTGATCTATTCCACCGGCGTGTGCGCCGTAGCAAGACCGGACCACCTGATGAAGCGCCTTCTGTGCCTGGACGGCGGCTATCTGCAGCACTACAATTCCTACAGCAGCGCCCAGACGAACTACATTACACCGTATATCTACGGTACTGAACGCACGAACAACCACCCCGCGGACGTCATGAACTCCAAGCTCATCATCCTGTGGGGCCACAATACGGCGGAAAGCATCATCGGACCGTTCCGCAACTATTACTTCGCCAAGGCGAAGGAGGCGGGCGTGCGCATCGTGGTCATTGACCCGCGCAACAGCGAATCCGCTCTGACGTTCGCCGACGAATGGATCCCCATCAAACCGGGCAGCGACTGCGCGATGGCCAACGCCATGGCCTTCGTCATCTTCCAGAAGAACCTGCAGGACCAGGAGTTCATGAACAAGTTCTGCGTGGGCTTCGATGAAGCGCACATGCCCGAGGGCGTGCCCGTAGGGGAGAGCTATAAGAGCTACCTGTTCGGACTACAGGACGGCATCGTGCGTGACCCGAAATGGGCGGAAGAGATCTGCGGCGTTCCCGCGGAAAAGATCGAGGAACTGGCTGTCGAATACGCCACCAGCAAGCCGGCCAGCATCCAGCCCGGTCTGGGCGTTCAGCGTACGTTTATCGGCGAGAACGCGATCCGCGCCATCTCGGCGCTCTGCGCCATGACCGGCAACGTCGGCATCCCCGGCGGCGGGGCAGGCGGCACCGTTACACCCAACGGCCATTACGAGGCCCAGGAGATGTTTAAGCCCGAGAACGGCTGCACCTATTCCACGCCGGTGTTCCTCTGGAGCAAGATCATCGACAAGTGGGAGACCATGACCGCAGAAGAGGACGGCATCAAGGGCGCGGACAAGCTGCCCTGCGGCATCAAACTGATGTTCTCTTTAGCGTCCAACGTGATGATGAACCAGCATTCGGATATCAACGATACCAAGCGCATCCTGAGCGATACGAGCAAGTGCGAGCTGATCGTCAATTCCGATCTGTTCTATACCTCCAGCGTCCGCTGGTCCGACATCGTGCTGCCCGGCGCCTCGCTGTTCGAGACCGAGTACATTCCTTCGGTCTGGAACTCCGACGACTACGTCCTGTATGCCAACCAGTGCACGCAGCCGCTGTTCGGCTCCGTGTTTGAGTACGAATGGATGAAGATGGTCGCCAAAGACATGGGCCTCTACGAAGCCTTTACCGACGGCTGCGAGACCCGTCAGGACTGGAGCCGCAAGATCTACAACGAAGATCTGCTGCCCAAGGAACCGGAGCTACCCGACTTCGATACGTTTATGGAGAGGGGAGGCCACATGTACTCCGGTCCCTGCGACGAGCCCGTGGCATTCCAGAAGCAGATCCGGGACGGCGTGCCGTTTGCAACACCCAGCGGCAAGATCGAGATCTTCAGCAAACAATTGTTCGATATGCATAAACCGGACATCGGAGGCATTCCCAAGTGGTTCGACGGACCGGAAGGCCCGACGGACTATGCGGGGCTCAACCGCTATCCGCTGCAGCTGATCGGCTACCACACAAAGAGGCGCTGCCATTCCATCCACGACCAGAACCAGTGGATGGAGGAGCTGGATCCGCCCGCGCTGTGGATCCATCCCAAAGATGCTGCCGTAAGAGGGATCGAGGACGGCGACATGATCGAGGTATACAACGACCGCGGCACGGTGCGCATTCCGGCCTTCGTGACCGACCGCATCATCCGCGGCGCTGTGGCACTCTCCCAGGGCGGCTGGTATACGCCGGGCAAGGACGGCGCAGACGTGAGAGGTTCCATCAACGTGCTCACGTACACTTATAAGCCGTCTCCGGTGGCGAAGGGCAACCCCCAGCACACCAATCTGGTAGAGGTGCGGAAATACGAACAGGAGGGGAAGGGAGAACCCGCCCATCTAATGGCCCGTTAAAGGCCGAAAATCGCCCCATAGACGAAAGAAAAGACCGCAGTCGATTCGGATATCGATTGCGGTCTTTTGATAGGAATCCTCGATCTTTTCGGAAGATCTGTCTTTATAATTCTGCCGTCAGGCCCAGGCCTTTTTCTTTGGCGAGCTGTACGGCTGCTTTTGCGGTCACCAGATCCAGAGGCGCAAGGCCGGTGGCGTCGAACACGGTGATCTGTTCATCATCCGTGCGGCCGGGGATCATGCCGTTCAGCACCTGGCCGATCTCGCCGGCGATCTGTTCCTTCGCGATAACGCCGGTCTTGAAGGGGATCTCCGTCTCTCCGACGCGGCAGCACTGGTCGATATCGTCGCAGAAGACGCGGGCGCCCCGGAAGATCTCCGGATCGATCTCTTCCTTGCCGATCATGTCGGCGCCGATGCAGCTGAAGTGGGTACCGGGTTTGACCCATTCCTTTTTGATGACGGGCGTGCGGGAAGGAGTGATGGTGATGATGGTATCCGCCTGGCCGACGGCCTTCTGCACGTCGGGCTCTGCGATCATCTCCACGTCCGGGCGTTCTACGTTCAACTGAGTCTTCAGATTGCCGGGCAGGGCTTCCACGTAGCCATTGGCGCCGTCCGGGCTGAGCGGGTCACAGACCACCAGCTTTTTAATGCCGGGCATAAGGAGAAGGGCGGCACCGATCTGATAGATGCTCTGTCTGCCTGCGCCGAGGATCATCAGCGTCTTGGCATCCTTGCGGGAGAAAAGTGCCGCAGAGATGCCGCCGGCTGCGCCTGTCCGCATGCAGGTGATGTAGGAGGCGTCCATGATGCCCAAAGGCGCACCGTTCGTGGAATCGAAGACCATCAGCATGCCGCCGAAAACGGGGAATTCCGTTCCCGCATTGCCGGGGAAATTGTTCAGCATCTTCAGTCCATGGACGTTTACGTCGCCCATCACGGCACCGGAGCGGACGTCGGTGACCGCCTTCAGCTCCGGGAAATGATGCTCCACCAAAGGCCAGACGGCAGTTCCGCCTTCAGCCTTTGCCTCATAAACTGCCTTAACGCCTTCGATCACGGCGGGCATTTCCAGGATCTCTTCCAGCTGTTTTCTGTTTAAAACTTTGATGTCCATGGGTCAACCTCCTGTTAAAACCGGACGTGACGGGAGGGATCTTCTGCGATGACTTCGTCGATGAATTCGTCGATCAGGCGCAGGCCTTCTTCCAGTTCTTCCGCGTGGGACAGGGTGATGCGGAAGGTGTGGGGGATGAAGAAGCAGTCGCCGTGGCAGACGAGCACGCCTTTTTCGTCCAGCAGCCGGTTGCAGAACGTCTCCGCATCCATATCCACGTCGTAATGGATGAGGTAGGTCGTTCCGTAGGCTTCCGCGTACTGGTGCAGGTACTTGTGACCCTCCAGCCACTTGTCGATGATCGCTTTATTGTGGTTGACGATCTTTCTGCTGCGTTCCAGGATCTTGTCCGCATGCTCCAGGGCGATGGCAAAGATGTATTCGTCGAACTTGCCGCCGCAGATGGAATCGTAGGAACGGTAGTTGAACAGGTCGAACATCTGGGAAGGATCTTTGCAGATGATCCAGCCCACGCGGGTACCTGCCATGGAGAAGACCTTGGATGAGCTGGCCGTAACGATGGCCTTTTCGTAGATGTCGGCGAAGGAGGGCATATAGCCTTCCTTTAAGCCGCGGTACATCTCATCGCAGACGATATAGGCGTCTACGGAGCGGGCGATCTCCACCAGTTCCTGCATCTCCTCCGGTTCCAGGAGAGAACCCGTCGGATTGTTGGGATTCGTGAACATGATGGCCTTCGTGTTCTTGTCCACCGCTTTGCGGACTTCGTCCATATCCAGCTTATAGCCGTTCTTGATCTGAAGATGCACGTCTCTGACTTCGACCTTGATCGCCTTCGGCATGGAGTAGAACTGCTGGTAATTCGGTACGATGGAGATGATGTTGTCGCCTTCCTCCAGCAGGGTGTTGACCACGGTGCTGTTGGCGCCGGTGCCGCCGTGGACCAGGATGACCTCTTCGGGCTTTACATCCTTATAGAGATTGGCGACGGCCTTGCGGGTGCGCATGGTGCCGGCAAATTCCGGATAGGCCATGTTCATGTCGGCGACCCATTTCAGGAAATCGTCCAAGCTTTCTCCGGTCAGTTCGAACAGTTCTCTGACGGTCATGGGGAGCACGCAGCTGCCGCCCAGGTAGATGCGGTTCTTCTCGCTGTCGCAAGCGGGATTGAGCCAGTTTTCCAGTACAAAGCTTTCGTATTTCATGTTGACCCTCCTATAAAATGATCGATGAGTATTCTTCCTATGGCTTTATTGTATGGGGTATGATAGAATAAGTAAAATTAAGAAATTTAAAGCCGATATAAATATTATTTATATAAGAGAGGGAAACGGTGAATCGATACATCGCGTTGAAAACCGTCCTGGAGTACGGTAATTTTTCCCGCGCTGCAGAAGTCCTGGGCTATACGCAGCCTGCGGTGAGCCAGATGGTCGCTTCTTTGGAGGCAGATCTGGGGGTCAAACTGCTGCAGAGGACCCGCAGCGGCGCTGTTTTAACGGAGGAGGGGAAAGAGATCTATCCGCTGATCGAGCAGACGTTAACGGCCAACGCCCGCATTGCGGAGAAGGCGCAGGAAGTGCAGGGTCTGGAGACGGGGACCGTTCGGATCGCCGGCATCTCCAGCGTTTCCACCCATTGGCTGCCGCCCGTTATCCGCGCTTTTACTGAGGAACATCCCAATATCCGCTTTCAGATCAAGACGGGCAATTTTGCCGGCGTGCTGGAACTGCTGCGTACAGGGATGGCGGATCTGGCGTTCACCTCCGTGGATGCCTGTGGGCCCTACCAGTGGGAACTGCTGCGGGAAGGGCAGATGCTGCTGGTGCTGCCGCAGGGTCATCCGCTGGCGGCTCTGAAAACGGTTCCGTTGGAAGCGCTGAGGGAAGAGCCGTCCATCCTGCTGGAGCGTGGCGATTTCCATGAACCCACCAGAGCCCTGGTGGACCTCGGCATCTATTTCCAAAACATCATCGATGTGGAAAACGACGACCACACCATCATGGCGATGGTGGAGCAGGGACTATGCGTAAGCATTCTGTCGGAGCTGATGCTGCAGCGATGCAGGTTTCAGATCGAGACGCGGCCGACGGAACCGCCGATCTTAAGGAGAATCGGTGCCGTTTATCGGGACAAAGATGCGCTGCCGGCTGCAGCCCGGCGGTTTCTGGACTTTTTCCGGGAGCGCATCGAAACGCTGATCTAGAAAGAAGGCAAGAAAAAAGAACCGGGGGAGGTCCTCCCGGTCCTTTTAACGTCTGCAGGAGAACTGCAGAGCGGCCGCAAACTGTTGTTATTTCAGCAGGGTACGGATGGTTTCAAATGTGATGTTGGGCACGTTCTCGAACGTCTGCTTCATGTCCACTCGCTCCGTCACCATGTGGCCGTCGCGGCCGAAGGTGCCGATGTTTACGACGGGCACGTCGATCTCGCGGATCTTGGAGATGTCGTGGAAGTACTTATACTTGGAGGACGGCATGTTGTCGTTCAGGTCGTCCACCGTGGAGGGATCGCCGCCTACCGCCATGAAGCTGGAGTCCGCGATGTACGGGTAGAACATGCGGGTCTTGATCTGACGGCCGGCTTCGGGACGGACCTTCTCGACAGCGTCTTCGACCGCGTCGAGCAGCGCCTTCTCCATGGGGGTCTTGCCCGTCATCTCGATGTTGGCGGAGTACAGGGAGCCGAAGTATACGACGATGCAGGGGCTCTTGTCGTCCATCCACTTCCACATCTC
>JAGAHX010000010.1 GCA_017626845.1 Bacillota bacterium
ATGGCGTCGCCGAAGATGCTGCCCAGGCTGATGACGCCGCCCTGGGCCACGTCCAGATTGTTCTCCTTGGGCTGCTCCTGCACGTCGATCTCGATGTACAGATCTTCCAGAAGGCCTGCCCGCAATTGTTCGCGCACCTGGTCTCTGGCCAGCTGCGTCTCGTTCTCCACGGGTTCCTTGTGCTCCTCAATCTTCTCGGAGGTCTGGTTATAGGTCGCCGTGCCTCTGCCCATCAGAAAATCGAAGGGCCCGCGGACGGTTTCCCCCGACGCTTTCTTCTTGCCTGGAATGATGGCTTCGATGATCTTCTCCTCCGCCAGCTGCTCCGCGGCTTCGTACTTCTCCGCCATGTGCTTCTGCTTCGTGACCCGCATGGAGGCCTCCATCAGATCGCGCACCATGGAATCCACGTCTCTGCCCACGTAGCCCACTTCCGTGAACTTCGTCGCTTCGACTTTCACGAAGGGCGCATCCATCAGCTTCGCAAGTCTTCTCGCGATCTCGGTCTTACCCACGCCGGTGGGACCCATCATCAGGATGTTCTTCGGGGAGATCTCCTCCCGCATCTCTTCGGACAGCTGGTTTCTCCGGTAGCGGTTGCGCAGGGCAACGGCGACGGAGCGCTTGGCCTTGTCCTGGCCGATGATGTATTTGTCCAGTTCCGCCACGATCTCTTTCGGCGTGTAATCCGTAAACGTCTTTGCCATCGCTGTGCCTCCTTACAGTTTCTCCACGGAGATGTGGTTGTTCGTGTAGACGCAGATGTCGGACGCGATCTTCAGGGATTCGCGCACGATGCTCTCTGCATCCATATCCGTATGGTCGTACAGGGCGTGAGCCGCGGCATAGGCGTAATTGCCGCCGGAGCCGATGGCTACGTAGTTTTCGTCCGGTTCAATGACCTCGCCCGTACCGGAGATGAGCAGCACGCTCTCCTTGTCCGCCGCCAGCATCATGGCTTCCAGGTTTCTGGCGCCGCCGTCGCTGCGCCAGGTCTGTGCCAGAGCGACCGCAGCCCGCTTCAGGTTGCCGCCGTGTGCTTCCAGCTTCTTTTCGAACTTCTCCGTCAGGGAGAAGGCGTCGGAAACGGACCCAGCGAACCCGGTGATGACGGAATTTTTATAGATCTTGCGGACCTTCTTCGCGTTGTTCTTCATAATGGCGTGCTCGCCCATGGTCACCTGGCCGTCGCCGCCGATGCAGATGTCGTCCGCGCTTCTTTTTACCAAAACGATCGTCGTTGCATGAAATTGCATCATTTTCTTGATCCTTTACTGACTTCTCTTACTGCTTGTTTTCGGAATAGTGGCAGTCTTCCTTGCTGCAGACCAACTTGCGGCCCCGCTCCACGAGCAGCGATCCGCACTTCGGGCATTTCTTGTCCACGGGTCTGTACCAGAAGACCTGGTCGCAGTCGGGATAGCCGCTGCATCCGAAGAAGGTCTTTCCCTTGCGGCTGCGCTTTTGGATGATCTCCTTGCCGCACTTCGGGCAGGCGACGCCCGTTCCCACGATGATGTTTCTCGTGTACCGGCATTCGGGGTAGCCGCTGCAGGCGATGAAGGAGCCGAACTTGCCGCTCTTCTTCACCAGAGGTTTGCCGCATTCCGGGCAGTTCTCCCCGATGAATTCCGGCGCCGTAACGACCTTTTCCACTTCCGCTCTGGCCTTGGCCAGCTCGTCCTTCAGGTAGTTGTTGTAGTAGTCACCCACTACGGACTGCCAGCGCACGTCCCCTTCTTCCACCTTGTCCAGCTGCTTTTCCATGTCCGCCGTAAAGCCCACGTCCACCAGTTCCTTGAAATACGGCTCCATGATGACGTAGGTGATGGTATTGCCCAGATCCGTGGGAGACAGCGCGTTCTTTTCCTTCGCCACGTACTTCTTCTCCGTCAGGGTGTTGACGATGGTGGCATAGGTGCTGGGACGGCCGATGCCGTTTTCCTCCATCTCCTTGATGAGGCTGGCTTCGGTGAACCGGGCAGGAGGCTGGGTGAATTTCTGCTCCCCGTCCAGTTTGACGAGCTTGAGCGGCTCGCCCACTTCCAGAGGCGGCAGCATCTTGTCCTTATCTTCCTTGGAATTGTCGCTGTAGACCTTCAGATAGCCGTCGAACTTCAGGGTGGAGCCCTTCGCCTTCAGGATATAGTCTCCGTTGGCGATCTCCGCCGCGTTGCCGCTGTAGACAGCGGGCTTCATGCGGCTCGCAACGAACCGGGACCAGATGAGCTTATACAGCTTGTACTGGTCGTTCTGCAGCGAATCCTTGACCGTTTCCGGATCCAGATCCATGTAGGAAGGCCGGATGGCTTCATGGGCGTCCTGGGTATTGGAGGACTTATTCGTATAGCGGTTGTTCCCCACGTACCCTGCGCCGTAGGTGTTCTTGATGAAATTCTTGCAGGCGCTGTCGGCCTCTTCGGAGATGCGGACGGAGTCCGTTCTCATGTAGGTGATGAGACCCGTCGTCCCATGACCCTTTACAGAAACGCCCTGGTACAGCTGCTGCGCCAGCATCATGGTCTTGGAAGGCGTAAAGTGCAGCTTGATGGAAGCGTCCTGCTGCATCGTGCTGGTGGTATAGGGGGCGTAAGGACGCTTGACCGTCTCATAAGGCTCCAGCGACTTTACGCTGTAGGACCCTTTGTTCAGATCCGCCAGGACCTTGTCGGTCTCTTCCTTGCTGGTCAGCTTGATCTTTTTGCCTTTATATTCCGCCAGCGATGCGGTAAAGGTGTTTTTCTTCTGCTGGGCGGCGGTCAGACCCTCTTTCGTGAGGTCCGCCGCGATGTTCCAGTATTCCTGGGGGATGAAATCCTCGATCTCCTTTTCCCTGTCGCAGATGATCTTCAGGGCTGCGGACTGCACTCTGCCGGCGGAGAGGCCTTTGCCGACCTTGCTCCACAGCACCGGGCTGATCTCATAGCCCGCGATGCGGTCCATCACCCGGCGGCCCTGCTGGGCGTTTACCAGGTTCATGTCGATGGGACGGCTGTTCTTGATGCCCTCCAGCACCGCGCTCTTTGTGATCTCGGGAAAGACGACCCGGTAAGCCTTGGCAGGATCGATGCCCAGAAGGCTGCACAGGTGCCAGGAGATAGCTTCTCCCTCCCGGTCGGGGTCTGTCGCAAGAAAGACTTTCGAAGCTTCCTTCGCGTCTTTCTTGATGGTCTTAATGAGGTCCGCCTTGCCACGGACGTTGATATATTTCGGTTCGAAATCGTTTTCGATGTCCACGCCCAGCGTGCTCTTGGGCAGATCCCGGAGATGCCCTGCGCTCGCCACCACGTTGTAGCGGCTGCCCAGGAATTTTCCGATGGTCCGGGCCTTGGACGGGGACTCTACGATCACTAAATATTTAGAAGTAGCCATAGCGCTCCTTTCTCTGCATTGGAAATACAATTACTTATTATAATTATGATGTAGCAATTGTAAAGACCCTATGCAAACTTCCTACATTATAAGACGTAGACCTGACTCCCCTCCAGGCGGACGAGCCCCTTGAGTTCCAGACAGGTGAGCAGCGGCGCGCTTTCCGCAAAAGGCAGGCCGCAGCTCTCCAGGATATACTGCTTCGAGCTGCTGCCGCAGGACGCGATATGGGACATCAGCTTCCGTTCCTGCCCGCTCAGGTCGGTGCGCTGCGCAAACCCCAGCGCAGCGATCCCCAGGGTCTGCAGCAGATGCTCCATGGAGTTGATGGGCGTCACCCCTTCGGAGATGAGGAGATTGGTGCCGGCGCTCCCCGGCTGGTTGATGTTCCCTGGCAGCGCAAACACATTCCGCCCCTGTTCCGCCGCAAGCCCGGCCGTAATGAGAGAACCGCTCTTGATCGCCCCTTCCGCCACGATGCAGCTCTCGGAAAGCCCGGAGATGATGCGGTTGCGCTCCGGGAAATTATAGGCATAGCCCCCTTCCCCGAAGGTGTATTCGGACAGCAGCAGCCCTTTCTCCCGGATCTCTTCGTAAAGCCGGAGATTGGATCTGGGAAAGCATACGTCCACGCCGGTGCCGAATACTGCGATGGTCTTGCCGCCGGCCTTCAGGCAACCGGTGTGGGCGGCAGAATCGATGCCTTCCGCCATGCCCGACACCACGGTGACCCCGGCAAGGCTCACTCGCCGGGCGATCTCCCCCGCTGCCCATCGACCGTAAGGAGACGCCCTACGAGTGCCGACCACCGCGATGCAGCGGGTCTGCAGCAGGGAGACGTCGCCTAAGGCGAACAGGACGATGGGAGGATCCTTGATCGTCCGCAGGCTCTCCGGGTAGGCGCTGCAGCCCATGGGAATAACGACCGCGCCCGTTTTCTTTGCCTGTTTGAGGCACCATTCCGCCCGGCGGAGATCCTTTTGCAGCAGTTTCTGAAGGAATGCCCTTTGAGTTGACAGAATCTCATTTTGTGAAAACAGGCTCTTCAATTCGTCCGCAGAGGCCCGGAACAGCGCTGCGGCGCTGCCGAAACGCGCGGACAGTTCCAGTTTTCTTCCGGCGGAGACGCCGGGCAGCGTACTCAGCCATACGTCGTAGATCAGATCTTTCATGTTCTCTCCCCTTTATGATTCGAAAAAGCGTTCCGGCATGCGGTAGCTGAGCGCCTCCAGCAGATGTTCCTCCCGGATCGCTTCGCTGGCTCCGATGTCCGCGATGGTGCGTGCCGTGCGCAGGATGCGGTGATACGACCGGGCAGACAGCGAATACCGGGCAAAGGCAGCCTCCATCAGGCGGCTGCAGGCTCCGTCCAAGGCGCAGAACCGTTCCGTTTCCCGGGGCGAGAGCCGCGCGTTGTTCGCGATGTTCAGCCCCTTGTAGCGTTGCTGCTGGATCGCTGCGGCGCGCATGACGCCTTCCCGCAGCATGGCGGAAGACAACTCCTCCGCCGCAGGCGGAGCTTCGATCGCAGGGCCGTTTCCCCGCATGTCCAGATAGCTTGTCCGTTCCACCGCTACATGCATGTCGATGCGGTCCAGCAAAGGCCCGGAGACCTTACCCAGATAGCGCTTGCGGTCGCTTTCATTGCAGGTGCAGGTCTTGACGGGATCGCCGTAGTAGCCGCAGCGGCAGGGATTCATGGCCGCGACCAGCATAAAACGGGCGGGATAGGTACAGCGGCCGCCTGCCCTTGAGATGGTGATCTGCCCGTCCTCCAGCGGCTGGCGCAGGCATTCCAGCGCCGAAGGCGCGAACTCCGGCAATTCATCCAGGAACAGCACGCCGCAGTGGCTCAGGGAGATCTCTCCGGGTTTTGGATGGGTCCCGCCCCCGGCCAGCGCGGCCGGCGACATGTTATGGTGCGGAGCCCGGTATGGCCGCTCCGTCAGAAAAGGCCGCTTCGCATCCAATTCCCCCGCGATGCTGTAGATCTGGGTCACCTCCAGCTGTTCCTCGTAAGTGAGCGGCGGCAGAATGCCGGGGATACGCTTGCCGGCCATGCTTTTGCCCACGCCGGGCGGCCCGATCATCAGCAGCCCGTGACCCCCGGCAGCAGCCACCTGTGCCGCCCGTTTGACGGTCTGCTGCCCCCGGATGTCGGCAAAATCCGGCGCTTGAATGGGAAGATCGTCCGGAACATATCCTTCCGCCACAAAGGACCGCAAAGCAAGACCGCCTTCGATGAATTCCGCCGCTTCCTCCAGCGTTTCCACGGGCATCACTTCCATCCCCTTTACAAGTCCCGCTTCCGCTGCATTTGCTTTAGGCAGAACGACCCGGACGATCCCCTTTTGCTGCAGGCCGATCACCATGGGGAGCACCCCCTCACAGGGCTGTACGCGCCCGTCCAGGGTGAGTTCTCCCAGGAAAGCGGTCCTGGAAAGATCGCCCCGGCACAGGATGGATTCCGATGCCAGCAGAACGCCGATGGCGATGGGCAGATCGAAATGACTGCCCTCCTTTTTCTTGTTGGCGGGTGTCAGATTCACCGTGATCCGCTTATCCGGGAATTTGTGACCGCCGCTGCGGATGGCGGAACGGATGCGCTCTTTCGCTTCCCGGATGGCCTGGTCGGCCAGACCCACCATAAAGAAGCCCGGCAGCCCGTTATCCACGTCCGTCTCCACCCAGGTCGGTTCTCCGGACAGACCGTACAGGCAGGACGTAAGCACTCTTGCGTACATAGAAACCTCTTTCTTCTTGTGCTAGAAATAATTTACATTATTCTATTACACATACCAGAATTTAGCAACCACTTTTTTACAAATAAAAAGACAGAGACCTTGGTTCTCTGTCTTAAGAAGTTTATATCTGCGAAACCTATTCTTCCGTCAGATCCGCCAAGGAGAACCGTATCATCTTCGACAGGGTCTCCAGGCTCATCTCCACCTGATATCCGATCTTTCCGGCGGAAAAGCAGATCGTATCGCAATCTTCCGCCGTCCGGTCGATGCAGGTCGGGAAGAACTTTTTCATGCCGATGGGACTGCAGCCGCCGTGGATGTAGCCTGTCAGGGGCAGCAGCTCCTTGGACTTGATCATCTCAATGCTCTTCTCTCCGGCCGCCTTCGCCGCCTTCTTCAGGTCCAACTCCTTCGCCACCGGGATGACGAACACGTAATGCTGTCCGGTCTTTCCGATGGTCACCAGCGTTTTAAACACTTTGGCCGGGTCCTGCCCCAGCGCGGCCGCCACGTCCACCCCGGAGATCGCCCCGGTGCTGGCATAGCTGTGCGCCGTATACGCCGCCTTTTTCTGGTCGAGAAGGCGCATGACGTTCGTTTTTTCCATGGAATCTTTCTTCATCTTACTTTCCCATGTCCTCCGCGCGTTTTACGCCGGCTTCCATCGCCTTCATGACGATGCCGGTAAAGGCCTCCTCTTCCAGGACCTTCAGGGATTCGATGGTGACCCCCGCAGGAGACGTCATGGTATCGACGAGCTGCAGCGGATGGCTTCCGGTGAGATCCAGGTTCTCCCCGGTGCCGATCATGTTTTTGATGACGATGTCGTAGCTTTCCTTCTTGGAGAAGCCGCAGTGGATGCCGGCTTCGATCAGGGCGTGTGCCATCATGTACAGGAACATGGGACCGGCGCAGCTGTACGCCGTAAAGCGGTCGAACATCTCCTCCTTGATGTACATCGTCTGTCCTAAGGCGTCTAAAACGGCCGTGATCGTCTTTTTGTCCCCCTCGTCGACATTTCCGTTGACCGCAGCAGCAGAGAAGCCGTTTCCGGTCTTTATGAGGGTATTGGGCATGATGCGGGCGATCTTAGCACCTTTCCCGGCGCAGCTCTCCAGTTTCGCGATATCCGTGCTGGAGATGATGGACATCACGATCGTATCCGGCCGCAGATATGCGTCCAGTCCCCGGCAGGCATTGTCCACGTCCTGGGGGCGGACCGCCAGGAAGACCAGGTCCTGATCGGATGCAGCTGCGATGCCTTTGTCCGTGATCTGCAGGCCGTAGGTGTTCTTCAGATATTCCAGCCTTGCCGGGATCACGTCGTATACGGTGATGTTCTCCGGTTCAAACACTTCGTGCTTCAGGAGGCCTCCGATGATGCCTTCCGCCATGTTGCCGCCGCCTAAAAATAAGATCTTCTTATCCATGCTGTCCTCCTTGCCGGTCGTCTATTCCACCTTATATTTTTCCGCCATGCTCTCGGCCTTCTGCACCGCCGCCCATACCGCATCGACGCACAGGTTCGTAAAGTTGCCTTCTTCCAGGGCCTTGAAGTGCTCGATGCCCACGCCGCCCGGCGTCGTGAGTTTGTCCACCAGCTGCAGCGGATGCTCTCCGGTCAGCTGGAGGTTGAGCCCGGTTCCGATGATGTTTTCGTACACGATCTGCTTGCTCTGTTCCAGAGAGAAGCCGCTGTAGATGCCTCCTTCGATCATGCCGTAGATGAACTTATAGATCATGAGAGGGCCGGACGTGGCAAAACCCGTCCAGGCGTTGAACAGTTTCTCCTCCACATACATGTACTGCCCGATGCCGGATGCGATCTCCTCCAGGGTCTTTTTATCTTCCTCGCTGCAGGCGTCGTTGACGCAGAGCGCGGAGTAGCCGTGCTGCGCTCTCGTGAGCGTGTTGGGCATCATGCGGGCGTATTTTCCCTTGCCCATCACCTCTTCCAACGTAGAGATGAGCTGGGAGCAGACGATGGATACGGTCAGCAGGTCTTCCTTTTTCTCCGCCTCTTTGATCCAGCGAACCTGGGGCAGATCCTGGGGACGTACAGCCAACAGCAGGATGTCCGCATCCGCCAGACCGGATGCGGGATCTTTGCAGGAGATGACGCCGTAGGTCTCGATCATGTGCTCCATGCGGGCTTCTAAGATATCGTAGACCGTAACATCGTACGGCTCGAACACTTGATTTTGCAGCAGCGCGGC
>JAGAHX010000011.1 GCA_017626845.1 Bacillota bacterium
CCGATATTGCGCGTGTTTTCCAGCGAAAACTTTCTAGGCATGTCTTCCTCCTTTCCTGCCCGGTACCTGATGGCTGTTCAACATAAGATTATTAGAATCTGTAGTGAGCGAACGCTCTGTTCGCTTCTGCCATCTTATGCGTATCGTCTTTCTTCTTGACGGATCCGCCGAGTCCGTTGGCGGCATCCATGAGCTCGTTGGCGAGTCTGTCGGACATCGTCCGTTCGCCTCTGGCTCTCGTATACTTGGTGAGCCATCTCAGGCCTAAGGTCTGGCGTCTTTCCGGTCTGACTTCGATAGGAACCTGGTAGTTCGCACCACCGATTCTTCTGGCCTTGACTTCAACCTGGGGCATGATGTTGTTCATTGCCTTGTTGAAGACTTCCAGGGGTTCTTCGCCGGTCTTTGCCTTGATGGTCTCAAAAGCATCGTAGACGATCTTCTGTGCTACACCCTTCTTGCCGTCGAGCATAATGCTGTTGATGAGCTTAGCCACAACAACACTGCCGTATACAGGATCGGGGAGCACTTCCCTCTTGGGGACGTTTCCACGTCTTGGCACTTCTCTTTCCTCCTTGCGTATGTTGCGCAAATCATCGGTACTCGCTGCCACATCTGAGCAGCGCGGTGCCATTATCTATATGATAAGGGCACTCTAGTTTACCCGATATGAACAATAACTTCTAAATGCGATCTCTGCAGATCTTACTTCTTTGCCTTGGGTCTCTTAGCACCGTACTTGGAACGGGCCTGGCCTCTGTTGGCAACGCCTGCGGTATCCAGGGTACCTCTAACGATGTGATAACGCACACCGGGGAGGTCCTTGACTCTGCCGCCTCTGATCAGAACAACGCTGTGTTCCTGCAGATTGTGTCCTTCGCCGGGAATGTAAGCGGTAACTTCCAGACCGTTGGTGAGGCGGACACGGGCAACCTTTCTCAGTGCAGAGTTCGGCTTCTTCGGAGTTACTGTCTTAACGGAAGTGCAAACGCCTCTCTTCTGGGGTGCCTTCGTATCGGTCGGCACTCTCTTCAGACTGTTCATGCTTTTCAGCAGAGCAGGAGAGTTGGACTTCTTTTCGGACATCGTCCGTCCCTGTCTTACCAGTTGGTTAATGGTAGGCATTCATTTTCTCCTTTCTTCAAGATTTTTTATATTGACCCGCCCGCACGCTGCGCGTGCGGGCAGAGATCAACAGCACAACAGAGATAGTGTAACATAGCCTAAGCCTTGATGTCAAAGGCTTTTCTACAGTTCCTCCTCAGGAACTTCCGGCTCGGCGTCCATCTCTTCTACGCCGTCCGTTTCTTCCATGGGTTCCTCCATGGCATCAGCTTCGTCCGCCTCGTCCTCGAAGAGGTCGGGAGCGTCGTCGTCCGTATATTCTTCGCGGATCTCCTTCGTGTTGAAGGATTCCATGTATTCGGTATTTACGCCGTAGTCGATCTCGATGTTCTTGTACTGCTTCATGCCCGTACCGGCGGGGATGAGCTTACCGATGATGACGTTCTCCTTCAGGCCCAGCAGTCTGTCGCGCTTGCCCTTGATGGCAGCGTCGGTGAGGACTCTGGTGGTCTCCTGGAAGGATGCGGCAGACAGGAAGGAGTTCGTCGCAAGAGATGCCTTGGTGATACCGAGGAGCTCTCTCTTGTAGACGGCAGGTTCCTGACCTTCTTCCAGAGCGTTGTTCTCGTCTTCGATCTCGAAGAGGTTGTACAGCGCGCCGGGCAGCAGATGGGTGTCGCCGGCGTCGTCGATGCGGTACTTGGACAGCATCTGGGACACGATGACTTCGATGTGCTTATCGTTGATGTCTACACCCTGCTGCTTGTACACTCTCTGAACTTCCTTCAGGAGGTACTGGTAAACGCCTTCTACGCCGTTGAGGCGCATGATATCGTGCGGATTGAGCGGGCCCTGGGTGATGCCTTCGCCGGCATGGACCTCGCTGCCCTCGGACACCTTCAGCCGTGCGCCGTAAGGAATGATGTAGACTCTTTCCTCTTCACCCCGTACGCGGACCTCGGTCTTGTTGTCGGGCCGCGGCTCGATGGAAACGACGGTGCCGTCCTGTTCGCAGATCTCCGCGATACCCTTCGGCTTACGGGCTTCGAAAAGTTCTTCAACTCTCGGAAGACCCTGGGTGATGTCGTTGCCCGCGACGGAAACGCCGCCGGTGTGGAACGTTCTCATGGTCAGCTGGGTACCCGGTTCACCGATGGACTGTGCCGCGATGATACCGACCGCTTCGCCGATGTTCACGTGGGTGCCGGTCGCCAGGTTGCGGCCGTAGCAAGCTGCGCAGATGCCGGTCTTGCTCTTGCAGGTCATGACCGAACGGATCTTGACGGCATCGATGCCGGCGTCCTCGATGGCCTGAGCCTGAGCTTCGGTGATCTCGTCGCCGCCTTCGACGATGAGTTCGCCTGTTCTAGGATCTGCGATATCTTCCAGCGCCGTTCTGCCTACGATACGCAGGCGCAGCGCTTCGATGACTTCCTTGCCGTCGGTGAAGGCGCGGACTTCGATGCCTTCGTCGGTGCCGCAGTCGTTCTCACGGACGATGACGTTGTGGGAAACGTCTACGAGACGTCTGGTGAGGTAACCGGAGTCTGCGGTACGCAGAGCGGTATCGGCCAGACCCTTTCTGGCGCCGTTGGCGGAGATGAAGTATTCCATGACCGTCAGACCTTCGCGGAAGTTGGCGGTGATAGGAATTTCGATGGTCTTACCGGCAGCGTTGCCCATCAGACCGCGCATGCCGCCGATCTGACGGATCTGGTTCTTGGAACCACGGGCGCCGGAGTCTGCCATGATAAACAGGTTGTTGTCCGCCTGCAGAGAATCCATCAGAGCGTCCGCCACGTCGTCGGTGGCCTTGTGCCAGATCTGGATGACGTTCTCGTAGCGCTCGTTGTTGCTCATGAGACCGCGTCTGTAGAACGACTCGTACTTGTCGACCTTGGCCTGGGCCGCATCGATGATCTCCTGCTTGTTTTCGGGCATGACCATGTCGCCGATGGAGATGGTGATGGCTGCCTTCGTGGAATATTTGAAGCCGGTGCTCTTGATGTGGTCGAGCATCTTGGCCGTTTCGGTGTTGCCGTGCGCCCGGAAGCACTTGTCGATGATCCGGGTGAGGTCCTTCTTGCGGCAGAGGAAGCCGATCTCCAGGGAGTACGGATCCTTGCTGCGGTCGATGAACCCCAGATCCTGCGGGATCTGCTCGTTGAAGATGAAGCGTCCGACGGTGGATTCCACCAGGCGGCCTTCCTTATCTTCGGGTCCGAGATACATGCGCACCTTGATCTTTGCGTGGATCGCGATGGCGCCGGTCTGGTAGGCCATGAGCATTTCGGCGTAGTCGGTGAAGACCTTGCCGTCGCCCTTTTCGGGGACTCTCTCGAAGCCGTCAGCCCGGTTCTTTTCCTCATCCTTGAACTCGTCGATGCGTTCGACGATCTTGCCGTCCTCGCCGGTCTTGGCGCAGACGCCGGGGTGAGTGAGGTAGTAGGAGCCGAGGATCATGTCCTGGGTCGGCGTCGTGATCGGGGAACCGTCCTTCGGCGCCAGGATGTTGTTGACGGACATCATCAGGAATCTGGCTTCCGCCTGTGCCTCTACGGAGAGAGGTACGTGGACTGCCATCTGGTCGCCGTCGAAGTCTGCGTTGTATGCGGTGCAGACCAGCGGATGCAGCTTGATGGCCTTGCCTTCGACCAGAACCGGTTCGAAGGCCTGGATGCCCAGTCTGTGCAGGGTCGGGGCGCGGTTCAGGAGGACGGGATGATCCTGGATGACGTCATCCAGCACGTCCCAGACTTCCGGACGGACCTTTTCGACCATTCTCTTGGCGCTCTTGATGTTGTGCGCGAGGCCGCGGATGACCAGCTCCTTCATGATGAAGGGCTTGAAGAGCTCCAGCGCCATCTTCTTGGGAAGACCGCACTGATAGAACTTCAGGTCCGGACCGACGACGATTACGGAACGGCCGGAATAGTCGACGCGCTTGCCCAGCAGGTTCTGACGGAAACGTCCCTGCTTACCTTTCAGCATGTCGGACAGAGACTTAAGAGGTCTGCTGCCGGGGCCCGTTACGGGGCGGCCTCTGCGACCGTTATCGATCAGAGCGTCTACCGCTTCCTGCAGCATTCTCTTCTCGTTGCGGACGATGATGTCGGGAGCGCTCAGCTCCAGCAGTCTCTTAAGACGGTTGTTTCTATTGATGACCCGTCTGTACAGGTCGTTGAGGTCGGAGGTGGCGAATCTGCCGCCGTCCAGCTGCACCATCGGACGGATGTCGGGCGGGATGACGGGAACGACTTCCAGGATCATCCACTCGGGACGGTTGCCGGAGGCGCGCAGCGCTTCGATGACTTCCAGTCTTCTGACGATGCGGACTCTCTTCTGGCTCTGTGCGTCCTTCAGCTTGGCGCGCAGATCTGCGGCCAGCTCGTCCAGGTCGATGGCTTCCAGCAGCTGGCGCACGGATTCCGCGCCCATGCCCGCCTTGAAACGGTCACCGAACTCTTCTTTCTTTTCTCTGTACTGCTGCTCCGTGAGGATATCCATATACTGCATATCCGTGTCGCCGGGGTCGGTGACCACGTAAGAAGCGAAATACAGGATCTTTTCCAGGCTTCTGGGGCTCATGTCCAGGACCAGACCGATCCGGCTGGGGATGCCCTTGAAGTACCAGATATGGGAGACCGGGGTGGCCAGTTCGATGTGGCCCATCCGTTCTCTTCTTACTTTTGCCTTTGTGACTTCTACGCCGCAGCGGTCGCAGACGATGCCCTTATAGCGGATGCGCTTGTACTTTCCGCAGTGGCATTCCCAGTCCTTGGTCGGTCCGAAGATCCTCTCGCAGAACAGGCCGTCGCGCTCGGGCTTCAGCGTTCTGTAGTTGATGGTTTCGGGCTTCGTGACCTCACCGTGAGACCAGCTTCTGATCTTGTCCGTAGAGGCAAGGCTTATCTGTAATGATTCAAAATTACTCAGTTCCAAAGTCTCTGCTTCCTTTCAACACCGGGGATATAAGGAACGGGATTATTCTTCTGCTTCGCCGGTATAGTCGTCCACATAGGAATCTTCTTCCTGTTCGTAGACGGACGTATCTTCCAGGGCTTCGCCGTTTTCGTCGGTCTGGGTGAACCCGAAATCGCCGGTGAAGAATTCGTCGTCTCTGCGGACATGATCGAATTCGACCGCGCCGAAGTTCGTGTTGGCTTCCAGTTCGCCGGCGTCCCGGATCTCCATCTCTTCGCCGTTCTCGTCCAGGACCTTGACGTCCAGTGCGAGGGACTGCATTTCCTTGATGAGGACCTTGAAGGACTCGGGGATGCCCGGTTCGGGGATGTTCTCGTCCTTAACGATGGCTTCGTAGGTCTTAACGCGTCCTACGATGTCGTCGGACTTGACCGTCAGGATCTCCTGCAGGGTGTAGGCTGCGCCGTAAGCTTCCAGCGCCCAGACTTCCATTTCGCCGAAACGCTGACCACCGAACTGGGCCTTGCCGCCCAGCGGCTGCTGCGTTACGAGGGAGTACGGGCCGGTGCTTCTGGCGTGGATCTTATCGTCGACCAGGTGGTGC
>JAGAHX010000012.1 GCA_017626845.1 Bacillota bacterium
ATCGCTCAAGATGCCACAAACCGCACAAGGTCAATGTGCACAGTCCGTTCATCGAATGGGTCATCCATCAGGTTCGGGTTGAGCATTGGACCTTTGATACCTGCGTCGGCAGAGCCAGACGCAAGGGCTTGTTTCCCAGAGAACAAATCGTTTGCGCGAAGACCCTCTACAACGAGTTATGGGCCGGAAATCTCCCGCTTACGCCGTTTGATCTTCCTGAAGCGCTGTCTCGCAAGCGCAAGAACAATCGGCCCCGTCAGAACAGGATGATGCCGGCAACGCTACGATTATCGATCAGCAGTCGATGAACCCGAGATCTGCTGGAGCTTCCAGCCTGGCAACGCGTGCTGTTCTCAAGACGCTCGCAATGGCTGCGACCAGCTCTAAAGGCGATACCCCCGACCTGACGCTCTACGCGCAGTGGAAAGAGGTTGTGGAACCGGTAGAACCGAATCCGCATCTGACGGTTACCAAGACTGTCGACCCGGAACCTGCTGCGAATAAGAAGTTCGCGCTGGATGAGGAGATCGTTTACAAGATCACCGTCACGAACGATGGTAATGTAGAACTTGGTGATATTAAAGTTACCGATACTTTG
Organism: Bacillota bacterium; assembly: GCA_017626845.1. Classification (GTDB taxonomy): domain Bacteria; phylum Bacillota; class Clostridia; order Peptostreptococcales; family Anaerovoracaceae; genus RUG11894. The sequence goes on from JAGAHX010000012.1 coordinate 599, forward strand.
AACGTTACTGTCGCTGAAGGTGAATCTTTAGAGATCAAATCCCTCCAGCCGGGTGAAAGCAAGACGATTACGGTTACTTATAAGGTGACGCAGGAAGATATTAATAGGGGCTCCATTACCAATGGTGCTACGGCGGAAGGAAAGATTCCTGGTTCTACTGAGGACATACCTGTAACGCCGGGTGAAGTGACTGTCCCGACGAACAAGCCCGATGACGGCGGTAACACTCCGGGCGGCGGTGGTGGTACCAGACCTCCGAAGGAACCCGATCCCGTGGATCCCACGGACGATCCGGGCGAACCCATTGACGATCCTGACACGCCGCTGGCTCCGGGAACGATCGATGATGAGACCGAGATCAACGACGGCGATACGCCGCTGGCTCCGGGAACGATCGACGAAGAGGCTGAGATCGACGATGAAGCGACTCCGCTCACGCCGTTCACCGGCGATGACCGCCACACAGATGTTTGGGCATTCCTGAGCGTCCTGTCCCTGGCCGGCATCGTGCTCCTGGGCAGAAAGCGCAGAGAGGAAGAGTAAACTCAAAAGAATAGCAGACGAAATAGTCTGATTCACCGGAAAGCAGCCTTTAGGGGTTGCTTTTCGGCTTTGTAGGGGTAGCGGTGAAGAATATGGGAATATATAGAAGTGTAAGTAAATTATAGTTGATTTGTGATTATGATTCGTGGTAGTATGTAGACAGTTAATTATTTCCATGTCATTGTAATGTGAAATTACAATAGAAAAGTATGCGATACAAACATAGAGACGGGGGATTCAGAAAATGAAACAAACGACAGAATTGATTCTATTCAACAGCTCTGACGGAACGATTTCCTTGCCTGTTGCTGTGAATGATGAGACTGTATGGCTGACCTTGGATCAGATTGCTGCATTGTTCCAAAGAGATAAGTCGACCATTTCACGTCATATACGAAATATCTTTCAAGAGAACGAATTGGAACGGCGCGCAACTGTTGCAAAATTTGCAACAGTTCAAGAGGAAGGAAGTCGTCGGATAGAAAGGGAACTGGATTACTATAATCTTGATGTCATCATTTCGGTCGGCTATAGGGTCAAATCACAACGTGGCATAGAGTTCCGGAAATGGGCTAATGCTGTTATGAAAGATTATATCCTTAAAGGCTATGCCGTCAACGAAAACAGACTAAAGCAATTAGGCGAAGTTGTGCGGCTAATGCAGCGCACGCAGGATTCTCTCGACAGCAAACAGGTTTTGTCGGTTATTGAAAACTATAGTAGAGCTCTGGATTTGCTGGATGCATATGATCATCAAAATATGCAACGGCCGGCCGGAGAAAAAGCCATATATGTGCTTAACTATGAGGAGTGCCGCCAGGTCATAGACAATATGAGGTTTAGTAATGGATCTGAGCTATTTGGCGTTGAAAAGGACGATTCGTTTAAAGGCAGCATAGGAAATATCTATCAGTCCTTCGCAGGCGTGGAGATTTATCCATCACTTCAGGAGAAAGCCGCAAACCTTTTGTATTTGGTCACGAAAAATCATAGTTTTTTAGATGGAAACAAACGGATTGCCGCCACAATGTTTCTATACTTTCTTGATCGAAATGGTATCCTTTACGATGAAAATGACGAGAAAAGATTGGATGATCGAACGTTGGTGGCCTTGACAATAATGATTGCCGAATCGAGACCGGAAGAGAAAGAAATGATGATCAGCGTGATAATGAATTGCATAGGTTAGTCTGAATCACCGGAAAGCAGCCTCGCGGGGCTGCTTTCCGGCTTGGTGGGGTCACCACGAGAAAAAGTAAATAAATGGTAATTATGGTACAATTATCTTGACTGCAGATGCTTGGCATGCTACCATATTCTTACTTCTTTGCGGCGGGAGCGGGAAGGAATAATATGAATAGCATCAATCGCCAATATAAGGACCGGCTGTTTCGCGCCATTTTCGGATCTGCGGAGCGAAAAGAGTATGCATTAGCACTTTACAATGCAGTGAATGGCACTTCTTACGAGAATGCCGAAGCTCTGCAGATCTACACGATCGAAGATGCCGTCTATCTTGGCATGAAGGACGATGTCGCCTTCATTTTTGCAAATATGCTGAGTCTTTACGAGCAGCAGTCGACGCTCAATCCGAACATGCCGCTGCGTGGGCTGCTCTATCTTGCGAAGCAGTACGAGAAGTATGTGGAGGATTCGAAACTCAATCTTTACCGCACGAAATTGCAGAAGATCCCGACGCCGCAGTACTTTGTCTTCTACAATGGATCGGAGGATCAGCCGGAAAAGTCGGAGCTGAGATTGTCCGACGCCTTTTTGACCAACTCAGCGACAGGTACCTGTCTTGAGGTCATCGCGACCGTTCTCAATATCAATTATGGCAAGAACCGCGCTCTTTTGGAAAACTGTAAGCCCCTTGCCGACTATTCCCGGTTTGTAAACTGTGTTAGAATAAATCAGGAGGCGGGCTTGACCCTGGCAGATGCCGTTGACACCGCTATCGACCAGGCGATCGCAGAGGACCTTCTGGATGGTTATTTCCGCAGGCACAAAGCGGAGGTGATAGGGATGGTATTGGCAGAATACGATGAAGAGCAGACCTTGAAGGATTGGTATGAAGACGGAAAAGAGGAGGGCCGTGTAGAGGGGCGTGCAGAAGGTCGTGTAGAGGGCGTCCAAGAAACCTTGCAGAAACTCTCTGCGGCGCTTAATTTACCAAAAGAGAAACTTCAGGCATTGCTGGAAGAAACGAATATTCAGCAATAGCATCGTGCTCCTGGGCAGAAAGCGCAGAGAGGAAGAGTAGACTCAAAAGAATAGCAGACGAAATCGTCTGAATCAACGGAAAGCAGCCTCTAGGGGCTGCTTTTTGGCTATTTAGGGTCACAATAGCGTTGTGTAAATATATAGAAATAATGGTATATTTATCTTGACTGCGGCCGCCTGGCATGCTACCATATCCTTACTTCTTTGCGGCGGGAGCAGGAAGGATGACTATGCCAAAAAGATACGAAGAACTATGCTTTACCGACGACTTTATGTTCTGTAAGGTCATGACGCTCTACCCGGAGATTTGTAAGCAAATTACGGAGGTTATCACGGGGCGGAAGATACGCGCGATCGTACAGCCGGAATCACAAAAGGCGATTACGATCACAGAAGGCAACAGAGGCGTTCGATTTGACGTTTACTTCGAGGATGACCAAGAGAACATGTATGACATTGAAATGCAGACATATCGAGATGTCGCACCGCTGCTTCGCAGTCGTTATTATCAGAGCCTGAACGACTTAGCGAGTCTTGAACAGGGTCAACCCTTTACTGCCCTGAAGGAATCTTATATAATTTTCCTAGGACTACAGGATTTCTTTGATGCAGGACTAAGCTGCTACCGGTTCGAGAAGGTTTGTCCGGACCTGCCTGGGATCAACGATGGGACGCACACGATTTTTGTGAATGCATCGGGGCTTTTGAAGGAGCAAGGCGAAGATTATGCCAACCTTATGGCATATCTGCGGGCGCCGTTGCCGACAGATCGGCTGACCCGGGCGATCGACACAGCAGTAGATGTTCTTAGAGATCGAAAGGATCTCAGGAGGGAATTTGTGACGCTGCAGGAGAAAATGGATAGAGCGAAAGAGGAAGGGCGAATTGAAGGACGCAAGGAAGAGCGCAGCCAGTTATCCTATTTGTTTGCCTGTCTCAAGCAAGCCGGGCGTCTGGATGATTTTGCTAAAGCTATGGAAGATCCGGAGTATTGCAATGCATTGTTGGCGGAGTTCTCTCTTTAAAGGATGGATTATCTTTGAGCGATGCCGTCGACAATGCTGTTGACCAGGCGATCGCAGAGGACCTTCTGGATGGTTATTTCCGCAGGCACAAGGCGGAGGTGATAGGAATGGTATTGGCAGAATACGACGAAGAGCAGACCTTGAAGGATTGGTATGAGGACGGAAAAGAGGAAGGCCGTGTGGAGGGTCGTGCAGAGGGGCGTGCAGAGGGTCGTGTAGAAGGCGTCCAAGAAACCTTGCAGAAACTCTCTGCGGCGCTTAATTTACCAAAAGAGAAACTTCAAGCATTGCTGGAAGATAAGTGATCATCCGCAGGCATAAGGCGGAGGTGATAGGCATGGTATTAGCAGAATACGATGAAGAGCAGACCTTAAAGGATTGGTATGAGGACGGAAAAGAAGAGGGCCGTGTGGAAGGTCGTGTAGAGGGCGTCCAAGAAACCTTGCAGAAACTCTCTGCGGCACTTAATTTGCCAAAAGAGAAACTTCAATCATTGCTGGAAGAAACGAATCTTCCGCAATAGTATCGTACTCCTGGGCAGAAAGCGCAGAGAGGAAGAGTAAACTTAAAAGAATGGCAGGCGGAATCGTCTGAATTAGCGGAAAGCAGCCTCGCGGGGCTGCTTTTCGATGTTTGAAGTAACCATAAATACCCATGTCGTATATTTACATTTTTTCTTCCTACGTTATAGTGTGTATGCACTTCTTGACATAAGTATATATAAAAATATATACTTCATCCTGGGGGTGATTCAGATGGAAACTGCAAAAATCTTTACAAATGGCGGCTCACAGGCTGTTCGCCTGCCGCGCAGCTGCCGGTTTCAAGAGGAGGAAGTGCTTGTGAACCGCATCGGAAATGTCGTTTTATTAATGCCTCCGGATGACCCCTGGAGCACTATGTTGGAAGGGCTCAACCTGTTTACGAAGGATTTTCTGGCCGGCGAGATCGAAGATCTGCCTTTGGAGGAGGGGCCAGACCTGTGAAATATATGCTGGATACTAACATGATCGCTTATGCGGTCAACCGCCGCCCTACGCAAGTGCTGGAGAATATCCATTCGCATTTGCCGGATGGACTTTGCATCTCTGCGGTTACGATGGCCGAACTGGAATATGGAATCTGCAACAGTTCCCTCCCGGAGCAGAACCGGCTTGCGCTTATGTTGTTTCTATCTCCTGTTGAAGTCCTTCCTTTTGACGCTCTTGCTGCCGCTCATTACGGAACGATCCGTGCCGATCTGAAGCGCCGCGGTGAACCAATCGGCGCGAATGATATGCTGATCGCGGCTCACGCGCGTTCCCTTGGCCTGACCCTCGTATCGAACAATTTAAAGGAATTTGAAAAGGTCGAAGGTCTTGCGACCGAGAATTGGACGATGTAAAAGCAGTGACCGCATAAAATTACCGCCCCCAGTGTGCCCGCACTGGGGGCTTTTCATGTCCCTGCAGGCCCACTGCCGTTCGTGCAAAAAAACGGCCGTTCGTGCAAACTGCCTTGCGAACTCGACGAAATCCTTTATAATAAAACATGCCTAGTAAGGGCATATTTTGGCGTATTTTGGATAAATTAATAAATATTTATGCAATTCTTTGTGGTCATTATCCAAAAAGCCTCTAACGTTAAAAGAGCGGGCGAGAGCCTGCATGGATCACCATAGTAGTAGAAAGGAATGCTGTATGAGTAAGTATGGAACCAGACCCTGGAGACGCGTGCTTGCCCTGACGCTCGTGTTCCTGATGACCCTCTCCACCCTGGGGAGCAGCGGATACACTGTGTTCGCGGAAGATGTCATTAACAGCGCGGCAGAGGCGACTGCGAAGCCGGAGACGGATCATTCCGAGGAGGTCGTTGAGCCTTCCCAGGAGACCGCCGAAAGCACAACTCCGGAAGCTGTCGACAATCAACCGCAGGCACCCCCGGAAGAACCGGCTGCCGACGTTGACCAGACGACAGAACAGGAAACGTCCAACGCTCCCGAGCAGGGTGCGGATGTTGTCGTTTCCGAGGATGGCGAGTCCAAGTCAGATGCTGAACCTACGACGGTCCCTGAGCTTGTCGAAGGGACGGGTGAAGATGAGCCTACGACGGTCCCTGAGGTTGTTGAAGGGCCGGAGGAAGATGGTGAAGGCAGTGGCAACGACGGCGACGAAGAAGTCACTGTAACCCCGAACAACATGGGCATCATCGAAACGGCCGAAGAGATCGTGGCCAGACCCGAGGATCCGGTCGTTACGGAGGGTTCGGAAGGTGAGCCGACGACGGTCCCTGAGCCTGTCGAAGGGACGATCGAAGACGAGCAGAATCCTGAGGAAGAGCTTGTCGAGGAAGAGCCTCCTGTTGAAGAGCCTGCCAAAGTCATCAGTGTAACTGTTACGGTCACCGGAAACAGCGACACTGTTACTTACAATGGCGAAGAGCAGAACGTTTCCGGATACGAGATCAGCATTCCGGAAGAGGCAGACTTCGATGAATCTGCCATCAACGGTCCCGCACAGGAAGAAGCCGCTGCGTTCGGAACCGATCCCGGCACCTACGAGATGGGTCTGTCCGAGGATGATTTCAGTGCAGATGTCGAAGGTTACGACGTATCCTTTACGGTTACGGACGGTACGCTGACGATCGAAGAAATCAAATTTGTGAAGGATGGTCGCTTTGAAGCTCCGCAAATTAAACAGAGTTTTGATTTCGGCGAATATCAGGGCATCTTTAAATTCTTTGGCCGTCTGATAGACTTTTTCCTCCATTCGGGAGAAAAGGTTACCGGCACAACTAAGAACAATATCGAAACTGATATTGCTGTTACGGGTACGCTGCCCGAAGATATTCAGGTCGCAGCAGCGCCTGTAGCAATTGAAGATCTTACTGTTGACCCGGCTATCGCTGACCAGGCTATCTTGGCGTACGATATTTCGCTGAAGTCTGCCCTGCAGAGCGGTGAAGAAGGGTACCAGCCCGACGAGGAAGTCGAAGTAACGATCTCTAACGAAGTGATTGGAAAGATCGTTGATGCCGGACAGATTCTTGAAGTCTATCACATCAACGAGAACAGCGATGCCGAACCGGTAAGAATCGTTAAACTCGACGGCAATTCCGTTACCTTCAAGGCGGATGGCTTCTCCACATATATTGTGACTGCAACAGGTGAAACTGTCGAAGCATGGGAGGTTACATTCTATAACCGTGATGCCCAGGTTTACGAAACAGTTGCTGTAGAAAAAGAACAACCTATCGGTGAAAAGCTCCCCGAAACGATTGCCCGTGAAGACTATTATGCCTATTGGGCTATTGGCGAAATCGTGCAGGGCGGCCAGGGTAATGAAATCAAAGTCACGGGAGAGCGTATTGATGCCACCTTTATTCCCAGCGCGGATACTACGATCGTCCCCGATTATGATCAGATTAGCTATACCATTACTTTCTATACAGATGAATCTCTTACTGATGTAATCGAAGATGGTAATAAATCAGTTAATTCTGATACCAGCTACTGCTTAAACGACATCCCGGCAGTTCCCGAAAAAGAAGGTTACACTGGGAAATGGGCCTATGTAGATGAAAAAGGAGATACTGTCAACTTTAATAATAAAGTTGCTGTCGGTGCAAATACTGCAGTTTGGCCCGAATACAGTCAGAATGTGTTTACTATTACCTTCGAAGTCGAAGGAGAAACAGAACCATATCTGACAGATACCTATTTCCTTGGCGACATCTTGTCTTTACCTATAGATCCTGTTGTCGAAGGGAAGAAGTTTGTTGGTTGGTATGTGGGTGAGACTCAGTATACGGGTGGTGAACCTGTTGAATCCGACCTCACACTAATGGCTGTATTTGAAAATTCGATCAGCGTTCAGTTTGTCATCCTTAACGATGATGGCACGATCGCGCAGACGATACAGACTTTGTACTACGATAATCCCACCGATACGATTGGAATTATGCCCCAGGATCCATTTGTTTCTGGGAAATTCTTTGACAAGTGGGTAATCCAGGGTACAGAAGATGAGGCAACTGCTGATACTGTGGTCGGTGATGGCCTCGTTGTTGTTGCAACATTCACGACAGTTGAGATTTACAGCATTACTGCAGAATACTATTATTTGAACGACTCCGGCAACGAGGTTGTCTTTAACACAGACTTACTGCAAGTTGAAGCGCACGAAATCCCCTACACCATTACGGCTCCTTCTACTACACAGACAGCTGATAATGAAGTCGTAGGTGGTCCAGTTTATTATCCCTCAACTCCGACAGTAACAGTTACTGAGGGTGATTTTGACGAGAATAATAGTTACACGGTTAGATTCCAGTACGTTCCTTATACTGCTGAATATGACTTTGTTTACATGTTAAAAGATCTTGAGGGTGATGGTTATACAGAGATTCCGGATACCAGAACTCATGTTCAAGGTGTGTTGAACAGTGTGGTTACGCCTACTGTGAAATCCTTTAGCTATGCAGTCTTAGAATCAGCCGAAAGTGCTACAATCACGCAGGTTGAAGGTCAGGAACTGGTAGTCAAGTATACCCGCAAGAGTTTCTCCTTGTCTTATAACACCAATGGCGGAAGTTATATTGCTGGTGAGACAGTTCCTTATGGAACTACAGTAACACTTCCAACTACGAATCCCACCCGTATGGGCTATACCTTTGCAGGATGGTATTCTGATGAGGCGCTGGAAAATCAGGTTACAGGTTCTGTAACGATTACTTCCGATACCACACTTTATGCAAAGTGGACCGGAAATCAAGTTGGCTACACGATCATTTACATGAAGGAAGTGTACAACAATGCGACGGGCGGGACCTCCTATGTTTATGAAAATAGTGACGATTCCATCGGAACGGTAGGGACGACAGTATATGCTGCAAATGCGCCTGGCATTTCTCTAAATGGTTATGTACGCGATGCGTCTATGAACGGAACTGCGACATCTGCCGGTACAGGTGACAATACTGCAGTAGAGATTCTGCCGGATGGAAGTGCAGTTTTGAAGGTTTACTATAGCCTGATTCGCTATACGTTGATATTCAATCTGAATAATAACAATGGCCGCATTACCATGAACGGTACGACTTATACTGGCAGTAATTACCGGGTAGAAAATGTAGTGCTCGGTCAGGATGTTTCCTCCATGTGGCCGTCTAATGCGGATGAAGTCTATTCCACGGCAACCACCGGGAATCGTTATTTCAGATATTGGACCGGAGCAGGTAATTACGTTACTAAGCGTTATGAGTTGATCTGGGACAACGTTAGCGGTGCAAACAGTAATCACGAAATGACGTTCACTGCTAGCTGGACGAATAATGATAACAACCGCAATGCTGAATACTGGTTACAACAGCCTGATGGTACGTATAAAATCGAAGAATCCTATACTCAGACAGGATTAAATACTACCAATTTGTCTGCTAAAGATATTGACGGATACACTATACATAACGGGACTCCATCCGGATACAGTGGTTCTGGCGATGTAACTGAAACAGAACAAGTATGGGTAGACGCTTATGATGATACTGTAAATGATTATGGTTCCGACACTCGTTATAGTGTCGGAGCAAGTGTTCAATATAATGGCTATACATATACTGTCACTGCGCGGCGAAACGGTGGAAGATGGGATTGGTATGATTATTACTACACGTTAACGCGTCATGTTGAAGGACATTATGAAACTATAACAACAACAACTTATACATATCGTTTCTACTACGACCGCGCAAAATATAGCATTCTATACAACTATAATGGTTTAGAAATAAATCACATTGATAACATCTACTTCGAAGCGGACATCACTGGCCCCACTTATAACTATACGCCCAATAGACCTACGGGCGTAGACGATGACTACACCTGGGGCGGATGGTACGAGGATGCTGGTCTGCAGACACCCTATACCTTTGGCACGATGCCGGGTCACGATCTGCCGTTGTATGCAAAGTGGGTCGCTCCGACATTTACGGTAATATATGTTGATGGTGAGAATACTTCAACAGTTTATGAAACGAAAACCGATGTAGCGAAGTACAGTAAGGTTTCTGCGCTTGCAACGAATCCGACGAAAGCTGGTTACACCTTCGATGGCTGGTATGTAGCTGCTGATGGTCACACCCTCTTCGACTGGGAGACTCAGATTACTGAAGATACCACGATTTACGCACATTGGACGCAGAATATCCTTGGATATACTGTCCACTATGTGGATGAGGAGGGTAATGCGGTAGCGTCGCCTAAGGAAGTGACGAATCCGAACTACACCGTTGGTCAGGAGATTACAGAACAGGCGATCGCAGTTGCTGGGTATCGTCCACAGACAAACAGCGAAACGTTGGCTTTAACTGCCAATAGTAGCGAGAATGTAATTACCTTTGTCTATAGCGAAAAGGCAGAGGTGACGAGTTATACTGTCAAGTATATTGTTGATCCTGCAGAATACGATTCTGCAGAATACGCTGAAGAAATTCCTGTTGCCGCGCCAAAGACGGTTACAGGCGTTCCCGGCGATACTGCGTCTGTGATCGAGTTGGCGGCAGCCGTTGATTACGACTTACTTGCAAGTTATCCTGAATTAAGTGGTTTGGAATTCCATCCAGATGAGGTTGAAAAGACACTCGTCTTAACAGCAGATGCGGAACAGAATATTTTAACCTTTTATTATTCGAGCATGAAGACAGCGACGGTCATAGTCAATTATGTTGACATGGCTGGCGCAGAAATCGCATCTTCGTATGCGCAGCTTGTAAAAGTAGGAAATAGCTATACACTGAGCCGCAAGCCGATCACAGACTGGCAGCTTTACAGAGTACTGGAAGGTGAGTTCGAAGGCGGTACGCAGACAGAGGACAGTTCCTTTAGAATTACTGATGCCGTTGCTGAACATGGCCTGACACTAACTCTTGTTTATAAGAGAAAATTGACGGTAACCGCACGCAGCGCATCTAAGCAATACGATGGCACTGCCCTGACATTGGGAGACACTATTGCAGAGCAGGTAAGTGTAAACGGATTAAAGGATGGTGATGCAATCAGCAACATCGCCTTCGACTATACGAATAATGACGTAGATAATGGTCGTAAGGAATCCGGTACTGCAGTTGTCACGCCCAAAGATGCTGTTATTTCGGGTAGAGGCAACGATTATTACACGATTCGTTATATCAGCGGTACTCTTGAAGTCACCCAGATTAACGTTACGATTCGTATCGAGCCTGACCGTTGGACTGGTGCCAAATACAATGGCTCGGTGTATAAAACTGGTTTCACAAATCCCAATAAGGGTATTGAAGATTATATAATCATTAGCCATGAAGGCTATGCAGCCGAGTATCTGGATGATATTTGGGATATGGTCACAGGGCTTGACAATGTCATTTATGACGAAAGCGCTGCTGGCTTAGGTTATTATGCCATTGCTGAAAAGGACGCGGGTGACTATCCCTACAGCCTCGCTTTGCTTGAGACAGATATGCCTGGTCAGGACAACTACAGCGTATCGTTGTATGTCCGTGATGGCCGTCTGCAGATTCTGCCGATTCCGGTTACGATCACGACCGCGTCAGATGAAAAGACTTATGATGGCACAGCCCTGACGAAGACTGATGGTTACTCTGTGAAAGGCATCCTCCCCGGTGAAACCTATGGTTTCGAAGTCACCGGTTCGCAGACTGAGGTTGGTTTCAGCGATAATACTTATGAACTGACCTGGGCTGCAGATGGTAATGAATACACTGCGAAGGAGGGTAACTATACTGTAACCGATACTCTCGGTACATTGAACGTTACTGCTTCGACTTTGACTGTTACTGTTAAAGATAAGGAAGTTTACTACAACGGTGAAACTCAGTACGGTTATGCTTATTCCGACACGGAAACAATTACCGTTACCGGTACAGGTGAACCCATTGAGACTGCGGATTATACCATAACAGGTCTGGGCGCAGGTGATGTCCTAACGGTTCAGTATGCTGCCGCAAGTGGTACGAATGCCGGTACGTACAGCAATGGAACGTTTGACAAGTATACCATTACGAAAAATAATGTGAATGTCTCTGCGTCTTACACCATCGGTGACAATGCGTTTACGGCAGGTACGTTGACGATCAGCCCGTTGGCGTTGGAGATTGAGATCACCGGTGCGAACGACACCAAGACTTACGATAATGCAGAGCACAAGGCTGAGGGTTATACTTCAGCAGAGAAGAACAGTAATACGTTGTTCGATTCTACGAAGGTCAGATACAGTGGCGAAGCAGTAGCAGCCAGAACCGTTGTTGGAACGACAAACATGAACCTGGATGCTTCCGAGTTCAGCTATGATGATGCAAACATCTCTGCCACATTTACAGTTGCGGCAGATGGCTGGATGAAGATCGAGCCGCTGGCTCTGGAAGTTGAGATTACAGGCGCTAATGATTCAAAGGAATATAATGGCGCTGATCAGAGTGTGAGCGGATATACCGCGACGAACAGCAACGCGCTGTTTGATTCCGAGAACGTCCAGTATGACGGAGAAGATACGGCAACCCGTAAGGATGTCGGAACAAATCCGATGGGACTGAACAAGGATAAGTTCAGTTACAACGACACAAATATTACGGCCACTTTCGTAATTAAGGAAGATGGTTTTATGACCATCACGCCGAAGGTTGTTACGATTAAGCCTGATGACAAGACAAAAGTCTACGATAATGATCCGACGACTGATCCTAAACTTACGGCTACAGTAACCGGCAACATTGAGGGCGAAACGATTAATTACACCCTCAGTAGAGAGCTTGGACAAGAGGTTGGTAATTATACCATTACTGTTACCGAGGGTAGTAACCCGAACTACAAGGTGTCCGTGCAGACGGGACAGTTTAAGATCGAGCAGAAGGCTGTGGAGATCACGATCAACGGCAGCAGCGATACTCAGACCTATACGGGAAGCCCGCTGACGTCCCGGACCACGGTAACGCCGAGCTGCGAAGACAGCCTGTTTGATGCAGAACTGTTCAGCTACAGCGGAGCGACGACGATCACCGAGACGAACGTAGACACCTACACGGCGGCGATCGATATCACCAAGGCCTCTTATGCAGACGATAACCTGGCGGTGACCTTCAAGGCCGGAACGCCTGTCACCTTCACGATCGAGCAGGCTACACTTTTCATTACTGCCAAACCGCAGATCTACATCTACAACGGCGGCCTGCAGGGTGAAGATAACAAGATTTATACTGAAGGCATCAGCGATAAGGTAACGGTTACTGGTCTGAAGGGTAATGATGCTCTTACGAGCATTACTCTCAATGGTCAGGAAACCAATGCCAACACGTACGAAAAGAAAATCGTACCTAGCGCTGCTGCAGTCGGTAACATGACAGACAATTACAATATCACTTATGTTGGTGGAGATTTAATCATCAATCAAGCTAGCCTGATGATAATCGCACTGCCTCAGGTATACACTTATAACGGTACAAAGCAGGGCGAAGATGATTCCACCTATACGCAGGACATTAACAAAAAGGTAACGGTATCTGGGCTGAAGGGCGACGATGCATTGACGAGCATTACGCTCAATGGCCAGGAAACCAATGTCGGCGAATATGCGAAGAAGATCGTGCCCAGCGCAGCGAAGGTCAGCGATCCGACCGGCACGGCTGAAATCGATCTGTCAAACAACTATAAGATTACTTATGTGGCTGGCAAACTGACCATCACCCCCGCTACTCTTGTGGTCACCGTACTGCCTCAGGTCTACATTTATAACACAGAGGCTCAGGGTGAGGACAACGCAACTTACACTGAAAACCTTGCCAGCAAGGTAACGGCAACCGGCTTGAAGGGCGATGATGCTCTTACTAGCATCCTGCTCAATGGTCAGGAAACCAATGCTGGTGAATATGCAGACAAAATCGTTGCAAGCAGAGCTCTGATCAGTGTTGCGGCTGCAGATACCGAAGCAGGAAGCGCGGATGTGACAGGTAACTATACCATTACTTATGTGGCTGGTAAGCTCACCATCACCCCCGCCAACCTCACTGTTGCCATCACCGGCAACACGGCTGCCAAGGACTACACTGGCGAAGAGCAGTCTGTAACGGGCTACACGATCACCATCCCCGAGGGCGCAACGCTTACGGAGAAGGAGATTGCTGGCCCGGCTCAGGAAACTGCAATCGCCAAGGGTACCGTGGTAGACGGCGGAACTAATCAGGATAAGACCTATCCGATGGGCTTGACTGCTGAAGACTTCAGTACCGAGAACACCAACTACACGGTTACCTTCGATGTGACCGATGGTTGGCTCAAGATCAACCCGGCCGGCGGTCACGACGTTACTCCAGACAAGCCGGATGACGAAGAGGCTATGACGGTCGAAGGCAACAACTACACCGTCTACTATGATGGCAGAGAACACAGTGTAACCGCAAATGCCAGCGTCTCCGGATCCACCGTTTACTACAGCGTAATTGGTGAAAACGGCGAATGGAGCGATTACACCACCAATGCGCCGACGCGCAAGGATGCAGGAGAAACCGAATTCAAGGTGAGGGCGATGAACCCGAACTACAAGGATGCGGTTAACGATACCGTTTACACCCTGACAGTTCTTCCGCGCCCGGTGACCCTCGAATCCAAGACCGACGAGAAGACCTACGACGGAACCGCCTTAACGGCGCCCGAGGTCACTATCGGCGGCATGGGCTTCGTGGAAGGCGAGGTTTCCGAGGTCAAGGCGACTGGCAGCGTCACGAACGTTGCCGACAGCCCGATGACCAACGCTATCACCTACACGGAAGGCGATGCCTTCAAGACAGAAAACTACGAGATCAGCAAGACGGAAGGAACCCTCACCATCAACCCGAAAGAAGTTATCGTTACAGCGGACAACAAGTCCAAGACCAGAGGCGGAGACGATCCCGAACTGACCGTAACCATCACTGGCCGGGTCAGCGAGGACGATCCGATCGAGTATAAGATCGTAAGAGAAGAGGGCGAAGCTACTGGTACCTATAAGATCACTGTTACAGGTGACGAGCTCCAGGGCAACTACAAGGTAACCTTCGAGGATGGTACATTTACCATTACACGCAAGTCTACCCCGCCGAGAGATCCTGATCCCGATCCGGTCGATCCTGAACCCGATCCCGATCCCGTCGATCCGACACCGGATCCGACGCCCGATCCCGATCCGACTCCGGATCCTGAACCGATCGACGAACCGGAAGAGCCCGAGATCCCGGATAACCCGACTCCGCTCGCACCCATCGAGATCGAAGAGAACGATACGCCGCTGGCTCCGTATGCACCGTACGTTCCCGCGCCGGCTGCAGAGCCTGCAGAAGAGGAGCTTGAGGACAACGACACGCCGCTGGCGCCGCTCGATCCGGTCGAAGTGGCGGAGGTACCGACCATCATCGATGAGCCGGTCACTCCGGCAGCAAACGGCGGCGGCTGGGCTCTCATCAACCTGATCCTTGCCGGACTCTCCGCGATCCTGGCGATCTTCGCTCTGACTGCAAAGAAGGACGAGGATGACGAGGAGAACGAGGACGACGAAGAAAAGGCTAAGAAGCACAGAATCGCTAAGCTGGGCGCTACGCTCCTGGCAGTGGCTGGAGTGGTCACCTTCCTCCTTACCGAGGACATGAGCCAGAAGATGGTGATGGTGGACAAGTGGACGCTGCTGATGGGTCTGTACGCGATCGGCGATGGACTGTTCACCTACAAAGCCCGCAAGGGTAAGGACGAGGACGAAGAGCAGGCGAACGCATAATGCGGATGTTTGCGGACCGAAAGCCTCCGACAACTAAAGAATAATTGCTGCGCAAGCGGCAGACGCACACCCCGCCGGGAGACCGGCGGGGTGTTGTGGTATAGGGGGCGGATCATGATGGAAAAATGTGAGATAATAAATAAATTATAGTTGTGCAGCGCGAGCGGAAATGGTAGACTTAGAGATGTCAAATAATGCCATTTCATACGTGCCGCTAACACTTGTAATATGACTGCAAAAATGCTATCATAGTTTGGCGGTAAAAACAGGAATGTTTTATGTACAATATTGAGTTTTACAGCACTGCTGAGGGTCACTCTGAGTTATGGGATATGCTGACTGATTTGCAAAAGCGAAGCAGTACGGATAAAAATGCCAGGGTCACACATAAGCAGATCGCATTCTATATCCAGTTGCTGGCGGATCATGGAACGAGGTTGGGAGAAAAGATCACAAAGCATTTGGAAGACGACATTTGGGAATTGCGCCCTGGGGATAACCGTGTGCTGTTCTTTTATCATAAAGCAGACACCTATGTACTGCTGCATGCGTTTAGAAAGAAAAGCAGGAAAACTCCAAGAAGAGAAATTGAAAAAGCAAAAAATGAGCGAGATGATTGGTTAAGAAGGAAGGGCAGATAGGATGGCAAACTGGAATAATTACAAAGAATCGGTAAAGAGGAATTCGCCGGAACTTGCACAGGATATCCGGGAGATCGAGATCTTATCCAGCATTATCGGCGCGATGATCGACCAACGGCATCAACTGAATTTATCGCAGCGCGATCTGGCGCGGTTATGCGATATTCCGCAATCTTCGGTAGCCCGTATTGAATCCGGAAGCTCGGTGCCAAATCTCTCGACGCTGTTAAAGATGTTCGATCAGCTGGGATTGACACTAACAGTGCAGGCTCGATAGGTAAGACAATAGACAAGCACCCCGCTCCGGCGGGGTGTTGCTTTTAAAAATTTAATGTGTTAAAGTGGAGGTGGCCGGCATTCGCGCCGGCAGGTACAACGGATTTCATTCGGAGGTATTTATATGAAGAAAGTGGACATGATCGTAAAAGCCCCTCATTTTTACACTATGGAAGGCGACGGCGTAGGCTATAAGACCGGAGTTGCCATGATCGTAAACGGCGGCAAGATCGAGGGTTTTACCGATGCAGCAACAGTAGACAGCGAATATAAGGCAGACGAGGTTCTGGACCTGAAAGATCATGTTATCTTCCCCGGACTCATCGATGCGCACATGCACTCGCTGGACAACGTGCTGCGCGGGCTGGCACAGGACTCCAACAACTGGATGATGCTCGCCCTGCAGCCCTTCGTAAACGCTGCGGAGCACGATGAGAAGGTGAAGGGCAGCCGCGTAGCCATCATCGAGGCCATCAAGGCCGGCACCACCTGCCTGGGCGATTACAATATCGAAGTGGACAGCTGCGCGGAATTCATCACGAAGATCGGCGCCAGAGGCAACCTGGCTCCCATGTTCCGTGCTGCGAAGAGAAAGGTCTACTATCCCGGCGAGCTCTACGAGTTCGACGACGAGATGGGTGAACGCGAGATGAATGCCAACATCGAGACCTTCAATAAATGGCACAACAAGGGCAACATCCGCATCCTCTTCGGACCCCAGGGCGCGGACTTCATGAGCCCCGAGATGCTCCTCAAGGCGCAGAAAGCCGTCAAGGAGAGACATACCAAGATGCACCTGCACGTACAGCAGGGCGACAGAGAGACCTATCAGATCGTACAGAGATACGGCAAGCGGCCCACCCAGTTCCTGGACGAGCTGGGCATCCTGGATAAGGATCTCATCGCGGTCCACCTCACCGACTGCAACGACGACGAGACCAGAGTCATCGCGAAGAGCGGCGCAGGTATGGTGGTCAACCCCGCCTCCATCGGTATCATCGACGGTGTGGTGTGCCCCTCCGTCGTCTTCCAGGAAGCGGGCGGCATGTGCGGTCTCGGCTCCGACCAGGCGCCGGGCAACAACTGCCACAACATCATCCACGAGATGAAGAACGTCTGCCTGTTCAATAAGATCAAGTATCAGAATCCGGAAATCATGCCCGCCTGGAGAGCGCTGCGCATGGCCACGATCGAGGGCGCCAAGGCCATCGGTGTGGACGACGTCTGCGGATCTCTGGAAGAGGGCAAGAGCGCGGACTTTATCGCCGTCTCCCTCAACTTCCCCAGTATGCTGCCGGTCTACACCTATCCGATGCGCAACCTGGTTACCAACTTCGTCTACTCCGCGAGAGGCGAGGAGGTTACCCACAGCGTCGTGGCGGGCAAGGTCATTATGCGTGACCGCAAGATCTGCGCCATCGACGAACAGGAGTACCTGGACGCGGTCAAGGAATGCCCGAAGGCCATCGGCGAAAGAGCGGCCGCAGAATTCAACAGCATCGACGGCATCAACAACAAGTACATGAGAGAGGGCAAACTCTAAGATAGCATGAAACACTTTAAAGACGAAGCGCAGCTGAAACGCGTGTTCCGGCTGTTCCTGTGCTGTGTATTCTGCTACGGCATCGTGGAAGGCTTCAGCTTAAACATTTTCTCCAACTTTTTTAAAGATGCGTACAACGTGAGCGACCAGGTGCGCGGCTGGATCGAGACCCCCAGAGAGTCTCCGGGCGTGTTCTGCATGTTCTACCTGCCGGCCTTGGCTGCCTTCGCGGACGTGCGGCTGGCGCGCTACGCCGTCATCGTGGATGCTGTTGCGCTGCTGCTGATGGGCCTGCTGCCCACGCCGTTCTGGACCATGATGGTATTCCTGCTGATGTTCTCCTTCGGCAGCCACACCTACTATCCCATGGAGAGCTCCATCGGCCTTGCCATCGCCGGCGAATCCGGCAATGTGGGCGAGACCCTGGGCAGGATCCGCTCGGTGGCCCAGGTCGCGTACTTCGTGGCTGCCACCTGCGTGTTCATCTTCTTCCGCAACGGCTTCTTCGACTTTACGGCGAGCGTCCGCAGACCCTTTATCTTCGGTGCAATTGCCTGCGTCGCCGGATTCTTCCTGCTGGGAAGCATTGAGAAGGACATGGCCTGGATGCCGCCCCGGGAGAAGGGCAAACTGGTCATCAAAAAGGAGTTTACCAACTACTACCTGCTGACCTTCGCCTTTGGCATCCAGAAGCGCATCCGCATGGTATTTGCGCTGTGGATGTTTACGCAGCTGCTCGAAAAGAAGGCGGACTTTACCGCGATCCTGCTGATCGCCTCCGCTGTCGTCGGCATCTTCGTGTCGCCCCAGATGGGCAAGCTCCTGGACCGCATGGGCCAGAAGAAGGCCGTGATGTTCGAAGGCGCTTACATGCTCGTCATCTTTACGATCTACGGCTTCGTGGCCAAGGGTTTTGCGGAAGGCTCGCTGCTCCTGACGAACATGGTCCTGTATTTTTCCATCGGCCTGTTCGTGCTGGCGGACCTCACGAAGTTCTTCGAGTTCTTCCACAACTTCGCCATGCGCAAGATGGCGACGGATGAGAAGGACATCGGTCCCACGCTTTCCGTGGGTCAGGCGATCGACCACGTGATGGCCATTACGCTGTCGCCTCTATTCGGCACCATGTGGGCCCACTTCGGCCCCCAGAGCGTGTTTTGGACCTGCGCGGCGTTTTCCATCGTGCAGTTCCTCATCGCGCCGCGGCTTCCGGAGAGTGACCCGGCCAAAGCCGCCCAGAAGGCTTAAAACCGCCTCTTAGACGCAATTTCAACGCGCGGACGATAAATGAGTCGTCCGCGCTGTTTTTATGCGAAAACTGCCGGCTTTTCTGGTAGAATAGAGGACGTAAAGTCAGGAGAACACTATGGACTATTTTGCAGAATATAAAAGCAAGTTAACGACCGCGGAAGAGGCGGTGAAGGTCGTCAAGAGCGGCGACTGGGTGGATTACGGCACGAACATCGGCTTCCCCAAACTGCTGGATGCGGCGCTGGCCAAACGCCGGGACGAGCTGACGGACGTCAAGATCCGGGGCAACCTCATCTTCGAACCCATCCAGGCTGTGGAGTGCGATCCGGAGCGCAAACATTTTATCTATAACAGCTGGCACTGCTCGGGTTACGAGCGGTCGCTGTGCGACAGGGGGCTGTGCAATTTTATCCCCATGGTGTTCCGCAATCTGGCGCCTTACTACCGCCATTTTCTGACGGTCAACGTCGCCATGGTCTGCGCTACGCCCATGGACAAGCACGGTTTCTTTAACCTGTCCTGCGGTTCGGGCATCGCGAAGGCCATTCTGGACAAGGCCGATGTGGTGATCATCGAGGTCAACGAGCGGCTTCCCAAGGCCTCCGGCGGCTACAGCCAGTGCATCAGCGTTACGGACGTGGACATGATCGTGGAAGGGGAGCACGGCGAACTGCCGGTCCTGCCGGAGACGGTCATTACGCCCGAAGAGACGCGGATCGCGGAGCTCATCCTGGACCTTATCCCCAACGGCGCTACGCTGCAGCTCGGCATCGGCGGTATGCCCAACGCTCTGGGGAAGCTCATCGCGCAGTCGGACCTGAAGGACTTCGGCATGCACACGGAGCTGTGCTCCGACGCCTACGTGGATCTGGCGGAGGCGGGGAAACTCACCAATAAGAAGAAGACGTATCTGCAGGATGTGGGGGTCACCGGCATGGCCTTCGGCACGAAACGCACCTACGAATACGTGGACGAGAACCCCTGCGTCACGTTTATGCCGCTGGAGTTCGTCAACGCGGCGGAGATCATCGCGCGCAACGACAACATGATCTCCATCAATAACTGCATCGCGGTGGATCTGTTTGGCCAGGTGACCGCCGAGAGCGCCGGCACGCGGCAGATCTCAGGCACCGGCGGGTAGCTGGACTACCTGACGGGCGCTGCGATGTCGCGGGGAGGTAAGGCTTTTATCTGCCTTACGTCCACGTTTACCGACCGGTCCGGAAACGTGCATTCGAACATCCGGCCGACGTTCCACGGCGACATCGTGACCGACCCCAGAAGCCAGGCCTATTATCTCGTAACGGAATACGGCTGCGTGAACCTGGTAGGGAAGACCACCTGGGAGCGGGCGGAGGATATCATCTCGCTGGCGCACCCGGATTTTCGTGAAGACCTCATCGCCGAGGCCGAGGAGCTGGGGATCTGGCGGAGATCAAACAAACGGTAGCACTGAGGCTGTATATGCTATAATCAAAAGAGCAAGGGTATGCGTTTCGACAGGCTCAACGCCCGTGGAGCGGACCCTGAGCCTGTCTTCTGACGGACCCTGAGCCTGTCGAAGGGTGCCGTATGACAATTAAATTTAAAGGAGATAACGATGGAAAGAAAGTTTACGATCCGCGATGCGGAAGAGAAAGATTACGAGTTTATTCTGCGGGTCAACGAGGAAAACGTGGAAGTGCTCTCTCCCATGCCTTTGGAGAGATTAAAGCTATTTAAGGAGCATGCCAACGTGCTGCAGGTCGCGGAGATCGACGGCGAGCTGGCTGCGTTTATCATCTGCATGCGGGAAGGGGACGACTGGTACGACAGCGAAAACTACCTGTGGTTCTGCAAGACCTATCCGAAGTTCCTGTACATCGACCGCATCGTGCTGGATGTGCCGTTCCGCCATCTGGGTCTGGGCCGGTTTATGTACGATGCCATCTTTGCGAAGGCCAGAGAAGACGGCGTTCCCGTGGTCACCTGCGAAGTGGACACCGTGCCCTACAACGGACCGTCCCTGCTGTTCCACGAGGCCATGGGCTTTAAGGAAGTCGGCGCCCAGTACGTGCGCGGCGGCTCGGTAAAGGTGAGCCTGCAGGCCGCCGAAGTGTAGTAGCTGCTTTAGGCGCGATTTTGAGTTTGGATGCGTTGATCCTGCGCGTTCGGATCGCCAGATAAACGCATACGAGTGATCGTGTTTGGAAAACCGCTGCAGCCCTTGAGAGATCGAGGGTGCGGCGGTTTTTTATTGTTTGGAGGGTGGGACGGTGGAAAGGCTGAATTATTCTATTTAGTTCACCGCATTCTATTGGGATAAGAGGTGTTTGGGGTGGCCATCTGGACAGAGCGCAATATAGACACCATAAATGAATGCCGGGAGGGTGGATTATGGTGGCTAAAGTGACTGTATTAGCTTATCCACCAATTTTGTGTTTGGGAAGAGTCTATTGGGGTGGCTTTTCTATAAATAACAACATAACCGCCATTATGAGGTTTAAATAGATCATTTTTTGGTGTACAGGGTCAAAAATAGAAAAATGCCACCAGATATACGTTTTCCAGAGCAAAAGAGTGGAGGTTTTATTCAATATTTTTTAATCATCCACCGGTCAACAGAGAAGAAATGATATGTAAATTATGGTAATTAACTTGCAATAGAAAAGATGAAAATGTATAATAATGGCAAATATGGTAAATCGAACTTTTTCGTTTGACCGGAGAATGCACATGTTTAATACTGCCCGCATAAAACACGAATTGAAAAGATTGGGTATGATCCGGGAGAAAATAGAAAAGGTGCTGGATGCTGCCCCGGAAGGTACGATCTATTTTCGCCGCAGAGGTAAAAAACAAACCCCATTGCCATATCGTCTGATTTTCATCGAAAAAAAGCGGAAAAGAACCCGTATCCCGGATAGTGAAGAAAAGCTGATAAAAGGGCTTCGTTATAAAAAGTATGCGAAGCATATTCGTGCCCGTGTGCTGCGGAATATCAGGGCTTTGCAGCAATCGCTCCTCTACCAGCCGCTTGACGAATCGTTTCTCGCTTTCGGAGGAGAACTCTTCGCGGATTGCCGGGAATACTTCTTTGGAAAACGGCCGGGCAATGTTGCGTTCGATGCTTTGAAAGAACGGCAGAATCCCTTCCAGCCGGAACAGCGGCGTGTCAAAACGAAGCTCGGCGCTTTCCGGACGAAGGGTGAACGTGACATCGCCTTCATCCTCGCAGAATTAGGACTGCGGTTCAAATACGAGGCTGCCTGTATGCTGCCTGGGGTCACCCGGTATCCGGATTTTACCGTCCTGCACCCAATGACCGGGGAATTGATCTACATTGAATTGTGCGGTCTGATGCACAAAGCCGGTTACCGGGAAGATATGGCGGAAAAGTTGGAAGAGTATGCGCGCGGTGGGATCTATTTGGGCTACAATCTGTTTATTATCACGGAGCTGCCGGATCGCGATCTCGATATGGAAGCTTTGACGGATCATATCCGGGGGATCTTCGGGCTGTAGAGGATGACTGCAGGGATAAAACCGTGTTTTCTGATCGATATGGGTTCGATCCTCTGTGTAGAAATGGTGGCTGTAAAGCAAAATTTTGAATGTCCACCGAGTTTGTCTGCAATTATTGGCGAACTCGGTGGATTTTTCCTTAAAGGATAAAAAGACACCATTGCAGAGGCCTTCTGCCCTGAAAAATGGTGTACATGCATGTTTTTATCGAATTGTTCACCAAAAGAAGGCGGAACAAGACGGGAAAGCGGTGGACAAACAGATGGAATGGGTGCTGTGCACCGAATAATACATGCGGCCATGCTATTATGGGTGGTTAGAATCATATCAGGGTATTTGACCACCCAAACCGCCCAACCTTCCAACCAACCCTACAGTACCGCCGTCAGCAGCAGGTAGTACGCGGCT
Organism: Bacillota bacterium; assembly: GCA_017626845.1. Lineage (GTDB taxonomy): Bacteria > Bacillota > Clostridia > Peptostreptococcales > Anaerovoracaceae > RUG11894. The sequence continues at coordinate 23,787 of JAGAHX010000012.1, forward strand.
GCGGCGGGGAGCAGGATGGCCGCCACGGGCAGCATATAGCGCGTGATCCGCCCAAAGGGCACATCAAAATAGTCTGCCGTCATGTGGATGCAGATGTGCGTGGGGGAAAACTGCATGGCGGTGTACATGGTGGTCTGCAGCAGCACGGCCAGAGGCGCTCCGGCGCCGGGGACCGCAGAGAATGCCATCACGGTGAACATCGCAGAAGTCGCGTCGCAGCCCACCACGAAGGGCGCCAGGAAGAAGAGGATCATAAAGATCACGAAGGCCGGTAGCGGAATGCTCAGCAGCGCTTTCGGCAGTTCTTCCGCTGCACCGCTGGCCTTCAGGATCTCCTTGAAGACCATGATGAGATAGGTGCTGCACAGCACGTTTCCGCGGAAGGCTTTCTTCAGGACGGCGGGCAGTTCCGCCGGCTGGAAGCGGTGAACGGCCAGCAGCAGAAGGCAGGCGATGCAGGCCGAGAACAGCACGCTGCGGCCGAACGCCAGCACCAACACGATGATCAGAAGAAGAGACCACAGGTGGGAAAGCGCCCCCAGGGCCTCTTTTTTCTTGCTTTCGCAGGGAGGCAGGCCCGTCTCCTTCGGAATGCGGCGGGCGTAGATCAGATAGCCCAGAAGGAAGCACAGGGCTGTCATGGGGAACTGCAGCAGCACAAAGGATGCCAGCGGCGTGCCGCTCAGGCTGCACATCAGGATGATGGAAACGTAGGTGGGCAGGATGCTCTCCGGAATATGCCGGAAAAACGTGGTAAGAAAAGCCTGCAGCTCCACGGGGATGTCGTCCCGGCAGGTATCCCGCACGATCTCGCCGGCGATGGTGACCGCAGCAGCAGAGGGCAAAAGCCCGATAAACACCGGGGCGATGGCCGTGTTCAGCCTCCGGTTGTTGAACAGCGCGCTCAGGTTTTCCTGGGCCTTCTTCAGCTCGCCGCGGGCTTCCAGCAATCCCTGGATCACGAAGATCGCGTAGACCGTGGCCACCAGAGAGAACGTATCCCAGGTAAACGTGGCGGTCTTCAGAAGATCGAGGGACCCGCTCCATCCGAAACCGTACAGCACAAAGCCGGCCAGGATCGTGATCCCCATGGACCAGGACAGGTTGAGTCTGCACTTCATCAGAACAATGAGCAGAACAAAGAGCAGGATAAGTTTTCCGAGGATGATATTCATGGGGTCACACAAAAACCGCCCCGGAAAAAGCGGGGCGGCAGGATTTTCTAGTCGATCTTTTCGATCCAGTGCATGTCGTAGGGTTCGAACACCACGTGGCGGTAGGCCGGAACGTCCAGACGGACGTCGTCCAGCACGGCATCGCTCCAGTCGGCGTGAATCTCGCCGGTCTGCTTGATGAGGATATCGTACAGGATGTTGTAGGTGATGCGGCTCTTCGGATCTTCCTCCACGATGCAGGAATAGGGGAGAGTCTTGTGATAGACCATCTCCATGCCGTGGTAGTCGTAGTGGAATCCGCAGCGCATGCGGCAGCCGTCCAGACCGGTGTAGCGGCCGATCTTGTTGAGGTCGTGTACGATCTTGTCGTGTTCGCTGTCGTACAGATTGTCCGGGGTGGTCGCCGTGTAGTCGAAACGGAACTGGATGTTGGCGCCGGGGATCTTCTTGAAGCGTTCGATAAAGGGGATGAGCCCTTCAACGGGATAATTCTTGTACAGCACGCAGTTGATCCGGAAGGGTACCGGCAGTCTGGCCAGCAGCTCGTCGTTGGATTCGACTACATAGTGCTGCATGTGGCGGGATACGTTGATGCAGCTGATCTTGTCCTTGTTCTTTTCGGTGAACGCCAGAATATCCTCTTCCGTAACGGTCTTCGAAACGTGGAGGGTCGTGTTGATGTACACGTGGTGGGTGCTGGGGACTTTGTCCAGCATCACCTGCAGGGATTCCAGGTTGGCGAAGGGCTCGCCGCCGGTAAAGACGAAATCGCACGCGGGTGTGATGGAATCCATCACCTCGATGCTCTCGCAGATCTTTTCCAGGGAGAAGCCGGTCATGTCGGCGTATTCACCCTTATTTACGCAAAACGGGCAGTTGTTGTTGCAATCATAGGGTACGAACACGGTGACGGTGCATCCGCCCTGTCTGGTCTTGTATGGTCTGTGCATCAATGTTTCCTTACTATGCCAGAGAAATAATTAACTTCAAAAGTATACACTCAATCCTTGTATTTTGCAAACCTTTCGAGAAGATTTCTTCTGGTAATGATGCCGATAAAGGAGCCCCAGTCGTCCACGACGGGGATGAAGTTCTGTTCCATGCCCCGCTCCACCAGTTCGTCCGTGGTGGCAGTGATGGGAACGGGCGGATTCTTGTCCGGATGGATGATGTCCTTGATCTGCACCTTCTCCAGGTTCTGCAGGGGCACTTCCTGCAGGTCTCCTTCCTCGCTGTCGCGAAGGATGAACCAGAGAAAGTCGCCTTCGCTGATGGTCGTGATGTATTTTCCTTCCCTGTCGATGACGGGGATGGCCGTATAGCCGTGATGTCTCATCTTTTCCAACCCCTGGCGCAGGGTAAAGTCGTCGTATAAAAATGCCGTATCGCTCTTGGGCTGTAAGAGGAATGCGATGTTCATGTGCACTGTCCTTTCTGTGGTCTGTGGGTCACACTTCCACATTCTAATTATACACAAAAATCTCTGCATATGGTATAATGCATTGATATTGATTCGCAACATAATGTGCTTTGGGGGAGGCGAAACTATGACGACTGCGCTGCTGCTCAGCTGCATCAAGATCTTCTGCTGCCGTATTCTGGACGTTACCTGCGGTACGGTGCGGACGATCCTTACGGTAAAGGAAAATACGAAAGGCGCGGCCCTGATGGGCTTTATGGAAGTCTTTCTCTGGTACGTCGTCGTACGGGACGCCATGACCAGCGACGGCCCGGTGATCGCCATCGCCGTAGCTTACGCGGCGGGTTTTGCCACCGGTACCTACGTGGGCGGCCAGATCGCCAGAAGGCTCATCAGCGGCAGCGTAACGGTGCAGGTGGTGACGTCTCACAGAGACGATGCCATGCTGCGGGCGATCCGGGACGAAGGCTATGCCATTACCGTGCTGAACGCCAACGAATCCGAATTTGCGGAAAGCAAATATCTCATCATCGCCACCGTGGACAAGAAACAGCTGAAGGCATTCGAGGATCTCATCAACGAAAAGGATCCCGGCTCCTTCATCATGGTGTCCGACACCAAGAGCTACGTGGGCGGATACTTCGGAAAGTAGGCGAAGCGCATGACCCGGACCATCCGAATCTCCGTTATCAGCGCTTTGCTGGTGCTGCTCTGCTGCTGTCTCGTCTTCGCCGCGGATGCGCCGCGGCTGTCCGTGCAGATGGACGCGGTCGAGGACGGTCAGGTCTGGAGTGCCGCCAAACTGCAGGACGACAACTGGTATTCCAAACTCACTTTTAACGAAACGGGCCTGGTGGAGATCTCCTCCGACCAGGATATCCATTTCCTTTATATCATCTGGGACCGCATCCCCGGCAGCTGGCTGCTGACGGAGGAATCAGCGGGTCACACCCTGGGGCAGCTCTGCGGCCAGGGAAATTACCTCCACGAGTATGTGGCGCTGGACGCGCCGGCGAGATCGGTGACCCTGCACATGCCCAAAGCAGGCGCCATTCTCTGCGACGTGCTGTGCTACGGGGAAGGGGACGTGCCGGCGGACGTGCAGGTCTGGCAGCCTTTTTACGACGATGCGGACATGCTGCTCATCTCCACTCATGCGGACGACGAGCACCTGTTCTTCGGCGGCACGATGCCCACGTATGCGGGGGAACTGGGGTACAAGGTCCAGATCGCCTATCTGACCCACCATTGGGAGCAGCCCATGCGGCCCCACGAGCTGCTGGACGGCCTCTGGACCGTGGGCATGACCCATTATCCCGTCATATCGACCTTTACGGATTACTATTCCGATAATCTGGAGCACGCCAAGACTTTGTGGGATCTCGACGAGGTCGAGGCTTACGAAGTAATGCTGCTGCGGCGGTTTAAGCCCGAAGTCGTGATCGACCACGACGTGAACGGCGAATACGGCCACGGCGCCCACCGGCTGAACACCTGGGTGCTACAGCAGGCGATCGATTGGGCATACGATGCAAACTGGCGGGCGGACGAAACAGCTGCCCCCGGGTCTTACCTGGAAGCGGCGCAGAAGCTGAAGCCGTTCCAGCCGCTGAAGGTCTACCTGCATCTGTGGCCGGAAAACGCGGTGCACATGAACTGGGACAAACCGCTCTCGCACTTCGGCGGAAAGACCGCTTTCGAGATGGCGGAAGCGGGGTTTGCCTGCCATTACTCCCAGACGGAATACTTCAAAGTGGGCCGGCGGGGCGTGTTCGACTGCGCGGCCTTCGGCCTGTACTTTACGAGAGTCGGGGTAGACACGAAGCTGGACGATCCGGACTTTTTCGAGAATATCACGAGAGATATGTGGTCGGACGGCCCGGGCGTCTACGTGGAACCGATCGTGGACCCGCCGGAGGAGACGGGCGCTGAAACGGACCCTGAGCCTGTCGAAGGGGTCGAAGCGCCGGAACCGGAGAAGAAGCCCCAGACCGGCAGCGCCTTTTCCAAGATCTATCTCCCCGTTCTCATCACGGTCCTGGTCGTGGTGTTCGCGGCCGGCGGCATAAAGATGAAAGGCAAGAATAGAAGAAAGAAAGGGAAACATTAGAGATCTTATGGAAGAGATGAGAGAAAAACTGAAAGACCTGGCTATTATCGTGCCTTGTCTGAATCCGGATGAAAAACTCATGGAAGTCATCAGGGGGATGCTTTCCGAGGGTTTTTCGCATGTGCTCGTGGTCAATGACGGATCGGCGCCGGAGTACCAGCCGCAGTTCGACGAAGCCGCTGCCGTTCCGGAATGCACGGTGCTGGGTTATGAAGTGAACCGGGGCAGGGGCTACGCGCTGCGCCACGCCTTTACGTATATTTTGGAAAACTGGCCCTGGTGCCAGGGCGTCATCACCGTGGACGCGGACAATCAGCACACGCCCCACGACACCGCTGCGGTGGCGCGGGACATGCTTGCGAATCCGGAAACGGTCGTTATAGGCTGCCGGGATTTTAAGAAGGCCGGTGTGCCGCTGCACAACCGCATGGGGAACCTCATCACCAGTGCGGTGTTTAAGCTGCTGTGCGGCATCAAGCTGTCCGATACCCAGACGGGGCTGCGGGGCATTCCCGGAAGCTGCCTTAAACCTTTCGTGGACGACGTGGAAGGGGACCGCTACGAATACGAGACGAACATGCTGCTTCACATGAAGACAGCAGGCATTCCTTTTATCGAGCGCTCCATCGACACGGTGTACATCGAGGGCAACAAATCCAGTCACTTCCACGTGCTGCGGGATTCGGCCAAGATCTACAAGCCCATTCTGAAGTTCGGCATGGGCAGCGGTCTGTCGACCGTCATCGACCTTACGCTGTTTACGATCCTGTGCCGCGTGTTCGACGCGCTGCCGGATGCGAAGGAGATCCTCATCGCGACCGTGGGCGCCCGCGTCTGCTCGTCACTGTTCAATTACTACTTCAACCGCACGCGGGTGTTCGAGAGCCGGGAGAACGTCAAAAGCTCCATGGTGCGCTACTATATCCTGGCCGTATGCCAGATGACCCTTTCATGGCTGTGCGTGACGGGCCTGGTCCGCCTGTTCGCCGCTCAGGGCGGGCTCAAGACTTTCCTCAAGCTCATCGTGGACTTCGTCCTGTTCTTCCTGACGTTCCAGATCCAGCGGGAATGGGTCTTTAAGAAAAAGTAAAAGTTTCGCTTGACAAACCCTCGCAAATATTGGATAATTACTCGTGCAGTTGCAAAACTGTTCTTGCGTGGCGGGATAGCTCAGTTGGCTAGAGCACTCGGTTCATACCCGTGGTGTCGAGGGTTCAAATCCCCCTCCCGCTACCATTTCTTTTTTTATCTGCGTGTACGCGCAGATAATTTTTCGAGAGGCGAGGAGCGGATCTGAGGAGTCGAAGCGCGCGTACAAGGGTACGCAAGCGAGCGACGAAGATCCAGCGACAAAGCCTATCGGAAAATTAACAAGCGTGGTGGGTGTCGTCAAGCGGTTAAGACCCTGGGTTGTGGCTCCAGTATACGAGAGTTCGAATCTCTCCACCCACCCCAAACTTTTTTTCAAAATCCTCTTTTCTTTTAGAAAAAAGGTGCTATAATAACAAGGTACCAAACATTGGGGTATCGCCAAGCGGTAAGGCAACGGATTCTGATTCCGTCATGCGAAGGTTCGAATCCTTCTACCCTAGCCAACAAACGGGCCGGCCAAATGGCCGGCCCAACCAATATGGTGGCATAGCCAAGTGGTAAGGCACGGGTCTGCAAAACCCTGATCCCCGGTTCAAATCCGGGTGCTACCTCCAACCAAACCGTCCTTCGGGACGGTTTTATTTTTAGGTCAAACAATCTAAAAAGTGTGGTAAAATTTATGTATGAGTAACATTACCACATACTATGCCGCCAGGAAGAATCCCTTTGTTTGGCTGGCCGCCCTGCTGAGCGTTATCGCTGCAGTGGCAAGAATCGTCTTTGCCGCCCGTACCGGGGGCTTAGACTTCACAGATGTGGTCGTCCGTATCATCCTTCCCGCTGCAGCAAATCTGGCGATTGCGATCCGGCTGCCTTGGAGAGGCGAGAAGCAATTTTACGTGACTGTTGTGCCTGCCGTTCTACTCACTCTGTACCTCTGCATCGCGGGGGTAAGCATATCCGGCAGCGTTCCAATGACCGCACTGTGCATCATCGTGAGCCTGGTCTTTGCCGCGCTCTACTGTCTCACGTTTATGGGGAAGCTCAACAGCAAGCTCCTCGCCCTGATCTATTTCCTGATCGTAGGCGTGCTGCTGGCGATCGATCCGATCCTGCGCAGTTTCCTCATCCGCTCCTGGCCCTTCAACAAGGCCCTGTTCGTTTCGGATGCCGCCATTGCCGGCACCATTCTCTGCTGTCTTCTGTCTGCGAAGAAGATGCCTCCCTGGAAGGAGGGGGACCCGTATCGGCTCCGCTTCGGTGACCGCCTGGACGGCCGGCGCGTGCGCAGCATGCCCATCATGTCCAAGGTGACGCCTTTCTTCATGGCGAACCGCCTCAACCGCAGCAACTACATCGAGGACAGCCTGGAGATCTCCCACGTGGAGAAGTACATCCGCCAGAAGAGAAAAGAGGGCTTAAAGCACTTCGGCCTTACCCACGTGCTGGTGGCCGCTTACGTGCGCACGGTGGCGGAGGTGCCCGAACTCAACCGCTTTGTGGCGGGTCAGCGGGTGTACCACCGCTACGAGCTGTCCCTGAACATGGTGGTGAAGAAGGAGATGAACAAGAACTCTCCGGATTCGTCCATCAAGGTGCTGTTCGATCCGGCAGATACGGCGGAGGACGTGTACAACAAGTTCAACGCCGCCCTGGAGGTCGCGAAGGGGGAGGGCATCACCAACGGCTTCGACTCCATCACCTACGTGCTGGATTACCTGCCGGCGGTCATCATGTCGCTGTTCGGTCTGCTGGTGCGCGTGCTGGATTATTTCAGCATGCTGCCCATGGCGCTGGAGAAGGTGAGTCCGTTCCACGGGTCACTCTTTATTACCTCCATGGGGAGCCTGGGCATTCCGCCGATCTACCATCACCTGTACGATTTCGGCACGGTGCCCGTGTTTATCGCCTTCGGCCACAAGTACACGAAGTACGAGCTGGACAAGGAAGGCCAGGCGGTCCCCCGGAAGTACATGGATTATAAGGTCGTGTGCGACGAGGGCATCTGCGACGGCTTCTATTATGCGACGGCTATGAAGAAGATGAAGGGCTACATGTCGCATCCGGAGAAGATGGACGTGCCGCCCGAGAAGGTCGTGGAGGATATCATGTAAAGAAAGGGGGATGACCCCCGGAGTGTGCAAAAAAGAAAATGGTGGACAAAAGCTTCGATCGCTTGTTGTCCACCGTTTTTTGTGCTGTAAATGCCTGATTTCGGTGGTCTCAGATTACTTCATGCATTTTGCCACCATTTTATGGGGATATTTCGAAGAATTACGGTGGTCAAACGCTAAATAGGATCACTGTCCACCGCTGCGGATATATTCTCCCAGCGCAGCCAGCAGCCGGGGCTCGCGGATCGCGAAGGCCGTGTAGGGCGGCTGGGTTTTGAGGACGAGGGCGGAGACGCCTTCGTCCGCCAGGATCTCGAAACCGTTTGCATTTCTGGCCCGTATGCCGGCGGATGACTTCAGGAAATCTATTCTGAGTTTTTCCAGTTCCTTTTCGCCGGAGAGCTTCGCGACTTCCATCAGCGGCTTGCACAGCGCGAGGAACGCCGCAAACTCCTCTTCCAGCGCCCGGATGGCCTGGGGATCGGAGATGAGGAAGCTGAGAGGGTCACCCTTTTGTCCCTGCACCGAATTGGAGACGAAGGCCGAGCGGCCCTCTGCGATAAAGGTCGTGCGCAGGTAGACGCCGTCCCGCAGGCGCGGGTAATAGTAGGGCTCGATAGCGCCGGTCATGTAGAGGGGCAGCCATTTCTGCACGGCTTCCCACATCTCGTTCAGCTGCCGGCCGATGGAGTGGATGATGCGGATCCTGCCGCCGCTTTGCGCGATCTGCACGAGCAGTCCTGCCCAAACTTTCGCAAATGCCGGGTCTTCGGTGAGCCAGTTCATGTTCTCGTCGGAGTGCAGCAGCAGGGTGCAGGGCTTGCCGCTTTGGGCCAGGTCTTCCAGGAAGATCCGCACGCCTTCCCGTTTCCCTTCGTTGCCGAAAAACAGCAGCGCTTCGGATTTTCCCCTGGCGTTTTCCGCCTTCCGGGCGTCCTTTTTGGCGCCGCGCAGCGACGCGGTGACCCGCGCCAGCGGATCTTCCTCGATGGGTTCTCCCTTCAGCCAGGCTTCGATCTGCTTTGCGGCCTTTTTTTCGTCTTCCGGCCAGGCTGCCTGCAGCTGCATGGCGTTCGCAGCGGCATTTTTCTGATGCTCTTTCTTGATCGCTTTCGCGAAATACAGGCTTGCGGGCTCGAGGAAGGGCTGATGCGTGGGAATGCCGCGCTTGCCGGAGCGGATGCGGCTGATGTAGGACGGGTCGTAGTTGAGCACCCGTGCCAGCGTGCTGCTGCGGGTGGCTGTGAGGGTCATGAGAAAATCGATCTTTTCTGAAAGCGTGGACAGCATTTTGCGCCTCCTTTTACAGAAATGCACTTCTGATTTCAGTATAGTACGCGTGGGTTTGCTTGTAAATGATTTCTGGCACGAATCGTGCCTTAAGTTGTCAATGCCAAACATTCCCGTCTGCATAAAAACACAGAAAACTGCTTTACAATAAATTTGGAAGTGCTTTTGCTTACACGGAAGGGAGGAAGACGCAATATTATGAAGAAAAAGATATCCAAAGTAATCTCGCTGCTGCTGGTTCTTTCCCTGCTGCTTTCCGCCTGCGGCGGAGGCGACGGCTCGGCCAAGGCAACGACACTTTCGCCGGAGAATACCAGCGCGGTGTCGAACGGTGTTACGGTCGACGTCGGCGATTTCGTGCTGGATGGAGAAGCAGCGCTGTCCGTCGCAAAAGGGCAGACGGAAGACCATTCGGATGAGGGCTACAAGATCGACGTGTACGACATTAAGCTCGGCGACATGCACGAGCTGGGAGACTACATCACGATCCGTATCCCGTACGACACGGCCTATTGCAAAGAAGGGCAGGACCCGGCCAAATGCGTCGGCGCGAAGTACATGAATGAAGAGACCGGCGAATGGGAAGACGTTCTGTTCGAGGTCGACGCCGAAAAGCAGGAGCTCGTCATCTATACGGATCATCTGTCTTATTACGGCGCATTGTATGTCGAAGACGAGGGCAGAAGAAATGCGCTGGTGACGGATGTGCTGAATTCGCCTCTGACCATGGATAAGACGACCGCCATGGACTTTGCTTCCAGGATCGCCGCTAATGACGCAAGCGTTAAGAAGGACCTGTCTGATTATGCGGAAAAAGCGACCGACATGTTCTTCGATTATGCCGACCGTCTGGACAATGCCATCAATATTGCGACGCTCGGAGATGGGGAGGCGATCCCCAAGTGGCTCGATACTTCGATCCCGGATACGAATCAGACTCTGTTCTCCGCTCTTGGATACATCGCAACTGCGACGAACCTTCTGCGGGTCGCCCGGGATGAGATGCGCGGCGGAGCGGATAAAGGCGCCGTCCTAAATCTGATCCGCGACGTCGGAAGCAAGGTGACGACTTACTGGGCGGATGCCTTTACGTCCGTCGGCAGCGGTGCGCTTTCCGTCGGCATGGGAGGCGTTCTGATCATCGACAAGATGCTCACCGCATTTGCGGAAGAAGCGCAGGCCACCAAGCTGGAAGACATTGCCTACGTCTATCACCACTACAACGAAGGCTTTTCCGCGACCTGGGCGCACAAGGTGATGAAGCCGAAGGATTGGCGCGAAAAAGTGATCCAGGTCCTGGAGAACAATCCGGATGACCCCGAGATCGCCATTACCGCTCTGGAAGCGGGCTTCCGCAAGTATGCGTCTGAATTTTTCGATCTGTCCGCGGACCAAATGGCAGAGGTCGCATCCGATGTCCCCAATGTTACGGTAAAGCGCATTCCTGCCTTTACTGAGGCGGAAAAAGAACAGATGATCGATGAGTATGTCGCCTACATGAAGGACAAGACTATGCCGGCGGTGCTGACGAGCGCTGAGAATTACATGATCCGAAAAGCAGAGGAGACCCAGCTGCAAGCGATCGAGGCGATCAAGGACTACTACAACTCGAGGATCTCGATCACGATGCAGGAGAATCTGCCTGAAGGCGAAAAATCCTCTTACGCAGGTTATAAATTCCGCTTTGCGCCGTTGAGCGATGCCGCCACGGAGAACAAGGCAAACTGGACAGGCAAGTGGCCCGAATCCGGAAACATCAAGACTTCTTCCACGCTGATCGGGATCATGACGGCAGGGTTCCCGCATACGGTGGAGTTCTTTAAGCCGGATGCCGACATGGATAACGATAAGCCGGAGTTTACCGTTCCCTTCGTGATCTCCGTGCCGAGCATCACGATTACCGTAGGCCAGCTCTATCCGACACTGGAGGAGATCTGCGGAACGTACAGCGATGCTGTGATCACGATCCTGGATATCGGCCCGCCGGAGGTCGTACAGGCCCTGAAACAGGGCGGTGAAGATGGGGAGGAAGGCTGCGACATCGACCTGGAAGCTCTGATTGGACAGAGCCAGGGCCTGCCCTTTACGCTGACGCAGACCGGCGCAAATACGGCCATCTTTGAGAGTGCGGATATGGAAGAAGAGGGTGAGGTCATCTCCGGCAAGGATCTTGTCTATGATCCCGCGACAGGCATCCTGCAGTGGTCCGAACCTCTCGTAACGGAAGAAGCCTCCATTACGTTGAACTTCAGCTGCACGTACAAGGATGAAGCGAAGACCGCCGTTCTGGTCGACGGCAATCTGACCGAAACGATGGGAGGTTCCGAGATGGCCGGACTCTACATAAAGGCTGCTTTAAAAGGTGAGAAACCGCTCGAGTAATGCATCCCGTCATAGAAGCCTTCGGGCTGTCGATCCAATCGTATTCTCTGTTTGCTGCCATCGCTGCGCTCGTCTGCACGGCGATGGCGGCTCGACCGTTGCTTCGCGCCGGATTTTCCCGCCGCGGGGCAGCGGTGCTTTTGTTGTGCGCCTGCGCAGCGTTTCTGATCGGTGCGAGGCTTTGGAATGTGGCGGTCAACCCCGGCGATTTCGGACCGCAGCGGTCCTGGTACGTGCTGCGCATGACCGGCTTCAGCCTGTACGGCGGACTGGCCGGCGCATTTGTTGCGATCGTTCTGTGCTGCGGGGCTTTCCGCGTAAAGCTGCTGCCGGTGCTGGATGCCATGACTGTTCCAGGGGCTGCCGCGTTCTGCATCGCAAGAATCGGCTGTTTTCTGAACGGCTGCTGCGGCGGCATTAAGACCCACGTTCCCTGGGGCGTCGTCTTCCCGTCGGAACTGGATGGCGTGAAACTGACATTTCTTACGCTGCAAAGCGCCCCGGTGCATCCGACGCAGATCTACGAGATCTATGGCGCAGCGGTTTTCCTGCTGCTGGACCTGCTGATCTGCCGGAAGATCGAGGCAAAGCCGGGAACGAGATTTCTGCTCTATGCGGCGCTTTTCTCTGCGATGCGGCTTCTCGTGCTTCCTCTGCGTTCGCTGCCGTATCCCGGTGTTGTGACGAAGGTTCTTTATCCGGGGCTGTATCTGGCGGTCATCGCGGTTGGTATTGCAGGGGCTTTTGCGCTGAATGGAAAGGGCAGATGAGGGTTGTCACGGATGGGAATTTATGGTTGACAAATATGGTAAAATAAGGTAACGTTTAAAGCGAGATTACCGCTGGGGCGGTGTTGCCTCCTGATTCGCGCAGTAATGCGTGCAGGAAAGGAGGTACAGACTTTATGGTTACGTATGAGAGTATGTTTCAGTTTGCCTTGGTGCTGCTGACTGCCTTCCTCGTGGCCGCTGCGATCTTCGGACGCAAAAAATAAGGTCAGCCGCCATGTGATTGACGGCTGACTATCCACTCGTGGAGACATCACCGCCATCGCACCAGCGGTGATCTCTTTTCTGTCCTTAATGTATCACAGAAATTGGAAATCCGCAAGGTCTAACCTTATTCTACTTCCAACCAATCTGAATTTTTCTACCAGTCTTCGCACAATCGTCCAAATACATGTTGATGAGCGTCTGATAGGGGATTCCGCTTTCTTTCGCCATCAACTGGAAATAGTACACGGTAGAGGCCTTAAGTCGTATTGTCGTCTGTTTCTTGGCTTCCTTGAAATCCTTATAACGAATCGCTCCAGAAAAGTCTGTGATCTCCGGCATTTCGTTAAAATCTGTATTATTCTTGAAATCCTTGTCGTTCATAATACTTTTCCTCTGATTTTGTTGCAGTTCCCGCAGAAATGATGCGAATTGTGTTTTTAGGGTCACGATAGCAGTGGCATACATATAAAACTCTTTTAGAGCTGCTTAACCCTATAATGATGAAACGCTCTTCCTGCGACGAATGCTTTAGATCTGAAATCAGAAGGGCATTGTCATCATCAAAGACGGTGATGGCTTCCTCAAAACTGACCCCATGCTTTTGAATGTTTACATTATTTTTCAAAATGTCCCATTCAAACTCCACATTATCTGTAAATACATTGTAACTACGATGATTTCTGGTGTCAACTGTCTTATCCATTACTTCCTCCAAAAACAAAAGGCGATAGGATCTCCTATCGCACTGTAGTGATCACGAGCAACCGGGTAGTTGCTGGCCCGCATCGTTTTGTTGAATTGTAAAATAATGTTATATTAAATCTGCACGTAAGTCAATTATGATCTTGGCACGTTTTGTGCCTAAAACTGTCATTGCCAAATCTCTCCGCCCGCTTTTAACCCCTCCCAACTCTATTTACAATATAAGTAGAGCAAATGGCCTTTGCTCCGTTTTTTGATATCCATTATCCCGGTCCATAAGGAGGTATTGCGTATGAAGAGACGATTATTCAGTATATTGCTGACTCTGGCTTTATGCATAGGGCTGATGCCGGCGATGGCAGTGCCGGTGTATGCGGATTCACATACGCATGAAGGCTGGACTGCGTGGAACACAGCAAATGCTTTGCCTACAGAGGCAGGCAACTATTATTTAACGACCGATGTGACCGTAAAGGGAGCACAGCACAATGCCTGGTCTGCTCCTGCCGGTACGACCTCGATCTGTCTTGAGGGACATACGATCAAATACGCCGGGAGTACAAACGGGAACGTTATGCGTGTTTATTCCGGATCGACGCTTCATATTTACGATAAGGATGACAATTCGGGGAAGATAACCGGAGGCGCTGCGACGTGGTATTACAATGGTTTTGATCATTTTGGGAATGGCGGAGGTGTTTTTGTCGATGGCGGTACGTTTTACCTTCACGGTGGTCAGATAACAGGTAATGGAGCCGTAGCCGGCGGCGGTGTAAGTGTGATGCATGATGGATATTTCTATATGTCCGGAGGTATTATCAGCAATAATACTGCAGACGATTCAAACTGGTTTCGCGCTGCCGGCGTTCAAGTCGAGAGCGGATCGACTTTCACAATGACCGGAGGAACGATCACCGCTAATCATGGAGATTATAATGCAAGAAGGTGGGGTGTATTCGTAAACGGCGAAGGTACGATTAACGTTTCTGGCAGTCCGGTCATTACCGGAAATCAAGGAGAACTCAACCTTTTGCTTGGCGACAACCGTACGATCAACGTGATCGGGCCTTTGACGGAGAACGCTCTGATTGGAGTAACGACCTGGAGCCGTGTAAGCGAAAGTGAGAACAATCCGACAAGGATCACTTCAGGGCTTTCAGAAAACGGAGACCTTTCTAATTTTGTCTGCGATAACGGCAATTGGTACAAAGACCCTCCTGCGAATAATTATCTCAGATTGACGGGTGGGGACGCGGAGATATACTACGCAGTTCCGCATAACGTCACAGTTACCCCCGGCTCGAATATGACGAAAACGAGTGACTCCGGTGCGGAAAGCCAGACCAGTCTCACCGGCGCCATGACCGACGTTGTCTATACCGCTGATGAGGGCTACTACTTCCCGGCGGACTACGCGGTTGATGCTGTAAACGGCATTTCCGTAACACGCAACGGCTATACACAGATCACCGTCAGCGGCACTCCCACGGCGGACGCAACTATTACCCTGACCGCGCCGACAGCAAAGACAAAGATGGATACGCCGGCAGCGAGTTTTGCTGCAGGCGGAGAAAGTTCCGGGGTTCTGACGATTTCAAATGCCGGAGCATATACGTTGGCATATAAAGATTCCAATGGTGGTGATGTTCCAACAAACATTACACAGGAGGGAAGTCAGTCTTGGCCTATTGCTGATATTGGGCCCTGTACAATGACAGTTATCAGAGTGCCAAATCCCTCTGATGAAGCAGAATCTGCCACAAAGCTGAACAGCGACGCGCAGACAATCACGATAACTAAGGCTGATGCGCCGAGTATAGGAAAGACTGACTGTACAACAGAAGCCAATAATGACGGGACGATCACCGGCGTCGATACTACCATGGAGTATCAGGCGAACGGCGCAAGCGACTGGACCGAGGTCAGCGGAATCAGCATCACCGGTCTGACGGCCGGCACGTATCATGTACGCGTCAAGGCGGCGGGCACAGTACTTGCATCGGAGCCTGTCGACGTAACTATTGCGAAGTATGAGGCTCCGTTCGTACCGGAATACACGATAATCGTTACAAACGACAGCAACGGCACTGCCTCCGCTTCGATCGAACAGGGAGAAGAAGGCACGGAAGTTACTCTCACGGCGACGCCCAGCGAAGGGTATCAGTTCAAGGAGTGGCAGGTCGTTTCCGGCGGTGTAACCGTTACAGAGAACAAGTTTACGATCGGGACTGAGAATGTTGAGGTCAAAGCGATCTTTGAGGAGATTCCGACAGAACCCACTCAAGTTGCAACGCCTGTGCTGCCTGCATCGAAGTCCTTTACTGACAGCATGACGATTACGATCACATGCGAAACGGAAGGCGCGGCAATCTATTACACGACCGGTGGTGCGATCACGCTATACGAAGGAGCCTTCAACATTACGGAAACCACGACTGTCGAAGCCTATGCAAGAAAGGACGGTCTTGACGAAAGCGAACATACGACCGCAACCTATACCAAGACCGATCCCACTTCCTCCACCGGCGGTGGCGGCACCACGACCTATCCGGTCAAGCCTGCCAGCGCGGAGAACGGCAATGTTACGGTTGCTCCGAGAAATGCGGCGGAGAAGGCGACTGTGACGGTCACCGTAACGCCGGACGAAGGTTATGTGCTGGATAAGCTGACAGTCAAAGACAAGAACGGCAAAGAGATCGAGGTGAAGGACAACGGCGACGGAACGTACACGTTTACGATGCCGGCCTCTGCGATCGAGATCGAGGCGACCTTCAAACCCGATGCGGGTGCTGCTGCGGACGATTTCCCGTTCATCGACGTGCCCGAAAACAGCTATTTCCGCAAGCCTGTGGAATGGGCTGTAGAGAAGGGCATCACGAACGGGGTCAGCGAAGATAAATACGGGCCTGAAATGTCCTGCACGAGGGCTCAGGTGGTCACGTTCCTGTGGATCACCTGCGGCAGCGAAGATGCCGGGACCGAGACCGGGTTCAACGACGTGGACGTAGACGCGTACTACGACAAGGCGGTCGCCTGGGCCGTGGAAAAGGGCATTACGGCCGGTACTTCCGAAGGCGAATTCAGTCCGGACATGACCGTCACCAGAGCCCAGTTCGTGACGATGCTCTGGGTGGCCAACGGAAAGCCTGAAGTGGACGGCGAGATGCCTTTCCTGGATGTTCCTTCGGATGCTTACTACGCGAAGGCGGTCGCCTGGGCGTATGCGAACGACATTACGGCGGGCAAGTCTGCCGACAGCTTCGCGCCGGACGATCCCTGCACGAGAGCGCAGATCATGACCTTCCTGTACAACGCGTATGCTGAATAACTTCCTCGGCCAGGAAGATGAATTCAAAGGGGCGGCTCCGAGAGGGGCTGCCCTGCTTTTAACGATGTTTGGCAGTAAAATATGTTTACACACATATTTTTCGATGTTAAAATATGCGTGTAAACATATTTTTCGTCTTTATGGTGTAAAACATGTATTCACTACAGAGAGATGCCTATCAAAAGCTGCTTACCTGGAAGCAACGCACAGGCCGGAAAAAGTGCCTCATCGTCCGGGGCGCCAGGCAGGTGGGAAAGACCAGCCTGGTCGAATATTTTGGGGAGAGCGAATACGATAATCTTGTCTCGGTCAATTTTCTGAAAACGCCGAGATTAAAGTCAATCTTCGCATCAGATCTGGACGTCAAAAGCCTGATCCTCAACTTTTCGGTCTATCTGCCCGATGCGGTATTTGAATCGGGTCATACGCTCTTGTTCCTGGATGAGATCCAGGAGTGTCCGGAAGCGATCACTTCCCTGAAATTCTGGGCGGAAGACAGCCGGTTCGATGTTATCGCTTCGGGATCTATGCTTGGCATCGATTATAAACGTCCGACCTCTTATCCGGTCGGATCGGTGGAGTATCTGGATATGACTTCGCTCACTTTTCCGGAGTTTCTGCGGGCTAACGGCATCCGGGACGAGGTGATGCAGCTGCTTCGGGAGCGTTTTGCGGGTCACGAGGCCGTGCCTTTGCCGATCCACGAGCGCATGATGGAATTGCTGCGGCAGTATCTGGTGGTCGGCGGAATGCCCGAGGCAGTAACTGCTTACCTGGAGCAGAATTCGATCGCAGCCGCGGATGATGTACAGCGGCGTATTCTGGAAGATTATCGCTACGATATTGCGCATTATGCGGCCGCGGAAGAGAAGATCAAGGCCGAATCCTGCTATTTCTCCCTTCCTCGGCAATTGGGAAAAGAAAATCACAAATTCCAGTATTCCGTTGTGGAGAAGGGGTCCAATGCCCGGAAATACGGCAGCAGCATCGATTGGCTTGTGCAGGCGGATCTGGCGATGAAAATCCGCAATGTCGATCCGATCGCAGTCCCTCTGGCAGATCATGCCGACGACTCCAACTTCCGGCTTTATCCGACCGATATCGGTCTTCTGACCGGTATGCTGGACTATTCCGTGAAAGCCGCCTTGCTTGACCCATCCAACGATCTCCTTGCTCCGGATACGAAAGGCGGCCTTTATGAGGCGCTTGTTGCGGATATGTTATATAAAAACGGTCATAGGCGGCTGTATTTCAGCAAAAATGAGCAGGGATCTTTTGAACTGGAGTTTCTGCTTTCGGAGGAAGGCGCAGTGCCTGTCGAAGTGAAGAGCGGACGTAGCCGCTCCCGGTCGCTGGACAATCTTCTGAAGCGCCAGGAGATTCCATATGGCTACAAACTGATCGATGGGAATGTCGGAAAGGCTGGCAAGAAGATCACGTTGCCATTGTATATGGCGATGTTTTTGTAGGATATGTGAGAGGCGCGGCTCCGGAAGGGGCCGCTGCGATCTTCGGACGCAAAAAATAAGGTCAGCCGCCAAGTGATTGGTGGTTGACCATGCCCAATTATGAGGCATCACCGCCGTCGCACCAGCGGTGATCTCTTTTCTATGCTTACTGTATCACAGAAACTGGAAATATACAAGAACAAATAAGCACGCTGTTCTGGCACGATCCGTGCCTAAAACTGTCATTGCCAAATCCCTCCGTCCGCTTTTAATCCCTCCCAACTCTTTTACAATAAAAGTAGAGCAAATGCCCTTTGCTCCGTTTTTGATATCCATTATCCCGGTCCATAAGGAGGTATTGCGTATGAAGAGACGATTATTCAGTATATTGCTGACCCTGGCATTGTGCCTGGGGTTGATGCCGGCGATGGCAGTGCCGGTGTATGCGGAAAGTTATAATCTATGGATCGCTGGCGTCCAGGTGACCAGCGCCAATGCCTCGGATCTGTCTGTGATCGATGGGGTCACAGTGGCCTCTGGCGGTGAGGCGAAATATGATGATGCTACAAAAACGTTGACGCTGAATGGGGCGACCATCACCAACAGCAATGCGAATCCCGGTACTGAATTTGCAAGCAATATAAGGGTGTTTTATGCTGACAGCGAAGATCTGACGGTCTCCCTTATAGGCAAGAATACGATCACGACTGCCCCTATTACGGTCACCGGCGGCAACGTATATAGTACGAATTCCGGTTTCCATTCTCAAAGGCAAGGTACGGCGGTTATGTTTACCGGCGATGGTAGTCTGGATGTGAGATCCGGAGAATCTATAGCCAATTCATACGGTGAAAGCGTCGCCATTTCAGTTGCCGGTCCCGTAACGATCGATGCTGCCACGACCATCTCGGCGACTGCGGACAATGCATCTCGACAATGCCGGGGTTTTTATGCCTACGGCATGATCACGGTAAATGGTTCCCTTACTGCTGTGGGAGGCAACTCCCAAAGCAGTTACGGCATCTACGGACAGAATAATATGACGGTGGCAGAAAGCGCAGTCGTAAATGCAACAGCTGGGAATGCTACTGCTAATAATGGTGCACAGAGCTGCGCGATCTCTTGTCACGAATACGATTACGGTCTCCTTACGGTCAGCGGGACCTCGAAAGTGACCGCCACGTCAGGAAAGGCAGAGACCGGGCAAAGTTACGGTGTTCTGGCAAAACAAGTTATAGCCAAAGATTCCGCAGAACTGACTGCTGCGGCTGGAGAGGCCGTTAAGTCTTCCCCCAACATCACAACTTTGAGCCACGGTATCGACGCCGATATGCTTACGATTTCAGACAACGCCAAGGTTACGGCTACCGGCGGCGAGGTGTCCGGCGGAGAGAGCAGTTATGGAGTAAAACTTTCTCAGAAAGCTACTGTTTCCGGCGGATCTCTGATTGCTGAAGGAATTGGCGGGGACACCTGCGAATACAGCCGTGGGCTTCAGACTCCCGGCAACAGCGGCTATGGGCTGTATATTACCGACGGCACCGTATTCCTGACGGGCGGCCCCACTAAGGACGGGGGCTACGGCTTCGGGTTTGCCGGCGGCGATCTCTCCCTCACCGGAGGAAGTCTTACGGCGAAGACCGAGGCAGCCGAGGGCAGCGCGATCAAGACCTACGGGACTTATAACGTGGCGGTGGAGCCTGTCATGGCAAGCACCGCCGCTGACGGCACCGGCGCGGTGGACTACGTCGCTGCGAACAATGATACCTACAAGTGGTTCCAGGCGCCGTTTGATGATCAGGAAATCCCAACGGAACCCACTCAAGTTGCAATGCCGGTGCTTCCTGAACCTGCAGAATTCAACGACAGCATGACGATTACGATCACATGCGAAACGGAAGGCGCGACAATCTATTACACGACCGGTGGTGCGATCACGCTATACGAAGGAGCCTTCGATATTACAGAAACAACGACTGTCGAAGCCTATGCAACAAAGGACGGTCTTGACGAAAGCGAACATGTGACTGCAAAGTACACTAAAGTAGATCCCACCCCCACACCCTCCACCGGCGGCGGTGGCGGCGCGACCACCTATCCGGTCACCCCGGCAGAGGCTG
Organism: Bacillota bacterium; assembly: GCA_017626845.1. GTDB lineage: Bacteria > Bacillota > Clostridia > Peptostreptococcales > Anaerovoracaceae > RUG11894. Next base: position 43,963 of record JAGAHX010000012.1, read on the forward strand.
AGAACGGTAAGATCACGGTTAGCCCGAAGAACGCCGCGGAAAAGGCGACCGTAACCATCACGGTGACCCCGGACGAAGGGTACGTGCTCGACAAACTCACCGTGAAGGACAAGGACGGCAACGAAATCGAAGTCACGGAAAAGGACGGCAAGTACACGTTTACGATGCCGGCGTCTGCGATCGAGATCGAGGCGACTTTCAAACCCGACGAAGGTGCTGCTGTAGACAACTTCCCGTTTGTCGACGTGCCTGAGACCAGCTACTTCCGCAAGCCCGTGGAATGGGCTGTAGAGAAGGGTATCACGAATGGGGTCAGCGAAGATAAATACGGGCCTGAATTGTCCTGCACGAGGGCTCAGGTGGTCACGTTCCTGTGGATCACCTGCGGCAGCGAAGATGCCGGGATCGAGACCGGATTCGACGATGTCGACGTGGCCGCTTACTACGATAAGGCGGTGGCCTGGGCCGTGGAAAAGGGCATCACGGCCGGCACTTCCGAGAACGAGTTCAGCCCGGATGTGACCATCACCAGGGCTCAGTTCGTGACGATGCTCTGGGTCGCTCAGGGCAAGCCTGAAGCGGACGGCGACATGCCGTTCACGGACGTTCCAGAGGACGCCTATTATGCAAAAGCAGTCGCCTGGGCGTATGAGAACGACATTACGGCGGGCAAGTCTGCCGACAGCTTCGCGCCGGATGATCCGTGCACGAGAGCTCAGATCATGACCTTCCTGTATAACGCGTATGCGGAGTAGGGCAGCGAAAAGGTCATTCACTCATAATGTTGAATAGCTTCCTCGGTCAGGAAGGCAAATTCAAAAGGGCGGCTCCAAAAGGGGCCGTTCTTTCAATGCATTTGACAAGGCTGAGCATATAAGTATATACTTATATGCGGGAGGGATATCCTTATGGCAAGCAAAGCGCAGATAGCAGCGTCTGCAAAATACGACAGAGCAAATACGACGCCGGTGATGTTGAAATTAAACAACAAAAACGATTCTGATATTCTTCAGCAGTTGGGATATCAGGCAAATAAACAGAAATACATAAAGAACCTGATCCGGAAGGATATGCAGAATGCGGGCGGTGTGATCACCCAAAATTCAATAAAATGTTTAATTTTACCTATTGCAATAAAATATGGATTTGATAAAATTTTCTTGTTCGGGTCATATGCCAGGCAAGATGCGACCCCGGACAGCGACGTCGACCTGTTTGTTGAAGGCGGGAATATAACAGATTTAGTCCAGTACGCCGCTGCATTGGAAGATTTTCAAGAAGCGTTGGGGCGTACAGTAGACTTGCTGGAAAAGAAAGCGTTAATTGCATCCCCCAGAGAATCGTCAAAACGGATGCTTCGCAACATTCAAAGGGAGGGGATTTTGATCTATGATAAGGTTGGCTCCGAGGGATGAAGACAGTTTGGTTCGAATCCTGGAATTATGTGACCGCATCAACTCTGCGAGGCAGCGATATGGGGACGGATTGAATTCATTTCTTGCCGACGAAGATTATAAAGATGTTGTCTGCATGAATCTTTTCCAAATCGGTGAGGTCTCGCATTCACTAAGCGATGAATTGAAGGCGTCTATGTCGGAAGTCCCCTGGAGAGAGATCTATGGGATCAGAAATATCATAGGCCATGCTTACGTCATCGTACAGTATGAGAAGATCTGGGCAACGGTGACAGAGGATGTTCCTGCCTTGCGTGCATTGGTGGCGGATGCACTGGGCAGAGAATAAACTATATTAGGACTGCGCAGTCGATTCTTATCACAATTGGCCTGTTTGAACCGAAAAAAACACAATGATTTCCGCGCCGGACAGGATATAGATATATCAGGTTTACAGAAACTCTTGTAAACCTGAATGATTGAAACCGCAACGCCCCGGTGAGACCTCTTTCAGGCCTCTTCGGGGCGTTTCATCTCCCATTGCAAACTGCAATCGTCTCGATTTTTCTTATCGGAACCACCAGTTTTAACGCTAAAAAACACAATCAATTGCGCGCGAGAAAAGTAATAGCCGATATGCTCTGTCTCCTGTGCGCGGGGAAGGACAACCCGCTGCCCGGCTGCAAAGCTGCAGGGTTTACGGCGTATCCGGCAGCGCACCATGTCGCAAAAGTTGTCGCCGGGAACCGTCCCCAGCGACACTATTCCGTCTCCACTTCGCTGAAGACTTCCTCCAGGGTGGCATCGAAGTCGCGGAACCAGTCCGCTGCACCTTCGCCCAGGGTGGAGTCGTACGCGACAGACCCTGCCAGGACCGTTAAATCGGCCCGCAGCGCCTCGAATTCCTCCGCGGTGGATAAACTGCACGGATCCACGGAAAACACCGCGAAATCGGCGGATTTTCCCTCTTCGATGGTGCCGATGAAACCCGCACCCATGCGTCTCGCCGCGTTCTCCGTCCGCATGGACAGCATGGCTTCGCCGTCTCCCGTTAAAGGCAGCGCACCGGTCAGCGGCGTTTCGAACACGTCGCCGGTATAAACGTCGGCCTTTTCCTCGTCGGAGATCACCTCATCGAAGGCGATGTTAAAACCGCTCTTTCTGTAAGCTGTGGAGAGCGTGCCCAGCACCTCCATTCCCGTCAGTGCCATCTCCTTATCCAGCGCGTTCAGCCGGATGGAATAGCCCTTGTCCGCCGCTGCGCCGCACATCTCCTTCAGGTAGGCCGGCGTCATATAGCCGGCGTCCTGTTCCGCGGAGCTTGCCGTCAGCGTAAGCATATCGAAATTCACCATGCCCTGCAGCTCGGAGCAGGCTGTGCGCTTGCGGTCCAGATTGTACATTACGGACATGGGCGTCAGCATGCGCTTCAAGGGCAGGGAGCCGAAGTACCTCTGCTTGATGAGCCCCGCCTGGAACAGATCCAGCAGCAGATTGCGGTACAGGTTGTCGAAATAGGTGCAGATCTCCAGGTTCAGCACGGAAGTGTAGCCCCGCTTTGCATAATCCTCGGCGAGAACGAATGCCTTGCGGCTCATCTCGGCGTAATCCAGGGCGACGATCGTGTTGAAGACGAAGTTGGGCGTGACCGCCACAGCAAAGGTCTCCGCTTCGGCCCGTTCCTTCACCATCTGCTGGGCTGTGCGGTTCATGCGCATGCCCACGGAATCCTCCCCGATGATGAGTACCGGCACGTCCGGACACACGTCGTCCAGCACCGGCAGTTCCTCTTCGTCCGAGAACCAGCCGTAGGCCAGCACGAATTCACAGGGTGCGTGCTCTGCGGCCCAGGCTTCGATGGCCGCTGCCGCTTCTTCCGCGGAAAGGCCGGCGTGCAGCCGCAGATAGCTGCCTTCCAGCACCTGGGCGGCAGGGGAGCCGTACAGGTCGATAAAGCCCGGTACAAGGAACCGTCCCTTCAGGTCTACGACCTCCGTATCGGGTCCGATAAGGGGCTCGATCTCTTCTTCCAGACCGACCCGCATCACCTTGCCGTCCTTGCAGGCGACAGCGGTGGCGTCTTCCGTCTCCGGGTCCAGCGTATGCAAACAGCCGTTACGGTAGACCGTATCGGCGTATGTTTTCTTTTTGAATAAACCGAATGCCATAATGTCCTCCGTTCGCCTAATATGGTATACTTTACAAAGAGCGATTTCAAGGAGGAAACCATGGCATACACCTACGAATATTTCAAAAAAAGCGCGGATTACATCCGTTCCGTCATCGGCGATTTCGAACCCGAGATCGGCCTCATCCTGGGCACCGGCCTGGGCAAATTCAGCAGCCGCATCGAAGACCCCATCGAGATCCCGTATCAGGACATTCCCAACTATCTGGTGAGCACGGCGCCCGGCCATTCCGGCAAGCTCATCTTCGGCACCGTGGAAGGCCGCAAAGTGATGTGCATGTCCGGCCGTTTCCACACCTACGAAGGGTACAGCTTCGAGGAACTGGTGATCCCGGTACGGGTCATGAAGCTGATGGGCATCAAGATCCTGGTCGTGACCAACGCAGCCGGCGCGGTCAACACCGAATACCGCCCCGGCGACCTGATGATCATCGAAGACCACATTAAACTCAACGGCTTCTCCCCCATGAGAGGCCCCAACGTGCCGGAGTTCGGCGACCGCTTCTTCGACATCAGCGACCTGTACAGCAAGGAGCTTCGCGACATCGCCAGAAAGTGCGGCAAGGACAGCGGCCTGACGATCCAGGAAGGTGTGTATTTCTTCTTCCCCGGTCCCCAGTTCGAGACCCCGGCGGAAGTGCGGGCAGCCCGCATCTTAGGCGGCGACGCCGTGGGCATGTCCACGGTCACCGAGACGCTTACGGCGGCCCACTGCGGCATTCCCGTGCTGGGACTGTCCCTCATGACGAACATGGCAGCAGGTGTGCTGGAACAGAAGCTGTCCGGCGAAGAGGTGGAGGAGACCGCAAACCGCGTGGCGCCTCTGCTGGAAGCCTATTTCGCAAAGGTCCTGAAGGCCCTGCCTCACTACGAATAAACTATGAGTATCCTGTTTAAAAACTGCAAACTGCTGCTGCGGGGGTCCGCGGACCCGGCCGCATCGCCGGAATATAACGTGCTGGACGGTTATCTGGGGGTCAGCGGCAAGACCATCGACTACATCGGAGAAACCCGCCCGCAAAAGCAATACGACGAAGAAAAGGACATGGGAGGCAATCTCCTGATGCCCGGCCTCGCCAACGCCCACGGTCACGCGGCCATGACGTTGGTGCGCGGCGTGGGAAGCGACCTGAATCTGCAGGATTGGCTGTTCGGCAAGATCACCCCGATCGAGGACCGCATGACCCCGGAAGACGTTATCTACGGCACCCAGTACGCCATCCTGGAGATGCTGGCGGGCGGCACCACCGTCTACGCCGACATGTATTCGTTCCCCATCGAATGCGCCCAGGCTGCGGCGGATGCGGGCATCAAGGCTAACATTCCCCGTCCGATGATCTGCTTCGACCCGGAGATGGAGGCGGAGGACTGTGACCGCATCCAGGAGACACCTTCCTATTTCCGCGCCATCGATGGGCTCGGGGAGGGCCGGGTGCTGGCGGATTTCTGCATGCATTCGGAATATCTTACGACCGAAAAGACCGTAAAGCGCTATGCCGAGATGTGCAAGGAATTCGGCGCCCGCATGCAGGTGCATCTGTCCGAGACGAAAAAGGAGCACGAGGAGTGCATCGACCGCCACGGCCTGACGCCCATGGCCTATTTCGAAAAGCTGGGCGTGTTGGCGAACCCGACGTACGCGGCGCACTGTGTGTGGGTCACGGAGGAGGATCTGGACATCGCGGCGAAGCATCACGTGACCATCGTCCACAATCCCACGTCGAACCTCAAGCTGGGAAGCGGCTTTGCACCCATCCCGAAGGCCCTGGAGAAGGGCATCCGGGTGGCGCTGGGCACCGACGGCTGCGCCTCCAACAACAACCTCAACATGTGGGAGGAGATGCATCTGGCGGCCATCCTTCACAAGGGGTACACGGGCGATCCCACGGTGGTGACCCCGGCGCAGGTGCTGGACATGGCGACGCTCAACGGCTGCCTGGCCATGGGCCGGACGAACAGCGGCGTGCTGGCGGAAGGCAAGGATGCGGACATCATCTGCGTGGACCTGAACGCGCTGCACATGCAGCCGGCGCTGGACATTCCGGCGCTGCTCACCTACAGTGCGCAGGCTTCCGACGTGAAAATGACAATGGTTGACGGTAAGATCCTTTATGAAAACGGCGCATTTTTCACCATGGACGTGGAGAAGATCAAGAGTGATTTCGCAAGAAGCTGCAAAACATTGTTGAACATTTAGTATAAAGCGTCCCTTCGACAGGCTCAGGGACCGTGAGAGGAAAATATGGAAAGACAAGACGAAGGCATGGCCTTCCTGCTGCAATATGAAAACATCGCGTGGTACGAAAACGGCAAGGTCCGCATTCTGGACCGCCGGGTGTATCCTACGGTAAAGTTCGTGGAGTGCAGCACTCACCAGGAGGTGGCCCAGGCCATTACGGATATGGTCACCCAGTCCTGCGGCCCCTACGTGGCGGCGCCCATGGGCATGGCCCTGGCCGCCTGGGAATGCCGGGGAAGGAAGGGCGACGAACAGCTGACCTATCTCAAGGAGGCTGCAGAGACGATCTCCAATGCCCGGCCCACCACCCGCGCGAGACTGCAGATCGTATGCCAGCAATGCGTGGATGCCGCGGAAAAGGCCATCACGGAGGGCAGAGAGCCTCTGGAAGACGTATTTACCGAAGCTATCGAGATCAACAACCGCCGCTATGCGAAGATCGCGAAGGCTGCGGATTACCTCGTGGACATGATGCCCTACCGGGGCAAGGTAATGACCCAGTGCTTTGCGGAGACCATCCTGGGTGCCATGCTGCGGGAGATCAAAAAGCGCAATCTGGACATCAAGCTGTTCTGTCCCGAGACCCGTCCCTATTTCCAGGGTGCGCGGCTGACGGCGACGGTGGCCCGGGACATGGGCTTCGACGTGACCCTCATCACCGACAACATGCCCGCCTTCGTCATGAAGAACGAAGGCATCGACCTGTTCACCTCCGCAGCGGATGCCATCTGCGTGGACGGTCACGTGGTCAACAAAGTCGGCACGTATCAGATCGCTATCGCGGCGAAATACCACGGCATCCCGTATTTCGTGAGCGGAAAGCCGGAGATCGATCATCCCACGATCCAGAGCGTCAACATTGAGATGAGGGACCCCGATTTCGTGCTGCAGGCCATGGGCGTGCGTACGGCTGCTGAAGGGGTCAAAGGTTATTATCCCAGCTTCGACATTACCCCGCCCCATCTGGTGAGCGGTGTGGCCACGGATAGGGGCATCTATTCGCCCTACGACCTGGCCAGATATTTTGACGGAATGAGTATGGCAGAGATGAAGGAGTTGATGGTGTAGCCATGAGATTGTACACGGTAGAAAGAGAAGGAAAGAGATTTGTTGCGGCCGGTTATGCGGACTGCGACGGCCTGTGGCCGGTAAAAGAGTGCTTCGGCATCGATGCAGACTGCATGCTGGACCTGGTGACCTGCAGCGAAAAGCAGGCGCAGCTGGCGAAGTTTGAGACAAAGCCAGAAGGGGAGGCGCCCCTGAAACTGGCGGACGTAACGCTCTGCGCGCCGATCCCCAATCCCGTAGGCGATGTCATGTGTCTTGGGGTCAACTATTACGCCCATCTGGTGGAATCCAACAAGGCGGGCCACGTTTCCCTGGAGCAGAAGGGGCATACGGTATACTTCTCCAAGCGGGTGGACGAAGCGGTGCCCTGCGGCGGCATCGTACCCAGCCACAGAGATATCTGCGACCGGCTGGACTACGAGGTGGAGCTGGGCGTCGTGCTGGGCAGAGATGCTAAAAAGGTGACCCGGGAGAACGCCCTGGACTGCGTGTTCGGCTATACGATCATCAACGACATCTCCGCCCGCAACATCCAGGAAGAGCATAAGCAGTGGTACTTCGGCAAGAGCCTGGACGGTTTCTGCCCCATGGGCCCCTGCATCGTAACGGCTGCGGAGTTCGGCGATCCCAAGGGCCACGCGCTGTGCTCCATCATCAACGGCGAACTGCGCCAGAACTCCAACACGGAACTGATGATGCAGGACGTTCCCGGCCTGCTCACAGAGCTTTCTGCCGGGGTCTCGCTGAAGGCCGGCACCGTGATCGCCACCGGCACCCCCGCAGGCGTCGCCATGGGCATGAACCCACCCAAATGGCTGCAGCCCGGCGACACGGTAGAGTGCAAGATCGAAGGCATCGGAAGCCTCATCAATACCATCGGAGAATAAAGGAGAACAGTATGAAACCCGAGATCATCAAATTCAAGAGCGAAGGAGCCGTAGGCCCCTACAGCAACGCAGTGAAATACGGTAATCTGTTATTCGTATCCGGTCAGACCGGCGACGATCCCGCATCCAGCGTAGGGCAGCAGACGAAGGAAGCCATGGACTGCATCCAGGCGATCCTGGCGGAAGCCGGCAGCACCATGGACGATATCATCAAGTGCCAGATCTTCATCCGCACGCAGGATGATTTCGCAGAGATGAACGAAGTCTACCGCACCTATTTCGATGAGGCGAAGGGCTTCCCCGCCCGCATCTGCACCTACGGCGCCAAACTGTATGACGGCCTGGCCGTGGAGATCACCTGCGTCGCAGCAGTGGAAGAATAAGAAATAATATTTTGAAGAATGTCAGCAAAACTTGTTGACATTCGTTTTTTATTGTGTAAAATTGAATTGTATCAAATATAAATCGCTTTCAACCAACCTGTGATATACACACAACAAGGAGGACAACATGAGCTTTTATGATCTTACCGTAATGAACGCAGACAACGAAGTAGTTTCCATGAAGGATTTCGAGGGCAAAGTGGTCCTCGTGGTCAACACCGCCACCGGCTGCGGCTTTACCCCGCAGTACAAGGATCTGGAAGAGATCTACGAGAAGTATCACGATCAGGGCCTGGAGATCGTAGACGTGCCCTGCAACCAGTTCGCAGGCCAGACGCCGGGCACCGATGAGGAGATCCACAGCTTCTGCACGCTCAACTACGGCACCCAGTTCCCCCAGATGAAGAAGGCGGACGTAAACGGCGAAAACGCCATCGAACTGTTTAAGTATCTGAAGAGCCAGAAGGGCTTCGAAGGCTTCGGCAAAGGCCCCATGGCGCTGGCCATGAGCGCGATGCTGAAGAAGATCGACAAGGATTACAAGAACAATCCGGAGATCAAGTGGAACTTCACCAAGTTCCTGGTAGACCGCCAGGGCAACGTAGTCGCCCGCTTCGAACCCACCGAAAAGATGGAAAAGGTTGCAGAAGCCGTTGCTAACCTCATATAATAATTAAGTTAGATCCGCAGAAAAGGAGGGGAATACCCCATGAATTACGATCCCGATGAAGCATTAAAACTGAAAAATCAGGTCTGTTTTCCGCTGTACGCAGCAGCGCGCCGGGTCGTCAGCATGTATACGCCCTTTTTAAAGCCAATGGGACTCACCTACACCCAGTACATCACATTTATGGTCCTGTGGGAAAAGGACGGCCTTTCTGTCAGCGAGATCTGCAGCCGCCTGCAGCTGGATTCCGGCACTGTTACGCCTCTGCTGAAGAAAATGGAGGCGGAAGGCTGGGTCGAAAGAAAGCGCAGCGCGGACGACGAACGCCGGGTGGAAGTTTATCTGACCGGCGCCGGCCGGGCCATGAAGAAAAAAGTTGCGGAGGTTCCGCTGAAGGTGGGAAGCTGCTTTCACATGGAATCCGCGCATGCACAGCAGCTGTACGAGCTGCTGTACGAGATCCTGGGAACGGAAGAATAAAAGGAGTCTCAAATGGAAGAAGTCAAGCAGGGCGGCGTGCCCCAGAAAGAGCGCAGCCGCGATCAGATCATCATCAAGACCAGCATCACTGGCATCATCGCCAACGTGTTTCTGGCTGGATTTAAGGCCTTTGTAGGCGCAGCGTCCCACTCCATCGCGGTCGTGATGGACGCGGTCAACAACCTGAGTGACGCGCTGTCGTCCCTCATCACGATCATCGGCACGAAACTGGCGGGAAGGGCGCCGGACAAAAAACATCCGCTGGGCCACGGCCGCACGGAGTATCTGAGCGCAGCCATCATCTCCATCATCGTGCTCTACGCAGGCGTTACAGCCTTTGTGGAATCCGTTAAGAAGATCATCACTCCGGAGACGCCGGACTATTCCGCACTCTCCCTGATCATCATCGCGGTGGCGGTCGTCGTCAAGATCCTGCTGGGTCTGTACGTAAAAAAGACCGGCGAAAAGGTGGATTCCGATGCGCTGGTGGCTTCCGGCAGCGACGCGCTGTTCGACTCCATCATCTCCGGCTCCACGCTGGTAGCGGCCCTCATCTTTGTGACCACGGGCAAGAGTCTGGAAAGCTGGCTGGGTGCGGTCATCGCGCTGTTCATCATCAAATCCGGCATCGAGATGCTGCGGGAGACTCTGTCTTCCATTATCGGTGAACGTATTCCCGCGGAGCTGGCCATGTCTGTGAAGGATACCATCAACTCCTTCGAGGAAGTGCACGGCTCCTACGACCTGATCATTCACAATTACGGCCCCGAGACCCTGGTTGGCTCCGTCCACATCGAAGTCCCCGATTCCATTACCGCCCACCGGCTGGATGAACTGCAGCGGGCCATCACCCGCAAGGTCCTGGAGAACACGGGCGTCGTCATGACCGGCATCTCCGTCTACGCCATGAACACGCAGGACGAGAAGATCAAGGAAATGGAAGCCTTCGCCCGCAAGACGACCTTTACCCACAAGAATGCGCTGCAGCTCCACGGTTTCTACGTGGACGAACCGGAGAAACGCGTCACGTTCGACGTGGTCGTCGGCTATGAGGAAAAGGACAGACAGGGCGTGATCGACCAGATCCGCTCCGAAATGGAAAAACAGTATCCGGATTACAAGACTTACGTAACACTGGATTATGACATCTCCGACTAAACACAAAAGAATCGGTACCTTGTGCAAAATTCAACAGCCCTGAGGCTTTCGCCCCAGGGCTGTTTTTTTCATGGTTTGTGCTGCAGGTCCGCCTATTGCTCCATCATTCTCTTGATGGCCTGGAACGTCTCTTCGCTGATGTAGTGTTCCACGCGGCAGGCATCGTCTACAGCGGTCTTTTCATCGACACCGATGCGGCGGAGGGCTTCGGTCAATACATTGTGTCTGTCATAGATGTTTTCGGCGATCGCACGTCCTTCGTCGGTCAGTGTAATGGCGCCGTCAGTCTCCACGTTGATGTATCCGCGGTCCTTCAGCAGATGCATCGCGCGGCTGACCGAGGGTTTGGAATAACCCATCTCTTCGCCCACATCGATGGCGCGGACCATGGACAGGCGCTTGCTCAGCACCAGTATGGTCTCCAGGTACATTTCACCGGATTCTTTCATTGCCATATCTTATATCCTCCACCTGATATTATACAACAGGCGTGCGGAAAACTAAAACACTTCTTCGCAGGCGGTCATCACCTGATGGCGTTCGTACTCGCCATGATCGATCATGCGGTCTTCGTATTCCATCTCGCCGGTCTGGCTGTCGTAGGGGTCGTAGCGCCAGTGCTTCTTCTCGATGTCGAACATCTGATGGAACGCGTTGTTGGCAACCATTCTGCCCGGATCGAGGTTGCCGAAGTAGAATCGGCGCGATTCTTCGTTTCCGCTTCTCTCTGACCCTGCGCCGAAGCTGCAGTCCGCGTACATCCAGCCGTAAGGCGCGACGTAGAAACGGGCCCAGTCGTGGGCACCCACGTCGAAGGGCTCTGCATCCAGACCGCTCTGCCACTGGGCGGGCACACCTGCGCAGCGGCACATGGTGATGAACAGCAGGGCGTAGACGCCGCAGTCGCCGGTGTAGTTGTGAGCCATGCTGTCGGGAATGCTCTCCATCAGGATATAGTCGGGCACGAAGCTGTAGACCACGTGCTTGGTGATCCAGTCATAGATCGCTCTGGCTTTTTCCAGATTGTTCGCGCAGCCGGTGGTGACTTCCGCCGTCAGGCGCTTAATGTAGGGCGTAAAGACGATGTGGGGAGACTGCTCCTCCGTGCAGAACGAGGGCTGCCAAGGATCCGGGGTCATGTGCTCCGTATCGTGATACCATTCGGTGTGGACGTAGGAGTATTCCACCCAGAACTCCGTGTTCTCCTTCAGTTCGACTTCCCAGCAGATCGTACGTGCTCTGGACGTTCCCGGCGCGACTTTACCGCCGGCGGGGTTCATGGCGACGATCTGGATGTCGCTCTGCGTCTCGCATTCCGCGGGAATGGGCAGGTGGACCCTTACAAAACCGGGCTTAAATGCCTCGTCCTTGATCCGTACGGAAGCGCGGATCGTCATGCGCAGCCCCATCTTGCCGTTCTTTTTCATCTGTTTGATGGAATAGTTGCGGAAGGTCTCGTCCGTGCCCGGCATCATGGTCGGGCTGTTCTTGCGGCCGGCGCGCGCTGCGATCTTCGCGTCCTTGCACATGGCGCCGAAGAAACTGTCGATATAGTGGGGCACGCCGCCGATATAGACCCAGTGCACTCTGCCCGTATCGATGCAGGCGTTGAATTCCTCTTCCGTAAAGTCGGGGATCTCCTGATGGATGCGGTCCATGGCCTGTTCGTAGGTGTAGGGATAGTTGTCCGGCGTGCGCCGCATCATCTCCCGCTGGGCGATCAGGCAGTTCTTCAGGGACTGGGGAACGTCGTCCCGCTGCAGATACAGATCGATAAAGTGGTTGGCGCCTTCGAAGTCGCCGAAATCTTTTCTCTTGCGGATCTCCTTGGGAAGACCGCAGTCCAGATAACGCAGGGTATCGTTGATGTTCATGGGGTCACCTTTTAAAAACAGGCCGGGCATAAAAGCCCGGCCGTATTGGGATGCAGTTTATTTGCTGAGCGCTTCGTCGATGGCTTTTGCTGCCGTCTTGCCTGCGCCCATGGCGAGGATAACCGTGGCTGCGCCGGTGACCGCGTCACCGCCCGCATAGACCATATCCTTGGAGGTCTTGCCGGTCGCTTCTTCCGCGACGATGCAGCCCTTCTTGTTGGTTTCCAGACCCTCGGTCGTGTTCTTGATGAGGGGGTTGGGGGAGGTGCCGATGGCCATGATGACGCAGTCGACATCCAGCACGAATTCGCTGCCCGGAACTTCGACCGGTCTTCTTCTGCCGGAAGCGTCGGGTTCGCCCAGTTCCATCCGGATGCACTTGATGCCGTTAACGAAACGGTCTTCGCCGCCCAGGATCTCAACGGGGTTGTTGAGCAGCTTGAATTCGATGCCTTCTTCCTTGGCGTGTTCGACTTCTTCTCTTCTGGCGGGCAGTTCCGCTTCGGATCTTCTGTAAACGATGTAGACGTGCTCCGCACCCAGTCTCTTGGCGCAGCGGGCTGCGTCCATGGCTACGTTGCCGCCGCCGACGACCGCCACGGCCTTGGAATGCTTGATGGGGGTGTCTGCGCCTTCTCTGTAGGCCTTCATCAGGTTGATGCGGGTGAGGAACTCGTTGGCGGAGTAGACGCCCTTGAGGTTTTCGCCCGGGATGTTCATGAAGGAGGGGAGACCCGCACCGGAGCCGATAAAGACGGCTTCGAAGCCGAACTCGTCGCTCATGAGTTCATCCACGGAAACGGTCTTGCCGATGACGGTATTGGTCTCGACCTTGACGCCCAGCGCCTTCAAGCCGTCCACTTCCTTCTGGACGATGGACTTGGGAAGACGGAATTCGGGGATGCCGTATACCAGTACGCCGCCTGCGGTGTGCAGCGCTTCGAAAACGGTAACTTCATAACCCTTCTTGGCCAGATCGCCTGCGCAGGTGAGGCCGGAGGGGCCGGAACCGATGACGGCGACCTTGTGACCGTTGGAAGCGGGCTTAACGGGCGCTTCCTTGGCGTGTTCATTGTGCCAGTCGGCGACGAATCTCTCCAGACGGCCGATGCCGACGGGTTCGCCCTTGATGCCGCGGACGCAGTACTTTTCGCACTGGTTCTCCTGGGGGCAGACTCTGCCGCAGACGGCGGGCAGGGAGGAGTCCTTGGAGATGACTTCATAGGCGCCTTCGAAATCTTCTTCCGCGACCTTCTTGATGAATTCGGGGATGGAGATCTGAACGGGGCAGCCCTGCGTGCAGGGATGATTCTTGCAGTTTAAGCATCTGGCGGCTTCGTCCAGAGCCATTTCCTTGGTGTAGCCCAGGGCTACTTCTTTAAAGTTCGACGCTCTTTCGACAGGGTCCTGAGAGGGCATCGGATTCTTGGTAAGAGACATATTGGGCATTTATTTCACCTCCATCTTATAGAGGTTGCACGCTTCTTCTCTTGCCTTGAGCTCGAAGGCCTTGTACATGCTGCCTCTGTCAATTGCTTCGTCGAAGTCGACCTTGTAACCGTCGAAGTCCGGTCCGTCTACGCAGGCAAACTTGGTCTTGCCATCTACGGTAAGTCTGCAGCCGCCGCACATGCCGGTGCCGTCTACCATGATGGGGGACATGGAAACGATGCAGGGGATGCCGAAGGGTTCTACGGTCTTGGTGACGAACTTCATCATGACGATGGGTCCGATGGTGATGACTTCGTCGAACTTCTCACCGGATTCCAGCAGTCTCTTGAGAGGCTCGGTAACGAGTGCTTTTTCGCCGTAGCTGCCGTCGTCGGTGCAGATGATGAAGTTATTGCTGGCTGCGCGGAATTCGTCTTCCAGGATGATGAGGTCCTTGCTGCGGAAGCCGAGGATCGCCGTAACGTCGCTGCCCTGTTCGTGCAGCGCCTTGACGATGGGGTACGCGATGGCGTTGCCCACACCGCCGCCTACGACGCAGACCTTCTTAAGGCCGTCCAGGTGGGATGCTACGCCCAGAGGACCGACGAAGTCCTGGATATATTCGCCCTGCAGCTTGTGGTTCAGCTTTTCGGTGGTGGCGCCGACGACCTGGAAGATGATGTCCACGGTGCCTGCCTTGCGATCGTAGCCCGCGATGGTGAGGGGGATGCGTTCGCCGTCTTCGTTAACGCGAAGGATGATGAACTGTCCGGCAAGAGCTTTCCGTGCGACCATAGGTGCTTCTATGGACATGAGCGTGACGGTGGGGTTCAGCTCCTGCTTCTTAACGATTTTGTACAATGGTTTGTTCCTCCTTATTTATGATTTTGACCGCTAAATATCGGGATTTAGCACAGTTGTTATTATTTTATCACATTCTCCGGCCTAAAGCAAAGGGAGGGCCGGCGACCCGGAGAGGGAAGATTAATGTTGAAAATATTTTGCTAAAAATGGCAAAAACTCCCTTGACAAGAAATGGAATTTTGCTAGAATAGTGGCAAACACTATCTTTGATGGGGAAACGAGGTAAAAAGACGATGAAATGGAAAAGCATTGCCGGCATCATCTTGGTCATGCTGAGCGTCGCAGCCATGTATTTCTGGGAAACGAAGGGCAGGGACAGTTTTCTTCTGATGCCTGTACTGGCGGCCGCGAAGGATATCGACGCCGGAACGGTCATTACGGAAGAGGATTTTACCGTGCTGAGGGTCCCGCCGGAAACGGTCTCTTCCGGGGCGATGATGCCCTCGGAAGCCGTACACGTCCTGGGCATGCGCGCATCCCGCCACATCCGCAAGAACCAGCAGGTGGCGAAGGAGGATTTCGGTGACGAAACGGCGCAGATCCCGGAGGGCAAGTCCGTTTACGTGCTGCCCCAGTCCTGGATCTTTTCCCGCAGCAGCAGTCTGCGCGCGGGCGACAACGTCTGGATCTTCTCCATGCCGGAGAAAAAGCCTCTGGGCTGTTATACACTGGCCTTCGTGCGGGATAACGCGGAGCAGGAGGTACTGGATACGAACCTACCTTCCGGCGTGCTGGAACGCACGGCGCCCAGTTCCATCATCTCCAGCCTGGAGATCCTCTGCACGGAGCAGGAATATTTTGCGCTCTTTGACGAAGTGCAGCAGGCGGGGCCTGCCAGCCTTCTGATCGTAATGGAGGGAAATCTATGGGCCGGATCGTAACGTTTCACGGCACCGACCACAAGGCCGGCGTCAGCCAGACCGCCCTGGGCACGGCGGAATCTCTGGCGGAGAACTATCCCTATCTGAAGATCCTGCTGGTCCACATGGAAGGCCGCAGCGGCCGGGAATACACGCCGAACCTCCGGGAGAGCCTGGAGACCGTAAGGCCGTATCTGCTGGACCGGGTGCTGGATGGCGAAGAGGTCGGGGATAAGGCCCAATACAAGGGAAATCTGTACGTGATCGGCGGAGACGAGAATCCGGGGAGCGCGGAAATGTATCTGCCGGATATGGCGGAATACATGCTGGAATCCTTTGCGGACGTATTCGACGTCGTCGTGTGCGACAGCGGCAGCGAGATCGAGCATGCCATGGCGCTGGGCGCCCTGTTTTCTGCGGACCGCATCTATCACGTGCTCACTCAGTCGGAGCTGTATTTCCGCCGGGCAGAGATGCTGCTGCCCCTTTATGGAAAGCTCGGCCTGCCGGAGGGCCGGTTCGTGCTCTGCAAGTGCGACAAGAACTCGCCCTTCAGCCCGTCCTACAGCGCAAAGCGGCTTCAGATCGATACGCAGGAACTGCTGTCCGTGCGGGTCTCCCGCAAAGGCGGCGACGCGGAGATCGAGGGGAAGAGCCTGTACAGCTACCGGGAGAGCCCGTACCGCAGAGATATCGATGCGATCTCGGAGGATATCGTCCGCACGTTCGAACTGGTGAAAGGAGGAAAGGAGAGAAAATGGCTCAGGAAAAGTTCAGCTTCAGCGAGGTTTTAAGGGCCCGCAGCGCGCAGCCGGTGCAGACTGTCTCTCCGGCTCCCGTAGCTCCAACGACTTTTGCCGCTCCCGATCCGCCGCCCGAGGCGCAGAGCTATAGCCGGTTCGAGCAGCCGCCGGCGCCGCCCGCGCCGAAAGCACCGGACAACTGGTCCGATTTTATCGATTACCGGGGGCCGCGCAGCCGCCGGATGGTGCAGGAGGAAGACCGGTTTCCGCAGCTCTGCGCCAAGGTGATGGAAGTCTTCTTCCAGGACTGGGAAGACCGGGACAGCTCCCGCTCCGCCCTGGAGATCCAGAAGCGCGCCATCATCGGATACGAAAAGGAAAAGAACTTCTTCAAGAACCGCATCGCGGATATCGTGCAGAAGATGGGGGCGTCAAACACGCCGTACCCTGCCTGGTACGAATCGCTGACGGATGCCATTTATCACGAAAACTGGGGCCTTGCCGGCCTGTCGGAGTGGTTCCTGCCGGCCTACGCCTACAGCAGCTCCGCGAAGATCATCGGCGAGAACATGTATTTTCTGGAGCACGGACGCATGGTCCAAAAGCCCCAGACGATCAGCAAGGAGAGAAAAGACCAGCTGATCAAGGCCTTTCTGCTTCTCAATCCGGAGGAGCGGATGGACAAGTCCTATCA
This sequence comes from Bacillota bacterium, assembly GCA_017626845.1. Classification (GTDB taxonomy): domain Bacteria; phylum Bacillota; class Clostridia; order Peptostreptococcales; family Anaerovoracaceae; genus RUG11894. The sequence continues at coordinate 60,893 of JAGAHX010000012.1, forward strand.
CGAAACGTATCTTCTGGACGGCACGCGTGTGACCATCTTTACGACTCCCATGGCGAAAGCGGGCCAGGAGGCGATCATCTTCCGCCGCTACGTGGTCCCATCCCTGAGCTTTCAGGAGCAGGCCCGGCGCGGCACGGTGCCGGAAGCGGCGATCCCGCTGTTCGAGACGATGGTGCAGCTGGGCTACAACGTAGCCTTTGTGGGCGCAGTTCGTACAGCGAAAACGACGTTCCTCAGCACCTGGCAGGCGCTGGAGGATCCGACCCTGGAAGGGGTCATGGTGGAGACCGATCCCGAGATCCCCATGGACAAACTCCTGCCCGGCGCACCCATCCTGCAGCTGCTGGCGGACGGCGAAGACCTGCAGAAGATCTCCAAAAATCTGCTGCGGAGCGACGCGGATTATTTCATCCTGGCGGAAGCCCGGGACGGCATCGCGCTGGATACGGCGGTCCGCATCGCCAGCAAGGGGACGAAGCGCATGAAGATGACGTTTCACACCCGTTCCCCCCGGCTGTTCCCGCTGGAGGTCGCGACGGAGATCGTCAAAAGCACGGGCGGAGACCTGCAGCTGACGATGCAGAAAGCCGCCGGCAGTTTCGACTATATCTTTCACTTTATCCAGCTGTCCGACAAGAGCCGTAAACGGCTGAAGGGCATCTACCAGATGAACGTGGACGAGCAGGGCGCGATCGCCATCGAACCCATCTGCGAATACGATCCCGTGGAGGATTCCTGGCGTTTTACGTACCGCATGGGACCGGCGCAGGAAGAATACGGACGGGAAAGCGACCATATGCTGTTGGAACAGATGAAGTGCCAGCTGAAAGGGCTGGAAGAGGGTTCTCCCTACCGTTCGGAGGGCTTCCATGGATAAGACCGGCATGCTGGTGATCGGGGTCAATCTCCTGATCTACGCCACATATTTTACCGGCGTGTTCCTGTTCTCCGAGCAGGGCATCGCCGCAGCGATGCGGAGTTTCTCCCTGCGCAGGCGCCTCAAGCCGGATTCCCGGGGCTTCTTCTTCGAATTCGGACCCGTCGCTTACGTCAATAAACTGCTGTTCGCAGTCTTTCAGAAAGAGGTCAACGGCGCCGCATTTTTCTTCGGCATCGTGATGGTGTTCTTCATCGCGTTCGTCCTGGGCATCCGCATGTTTACGCCCGTCATGGCGTTCGTCGCTGCTTCGATGGCTGCGGCGATCCCCATCATGGCCCTCGTCGTCCGCATGGAAAACGACCGCACGAAGGGCAGCCGGGAAGGCATCAGCTTCGTTTCGGAACTGTACCGGCAATATAGGATCAACAACCGCAACATCTATGCGGCGATGGAGGCGACCGCGTCGTCCCCGGCGGACTTTCCTGTGTGCAAACGGCATCTGTACCGGCTGCTGCTGCATCTGCGCAGCAGCGGTGACCCGGATGAGATCAAGGAATATACGGATCAGTTCTCCTTTGCCATGGGGACGGTCTGGGGTCACATGCTGGCGGTCTGCATCCGCATGGCGGCCCGCAGCGGCACGGATATCTCCGCGGGTCTCGCAGACATTACGGAGCAGCTGAAGGCGGCCAACGCCAGGGCGGAGGAGCGGCGCCGGATGAACAGCGAATCCCTGCGGATGACGATGTTTCTCATCCCGGTCCTGTATATCGGAACCATCCTGCTGTCGATCTTCTATCTGGATCTTGCGCCGGGGGAATATCTGCGCAACCAGTTCGGGACGGCGGAGGGCATCCTGTTCTTTCTGTTCATCGTGTTCCTGATGTTCCTCAACCTGGTGATCCTCCGAGCGGTGAGCAACACCCGCATCGATTATTAAGGGGTATCGATATGCCATACGTCAATTTTGCCTTCCTGTTTCTGCTGTGGCTGGGCGTGGGCCTCGCCTGCGGGGCTCCCGCCGGCCGCAGTTTAAAACTGGAAGCCCAGAAATATAAACAGCGCTCGGAGACGGCGGCCCGGAAGAGCGCGCCTTACCGGAAACTGCAGCAGTTTTCCGCCGGAAGAAAGCGGGAAGCCATGCAGCGCGACCTGGCGGAGAGCCTGTCCTACGTCAAGAATTTGGTGGTCATCGGCCGGGGCGAAAACATGAGCGCCCAGCTTCTGCTGGAAGAACTTTCGGAACTCAGCAAGGATCTCGGACCTGTGTTTTTATCCATGGCCCGGTGCATCCAGCTTTTCGACAAGGAAACGGCCGCCCGGCAGCTGTTCGAGGCGCTGCCCTTCAGCTACGCCAAGGATATCGGGGAATTCCTGGCCGGCTGGGAGGACGTGCCGCCCGCGGACCTTCTGAATACGGTGGAGGTCTACCGCAGCGCGCTGCGGGAAGACCGTCTGACCCGCCAGAAGAGAAGGGACGAGATGGTCTCCGACCTAGTGTATTTCCCTGTGGTGGTCAACGCCATGGCCGTTCTGATGAACTTCATCTACGTGGCCTATTTCATCCAGCAGAGAGATGCGCTGAGCGTGCTGTTTAACTGATAAAAACAAGAAAGGAGAGATACAGACATGAAGCAGCTTATCGTCATGATCGCCACGATCCTTCTGGGTATTGCGATCGCAGTCGTCGTGCTGGGGTTTTCCGGAACTGCCGAAACGCTGGCCAGCGGGGTCAGCACGAAGATCACCAGCACGTTTAACGGGTATTACACCCCG
>JAGAHX010000013.1 GCA_017626845.1 Bacillota bacterium
GCTTTTAAATCAATTTACGGGGTGTGTTATGAGAACAAAAACAAAGATTCCTGTTTTGAAAGAACGGGTTATTGAATTGTTAAAGGATGCGGGTAAAACACAAAAACAAATGGCGGCTGATTTGTTCATAAGCCCTGAACAGTTGAACCGTTGCCTGACCGCTGGAATGATCTCCAAGCCGTGGTTAATTGCCATTGCGGATTATTTGAACTGTTCCCCGGACTGGTTGTCATCCAAAGATGCAACCCCTTTGAACGCATTTGGTTATAAACGTGGTAATGCTTTAGCTAATCAGGATGAAATCTTAAAATCCTTATTTGTTCTGTTGGGATACCCTGAAAACAGGTATGGTGAACTGACAGAAATAGATATTGAAGCCCTTAAGACTGACATTGATATGTTGCTTGCATACCGCTTGCAGAAAAGCAGAACCAGAATATAAAAACAACCCCGCGCCGGTCTATGATCTGACCAAACGCGGGGCTTTATTCTGACCCCGGAACCGTCCCCATATCTGACCCCAAATGACCCCGGAAAACATGGGGTCAGGGTGTTTTTATATGACACATGACGGAACAAATGAAATTGAACTTGTTTAGGCGTGGCGCGGGTTTCCGGGCTTTATATGACACATGACGGAAACCATCGGAAAACACGTTATTGTTCCTGTAGTTCAATTTTATCACTATTACTGTGCCGCTAAATACGCTTCAACTTGTTCCAACTGATCCATTCGAAATACCGGAATCTTCCTGGCCCTTTTAAATCTCAGATCCTGCCTGGAGTTCCCGCAATATACGCATTCCATCCAGCCTTCGGTTTCTTCCAGATACAGATCGTGATTCACTTTGCCGCAAACAGGGCAGATAACATCATATGTCAACATTATTGTTCCTCCCTTATGTTTTGGTAATGCCCCCTCCTTACAGTCGACGGCACATCGATCGCCGCATTTATATTCGCCTACAGCGAAGCGGCTCCCTCCCAGTTCGCAGACTGGTCTTCCCAGTTTCTTTTGAATATCTCTCCCGGTGAACCGATCTCCAGGATGTCCTCCATCCGTATCCTCATCTCATCCACCAGAATCGTCTTTGTCACTTCCGCATCCACATTCCAGCAGATACCGGTGATCGTTTTGTACTGCCCCTGGGAGCCGTAGGACTCACTGTTCACGTCACTGCAGGGTTCATAATAAGTGACAGTCACCTGCACCCGGTTGGCCCTGGCTATCCGGCTGTTATAAGTCAGGTTGTGGAGGATCTCAAACCTTCGGTCCATTTCCTCCTGATCCTCAGGGCTTAAGACCAGCTGGTCCTCATACAGCTCATTCTTCATCAGAATCGCAAAGTTGAATCCCCTGAGTGCATCAAAAGGAGCAAAAAGCTTGGCTCTCTTTCCGACATCCATCTGCGGATGCTTAATCCGGAAGCTATCAAACCGGTCATGCTTCGGCTTGCCTTTTAAGAACACATCCCGATATCTGAAACCGGCCGGCATTGGCATTGCACCTATAGCATACATCTCATGCACCTCCTTCTCGGCTGCAGAAGGGGGCACTTAAGAAAGGCCTATGCTTTATGGCCGCCGATCTGCATATTTCTCTCCAGTGTTGTTGCGCCCTCCAGCATATTCATGCCCTTGAAGACGGCGTTCGCTCCAAACCTCCGCCGGACCTCCAGCATCGCTGCCGTAAGCCTCCGGTCTCTTTCCAGAGCATCATAGTCTACAAACATGTTCATCTGATACATTCCAATGTCTTCCGACACATCCATGGCACACACCCCAAGCCTCCGGTAAAGCAACCTGCGGTCTGTCTTCTCATCAAACTGGCGTACCATCGGAGCTGTGATTAGCTGAAGGTTGTTTGTGAGAGTCCCGAGCTTCACCGTTCCGTTACTGTGCTTCGGGTGAAGACGGCCGTAAAAGTCGATAGAAACGGGGCCGTCATAGTTCGGGCAGACCTCCATACTCTTGTAATCGTAGGACACCCACCAGTTATTTCCTCTTGATCACATGGCTGACCACACCCTGGCACTCCAGGTGATCCACATAGATTACCTTATCTCCGTAAACATCCTGGTTACAGTAGAGAAGCATAGCCTTCCGGTTCTTACGGTTGATACCGCCGTATTTCTTCAACGTGTTACGCTGCTCCGCATCCAAGGCAATGACCAGATCTCCCTTCTTGGGACTGTTTTCCATCTTCACGACGACCAGGTCGCCGTCCTCAATGCCTTCGTCTTCCATGGAGTCTCCGGAAGCATGCAGGAGATAGAACGGTCCATCTCCGAAGATCTCTGTCGGAAGCGTCGTGACACATTCCACATTTTCTTCTTCACAGGTGAGCTCTCCGCAGGGAACAGAACCAACCAGAGGAGCCTTAGTGCGCTCGGTGCGGATCTTATCCATATGCTCCACCTGCAGAACACCGCCGGTGTAAGAAAGCATTCCGCGTTCATTCATCGCCACCAGATAGTTCTGAGAAGTGCTGCGGGCAATACCAAACTTTCTGGCAATCTCCGTAGTGGAGGGAGTACGGTCATGTGACGCGTAGAATTCTCCGATAAACGTATTGATCTGCCTCATAAGCTCCGGGTCTTTATGCCTCATCAGGGTCACCTCTTCCTCTGAATTTTCTATCGTGAGCAGCCCGCTCTTGTTCTGTGATGCTATAATAACAAACACACGTTCTGATTTCAAGTGAAATTTCCCAACTTAAAACGACCTGTCAGTATTTCAGTATTTCCTGACAGGTCGCCATATCATGTTATCATTTTAAATTGCTATGTAAATGTCCCCGAACCGAGAGCATGGGACATCTACACACCATCTTTCATCTGCCGCTCGATCCACTGCATCAGCACATCTACGATACGGCTCTGTTCTTCTTCAGATAGCGGTCTCCCTTTCGGGATTCCGTGCCACTTCTCCAGGCAGCCTCTGCAGCAGGTTCCTGTGGCATGCTGCCCAAGGAAAACAGGATGTCCCTGCGGCGCTCCCCGCATGGGTGTCTGCTTTCCGTCGTTTTTCGGTTCCGCGTCGGCCAGCCGCTGACGGATGATTTGCGCCGCGTGACTGCGGATCGCCTCCATACCTTTCTCACGAACATATTCCCGGTCCGCTTCGGTGAGCCGGAACCGGCTCCGGAACTTTGACTGTCCCAGACGAACAAAAAGATCCCTTTTCAGCCATTCTTCATGGGAGATTTTCTCCGGCTCCGATGCCGGTGAAGAAGCTGATACCTCGGTATTTGTCTGTCCGTACACTCCATGTGGTTCAGCAACCATCTGCACCAGTGCCGGCCGGTCCGGATAGCGATACATTTCTGAATGTGGGGGTTTCTGCTGAGCCGGGAAACTTGCTGAAACATCCGGCATAGCCCGGGGCTTCTTTGCCGCAGGCATCGTGACCGGTTTTGACTGCATTCTCTGCAGGCGATCCTTCAGCATAGTATTGCGCTTACTGACGGTCACGTTCCGCACCGCATAGCCCAGCGCCTTCTTCGTTCCTACCAGCACCAGGACCTTCTTCGCCCGGGTAATGCCGGTATAGATCAGATTTCTCTGGAGCATCACAAAGTGATTCATCAGGACAGGGATCACCACGATGGGATATTCCGACCCCTGGGATTTATGGATGGTTGTGGCGTACGCCAGCACCAGCTCATCCAGCTCCGTTACATCGTAGGTCACTAAGCGGTCATCGAAGTTTACGGTCAGCTCCCGTTCCTCCAGATCCACGGACCCGATCACGCCGATATCGCCGTTGAAGACTTCCTTGTCGTAATTGTTCCGGATCTGCATGACCTTATCATTTGCCCGGAAAATGTACCCGCCGCGCTTTAAGCCTACCTCGCCAGGGTTCAGCGCCTGCTGCAGGACCTGGTTTAAATTGACTGCGCCGACTACTCCACGCTGCATGGGCGTAAGGACCTGGATCTCCGACGCCGGCGTCTTGTAATAACGGGAGAGCTTGGTGGTTACAAGCTCTGTTATGGTTTTGGCAGATTCATCTGCCAATATGCCACTGTCCTCCGCGTTCAGGCCCTTCTTCTGTGCCTGGTTCTCCATGTCCATGAAGAAGAAATCGCTCTTCGCACCGTTGCTGATATCCGGCATCTTTCCGCTGTTGATACGGTGGGCGTTCATGATGATCCGGCTGGTCTGGGCCTGCCGGAAGACCCGGGTCAGGCGTACGACCGGAAATCTTTCCGAATCAATGATGTCCCGAAGCACGTTGCCGGCGCCGACACTGGGCAGCTGGTCAATGTCTCCGACCAGAATAAGCGTCATTGTATCCGGAATGGCCTTCAGAAGGTTGTACATGAGCATGATATCGATCATGGAGCATTCGTCCACGATCAGGACATCGCCCTCCAGAGGATTCTCCTCGTTTTTCTGGTATCCCTCCGGCGGTTTCACTTCCAGGAGCCTGTGAATGGTCTTTGCCTCCATCCTGGTGGCTTCAGAGAGACGCTTGGCCGCCCGACCGGTGGGTGCCGCCAGGAGGATATTCGCACCCGCTTCCCGGAAGGCTGTGATAATACCGAGGGTGGTCGTCGTTTTTCCGGTGCCCGGCCCGCCGGTCAGCACCAGGACCTTGCTCTGAACAGCAGTCAGGATGGCCTGCATCTGGATCTCGTCGTACTGCATCCGGGTTCTAAGGCTGATACGTTCGGAGAGTCCCTCCGGATTCACATGAATGCCATCAGCATTGGCATAGATGGCTGCAAGGCGTCTGGCCGTTCCGACTTCCGAAAAGTAAAAGGGAGGAAGGTAAATGGCCTTATCCGGAACCGCACCGGCAGCCGCATCCTCCGGAAGCGGAATAGGCTCGGTGATCACATCCTCTGCACGGATCATCTCATCCAATGTCATGGAGAGGACATTTTCCTCCACGGAGAGCAGCTCCCCGCCGGTCTTTAAAAGCATTTCCCGGGTAGCGTAGCAGTGCCCGTCCTCGGAAAGCTTATTCAGAGTATAGAGAATGCCGCTGCGCAGGCGGACGTATTTCTCATGGTCAAATCCCATCTTTTCCGCGATGGTATCCGCAGTCTTGAAGCCGATGCCCCAGATATCATCCGCCAGACGGTAGGGATTTTCCTGCACGATCTTGATGCTGTCGTTACCGTAAGTCTTGTAGATTTTTGTGGCATGGCTGGTGGAGACGTCATGGCTCTGCAGGAAGAGCATGATGTTCTTGATCTCTTTCTGTTCCTGCCAGCTCTTTTTGATGCGTTCCACACGGACCTTGCCGATACCGACTACATCCAGGAGTCGGTCCGGATCCTCTTCAATCACGTTCAGCGTGTCCGCTCCGAACTGCTTCACGATACGGCCCGCAAACTTTGGACCGACGCCCTTCACCAGACCGCTGCCAAGATATTTCTCGATACCGTATACTGTCGCCGGAAGCGTCTCCTCGAAAGTCTCCATGGCAAACTGACGGCCGTATTTTCCGTCGATCCGCCAGGATCCGCCAAGATACAGAACACTACCGACGTGAACATCCGGCATAGAACCGACCACCGTCACCAGGTCCTGATATCCTTTGGCCCGGCACTTGATGACAGAGTAGCCGTTCTCCACATTCTGATAGGTGATGCGTTCCACGACACACCGCAGATGCTCCATGCCTGCCCGCGACGTATGTCGCGGGAGCCCGTCGCGGCTTTGAGCGACTTCAGAGATTTGCGAATGCAAATCTTCCATATACTCTGTCACCTCCTTCCGAACCAATATGGTTTATCTGTCTGCAAAATGAAGGACCGTATCCCGAAGATCCTCACTGAAGCCTTCCAGATCAGATGCGGTAATAACACCATCCTGAAGAAGCCTTACCAAGTCCCAGCCAACGTCAGACTTTTTCAGTTCCAAGCGTACACCGGGAGCTTTTCTGTCTTCTTTAATACGTTCGTCCAGTGCCCAGAACTTATCGGAGGCATCGCCTTCTGCACTTAGAAGTTCAATATATTCCTGATTCAGGCGAGCCATATATGCTTCCTGCCATCCGCCGATTCTTTCTCGGAACAGTTTCCAGTCCGCTTTTGATATATCCATTCTGATCCTTCCTTATTCAACGGATTTCCTACTCTTTTCAAGAATCCGGTAACCGGATCCTTTTAATGCCTTGATGGCCTTCTCAAAATTTCCTTCCTTGGTCAGAATATAGTCCGTATTATACGTTGAAATGGCGAAGATCCCGACTTCATTAGCTGCAAGTATCTTGGCAATCCGGGCCAGGATTCCGACAAGGGAGAAGTCCATCTCCCCACAAATCCGGAAAGCACGCCATCCATCATCACGAATCATTACATTATCGGGAACCATATCCGTCGGGCAAACCAGAGACTTCTCCTCATCCGTGCTTCCAATAAATACAAAGGGCTGCGCGACATCGATTCCGGAATAATCTTTTACCTTACAGACAGAGAAGCGGATCTCCAAAGGCTCAATGGTACTGGTTTCTGCCGGCACTTCCCGGTTTTCCCGCTTCAAGCGATTCCGCAGCTTCGATACACAGCCTTGATAATGTTTCCGTACTTCTCCATAAGGAATCCATATCTCAGCTTCATCAATATGTTTCATCACGGACTCCAGAATATCGTCTATGACCTTTATATCTGGATATTTACCGAGTTCCTTGTATTTATCCCTGTAGGCTTCATACATCCATTGATATATTTTTTCCTTTTGTTTCAGCTTCAGCTGAGAGTATTTCTTGTTGGTCTGCAGTAGCTTCCCATCAATCCATTCATGATTTTTCATATTATCTTATTTGTCATCAAAATCGCGTCGAAGAATCCTTCATACTTCAGACAGTATGGCATTTACCAATTTTTCCAAGAAAGGTTCTAGATTGGAGCCTTTTAGTTCACACTCCCATATGGTCAAGACACGCCAACCGCTTTGCTCCAATAATGCATGGCTGTGTTTATCTCTCGCCATATTTGAAGTTATTTTTCGCTTCCAAAATTCCGCATTGTTCTTTGGCCAGACAAAATACTTACACCCTTCATGTCCATGCCAAAAACAACCGTTTTACAAATACGAATCTGTTGATCAGATTTCGACAAAAGACGTGATTTCCTGCTCTAAAAGACGGAATACGTTTGCGACCAGGTACCCGTCAGCGATTGCGTGATTCAGACGAACGGTCACAGGCATGACAAGCCTTCCGTTTTCTTCCCTGTATTTTCCCCAGTTGATGATAGGCGCAGAATACAGATTTCCATCGGGAAGTTCAAGATGAAGTGAATCATAGGAAAGCCAGGATATAAACGATGCATCGAACCAGTTTGGATGATTAACCATATCCAGACCGTATTCCCTTGTCTTCTTTGCCTCTTCAACATCCTTTAAAGCAGCAGCGTAGAACTTTTCATAGTCCTCATCGTATTCCGTATATACCGGAGTACAGGTTTCCGTATCTTCATGGAAAACATACTGCGTAGGATTGATCACGTCATAACAGATCAGCTCATCTGTCTGCCAAAGGTATCCCATCCTGTAGTCTTCGCGTGAATTCAGAACTTTTGAAAGAATATACAGGAAATTGATATAAAATTTCGTCCCTGTGTTCTTTGAATGTGTGGTGAGTTCTGTCACATCGATTCTCGCTGTTATTGAGGTCGAACACCTGCAGTCTTCCGTGAAATGACGGAACACACCTTTTCTATAGTATTTTTCTTTGTCAATTACCTTATAGTTCATTTTGAATTACCCTTACAAATACCTGAGCCGGCAATATCTCTGCAAACCGGAGTCTGTTCATCTGCAAGATAGAAGGACGGCACTAAATCGCGGCTGATGTATTTGTCGCCAAGAATAAGACCATGCGCTCTGGTTTCATGAATATATGCCTTAATATCCGCAAGGCTTTTTCTTCAAATCCATCTTCATGAAGCCAGGTCTCGGCATACATCCATTCCTGATCATCAGGATCGGTGTATCCACCGCTTCCGCAGGATACATGATTCATATTCTTCCTGCAGTGATCCCACCAAAGGATGGACGAAACGCGACAACCTTCTTCATAGATAAAATCCAGAAACGCTTCCCAATCCTTGAAAAGGTACTCTGAGCAGAAAGAATGATCCTCTATATATTTCTGTACTCTATGATTTATCATTTTTACCTCTCAAACACCGATTTTCTGACATCCCCATTATACTGCAACGAGGAAAGATTACCTATTGCCGACAGGCTAAGCTTTTAAAAAGGACGGAGCCGCAGCTCCGCCCTTTTGCTATTTCGAGATCAGCACATCGTCCTTGATCGCCACGTTGCAGGTATCGATGCGGATGTCCTGCCAGACGTTGTTGACGACGTAGGGTTCGGTCTTCAGGTACTCGTCCAGCTGCTCTCTGGTGTCAAACGAGACGACCAGCATGGAACCGACCAGCTGCCCGGCCTCATTCGTGATGCCGCCGGCGCAGTGCACGTGACCCTTCTCCTGGATCTTCATGACGTTTGCGAAATGCTTCTCCCGGACACTCATGCGCCGCTCGAGCGCGTTTTCATCCTTTCCGTCGTATGCGACGATCAAAAAATTCATAAGATACCTGCCTTTCTGTTCTTGCTATTCTCTGCCCATCTCCGCGCCCAGCTCAAACGCCTTCCGGCATTCCTGCGGGAACACGGTATCGTGGCGCTGCTGCTTGGCCGCCGGATCGAACATGGACCAGGGCCAGTCGGTCTTGCTGTAATCCTTCAGCTGCAGCGTATCGCCGCTTACGAAAATCTGCGTGGGGCCGACGAAACGGCTGAGCGTCTGTTGAAAGTTGTTCAGCAGCGGCGCATACATGCCCTCCGGCGCATTGCTGGTCATCACCAGCAGAACGGGAATGGACCGCTCGCTGCAGCAGGGATTCTCCATGTTGTACGTCAGGTTCTGGAAGATGAGCCGCTCATACAGCGCCCGGAACGACGCGCTCAGTTCGCCCAGATAATTCGGTGACCCGATGATGAGCCCATCCGCTTCCCGGATCGCGTCCAATACCGGGGTCAACCCGTCCCGGCAGATGCAGTGCCCTTTGAATTTTTCCTTCTTGCAGCCGAAGCACGAGATGCATCCCGTGTACTTCTCCAATCTAAACAGATCGAACTTTTCCACGATGGCGCCGGCGCTCTCCGCACCCTTTGCCATCTCCGTTACGATGGTATCCGTGTTCCAGCCCTTCCGGGGGCTGGCGTTGACTGCAACGATCTTTTTGCTCATGGGATCCTCCGTACGTCTCTATTTCAGCAGCTCCAGCGCCTTCTGCAGCTGCAGGTCGTTCACAAGGTTGCCCTCTTCATCGTAGCAATCCTCCGTGAGTTCCACCACGTAATCGGGTTCGATGCCCTGCTTGTGGATGACGCTGCCGTTCGGAGAGTAGTACTGCAGGATCGTAAGCTTGATGCCGGAGCCGTCCGTAAGCTGTTCGACGGTCTGGATAATGCCCTTGCCGTAGGTGGTGACCCCCACCAGCGGTCCGCCGCCATTATCCTTGATGCCTGCGGACAGGATCTCGGAGGAAGAAGCGGAGCCTTCGTTCACAAGGACGACGTAAGGCAGATCCGTCTTGCCGGCTTCCGTGCGGTAATAGTCCCGTTCGCCGTCGTGATTTTCCGTGTAGGCAACGACGCCCTTATCCAGCAGGATATCCGCGATCCCGACCGCGGAGTCCACCAGGCCGCCGCCGTTGTCCCGCAGATCCAGGATAAAGGACTTGGCGCCCTGCGCCTGGATATCGGCCATCGCTTCTTCGAAGGCTTCTACGGTCTTTTCTTCGAATCCGCTTACCGCAATGTAGCCGATGCCGTCTTCCAGCATCTTATGATCCACCGTCTGCGCCACGATCGTGCGCCTGGTGAGCGTAACGTCGAAGATCTCCTCGCCCCGGCGGATCGTAAGGGTCACTTTCGTGCCCTCGTCGCCGCGGATCGCCGCCGCGCAGGTATCCAGATCCGCACCCACGTATTCGGTGCCATCCACCGCCAGGACAAGGTCGCCCTTGCGGATGCCCGCTTCCTCGGCGGGACTGCCCTTGGTGGGGGTCACGACTTCAACATAGCCGGAGTCGCCTGCGGAGATCGTGACCCCTACACCGGAATACACGCCGGTAAGGGAGATCATGGTCTGCTCGTATTCGGAGGGCGTCATGTAGTAGGAATAGACATCGCCCAGGCCTTCGAACAGGCCCTTCAGCATGCCGGTCTCCAGGGCGTCTTCATCCACATCGATGTAGAAACGCTTCATGACGTAGTCCCGCAGCTCGTCCAGCTTGCCGTAGGTCTGCGTCATGTGCCGGTATTCCTGGTATTGCTCTTCGTTGAGCATGTGAGACGACGCGATGCCCAGCTGGCCGAGCACGCCGCTCATCTGCAGGGTCAGCAGCCCTGCGCCGCCGCACACTACGGCTAGGATCAGTAAGATGATAAGTGTTGATTTCTTGATCTTGATCATAAGGATCCGCTCCTCTTGATATCTTTTACGGTCAGCTGCAGTTTGCGGTGACCGTTGAATTCGTTGATGCCCAGCTCGCCCGCCACGTCCAGCTTTGCGCCGGAACGCAGCAGATCCGCGAAGTCCGCCGCCCTGCGGAACAGGACGCAGGAAACTTCCACGCCGTCGCTGCCGGCCGCGGTAAAGCGCACGTGCTGGCCTTCACTGCCCATATACTGGACATTGTACACGTCTGCGCCGCCGATGGCAAACAGCGGTTTCGGGTTCGCCTCGCCGAAGGGCTCCAGCCGTTTTAACGCATTGGCAAAATCCAGCGTCTTCTCGGACGGTTCCAGCACCTTTTCGATGGACAGCTTTTCGTCCAGCGCATCCGGCCGCTTGGAAAGGATCTCCTTCATCAGCGCGTCCATGCGGCTGCGCAGCGCTTCCAGATTTTCCTTCGGCAGAGAGAAGCCGCAGGCCCCCGCGTGACCCCCATAGCGCTCGAACAGCTCGCCACAAGTGGAGAGCATACCGTGCAGGTCCAGCCCCGGGATGCAGCGTCCCGTGCCTTTCAGCAGCCCGCTTTCACTGGGCGTTACGATGCAGACCGGCCGGTGGAACTGCTCCTTAAGCGATCCCGCAACGATGCCGGCAACGCCCTCGTGGGCGCCAGGCGCTTCGATGACGGAGAACAACTCGCCGCAATTGCCGGCCGCGATGGATTCCATGCAGATGTCCCGCGTGCGGTCCTGGGCAGAACGCCGGTTCCGGTTGCATTCCACCATGAAGGCAGCTTTGTCCTCCAGCGGTCCGTCGTCCTCCAGGCCTGCCAGCAGCCGAACGGCGCTGTCCGCCGTAGCCATACGGCCGCATGAATTGATGTGGGGCGCCAGGATGAACCCGATATCGTCCGCATCCACCTCTTTGCGTTCGAGCCCCACCATGTCGAGCAGGATGCGGAGGCCTCTGCGCTTGCGGGAGTTGATGACCCGCAGACCGTACTTGACAAGACTTCGGTTCTCGTCCAGCAGAGGCACCACGTCCGCCACGGTGGAGATCGCCACCAGATCCAGCAGATCCGTGATGTCCTGCCGGGTAAACCTGTCATCGCCTGCTGCGGTCAGCCTCCTCTGGATGGCTTGGGCAAGCTTAAAGGCGACGCCGCAGCCCGACAGCCCCGGGAAGGGATAGCGGCTGTCCTCCCGGTGGGCGTTCACCAGCAGGCAGTCCGGCATCGCGTCCGCCTCCAGTTCGTGGTGATCCGTAACGATCGTCTCCATGCCCAGTTCTTTGGCGTAGGCCACTTCTTCGCGGTTCGTGCTGCCGCAGTCCACCGTCACCAGCAGCTGCGTGCCCTTTTCCGCGATGCGGCGGATAGCGTCCTTGTTGAGGCCGTATCCGTCGGTGAACCGGGAAGGAACGTAAAAGTCCACCCGGTCCGTCAGTTTTTTCAGGACCGTATACAGCAGCGCGGTGGACGTTACCCCGTCCGCGTCGTAGTCGCCGTAGATGCAGATGGAGAGCCCATCCGCAGCCGCCTGCAGCAGTTTATCCGCCGCTGCGGGCAGATCCGGCAGCAATTCCGGGTCGTAGGTGCGTTTGGGCGATGCCGCGAGGAAATCCGCCGCGTCTTCCGCCGTGCGGATGCCCCGGCGCTGCAAAATGCCCATAACCGAAGCAGGGACCCCTTCGGGTCCCCAGTTCGGCAGTGTATCCGTTTGTTGGTATATCCAGGTACTCATTAATTGCGTACAGATGGCGTAATGTAATTCAGCGGGTTCTGGTATTTTCCGTTGACCCGTACCTCAAAATGCAGATGGTTGCCGGTGGACATGCCGGTGGAGCCGATCAGGGCGATCACCTGGCCTCTGGCGACCACGTCGCCAGTCTTGACCAGCAGCTTGCTGGAGTGGGCGTACAGCGTAACGATGCCGCCGCCGTGGTCGATCATCACCATGTAGCCGTAGGAATTATTCCAGCCCGCCTTGATGACCGTGCCGGAGTTGGCCGCCAGGATATTGGTGCCGCCTGCAGCGCCGATGTCCACGCCGGTGTGATAGTTGCGGCCGCCCAGCAGCGACAGATAACGCCAGCCGAAGGGAGACGTGATGCGGGTGCTCGCCTGGGAGGGCCAGCACATGGCACCGCCGATGTACTGCGTGTTGGCGCTCTGCAGCACCTTAATGGTCTCGCTGATGGCGTCGGCTTCTTTCTTTACCGCGTCGTACTGTGCAGACAGCGTGTTAACGTCTGCCTCGACTTCCTTTCTGCGGGCGTCGACTTCCTGCCGGTCCGCTTCCAGAGAAGCCTTCTTTGCGGCTACGGCTTCCTGCTGTACGATCAGCTGGTCCTTGAGAGCCTGCAGTTTATTCTTCTGCTCTTCCACAACGTCGTACTGGTCTTCCAGACCTGCCAGAAGCTCCGCATCCGCGTTGTAGATGCGTTCCACCATGTCCATATTCGTCATGAAATCGGACATGGAGCTGCTGCCGAACAGGACGGAGAGCATGCCGACATCGCCGTTCTTGTACATGCTGCGCAGGCGCGCGTTCAGGTCGTCGTTCTGCTTTTCGATATCCTTCTGCAGCTGTTCCAGTTCTTCCAGAGCGACTGCGATCTCTTCCTTCGTCTTGTTGAGATCCGACTCCAGTCCGTTCAGTTCTTTCTGGGACTGATAGATCTTCTGATCCAGGGCGTTCAGTTCCGCCTGGACTTCCTCCAGGTTCTTCTTTTCTTCGTTTAACTGATTCTGGACCTGCTGCTTCTGATTGTTCTTCTGGTTCAGCTGATCCTGATAATCCTCGATCGTCTGCGCCCCCGCTGCGAACGGTGTAACGAAAATGGCGGCAGCCATCGCGACTGCGATGCTCCACAGAAGGACCTTCGCCCGTATCTTTCCTTTCGTCAGTT
Source organism: Bacillota bacterium (assembly GCA_017626845.1). Taxonomy (GTDB): domain Bacteria; phylum Bacillota; class Clostridia; order Peptostreptococcales; family Anaerovoracaceae; genus RUG11894. The sequence goes on from JAGAHX010000013.1 coordinate 13,342, forward strand.
TCTCTCTTCTCATGGAATTCCCCTGTTTTCCCCTTGTCTTTGCTATGCCTGCAGGAACCGTCTCATGGACAGGATGCTGCCGAAGGCGCCGATGCTGATGCCCAGCGCGATGTAGATCCACGTGAGGTTGATCATCATGAAGTTCGTCTCCACGAGGCTGGTGGACAGCAGAATGACCGCCTGCTGACCAATGGCCGCCATGAGCCGCGCATAGATCGCCCAGGTGCAGCCCAGCGCGATGAGCGCCGCGATAAGGCCGATGAACATACCTTCCAGCAGCAGCGGTCCCCGGATGAACCAGTTCGTCGCGCCCACGTATTTCATGATGCGGATCTCCTCCTGCCGCGCCATGACGGTGAGTTTGACCGTATTGGACACGACCACGACGGAAACGATGATCAGGAAGGCGATGACCACCAGCGCGCCCTTTTGGATGCCCTCCGAGATCCGCAGGATCTTGTTGACTTCTGTCTGATAGTAGCGGACGTCTTCGACGCCGGACATGGACCGGCTGACCTCCGCCACCAGTTCGCCGTCTTCCAGATGTTCCAGGGTGACCCGCAGAGAATTGGGAAGCGGATTGGATGCCAGGCCGTCCAGCAGATAGGCGTTGTCGCCCCAGCGGACTTTAAACTCTTCCATAGCCTGGGCTTTTGAGATATATTCGACGTTTGCCACGCCTTCCAACTGAGAAAGGCTGTTGCGGATGACTTCCGCCTGGGCCTCCGTCTGATCGTCCTGCAGGAACACTTCGATGGTGTCGAACTGGTCCTTGATCTCCTCCGTGATGAAATTGACATTTACCGTCAGGAAGAAGAACAGGCCCAGGATGAGCAGCATGGCGGTGATCGCGAACAGCGATGCGATCGTCATGCCCTTGTTGCGGAAGATCTGGACGATGGCCTGCTTGAGGGAATAACCTAAACCTTTAAACATCGGCTGCTATCCCTCCTTTGGTATCGCGGATGATGTGTCCGCTCTCGATCTCCACCTCGCGCTTGCCCATTCTTTCTACAATGTCGAACGCGTGGGTGACCATGACCACCGTGGTGCCCCGCAGGTTGACCTGGTTGAGCAGCTGCATGATCTCCCATGCGGTGTCCTTGTCCAGGTTGCCGGTGGGCTCGTCCGCGATGAGCACCTTCGGATTGTTGATGATGGCTCTGGCGATGGCAACTCTCTGCTGCTCGCCGCCGGACAGCTCGTCCGGGAATTTATCCGCCGCTTCGCCGATACCCATCAGTTCCAGGACCTGGGGCACCTGCCGTTTGATGACGCGGGGTTTATGATGGAGCACCTCCATGGCGAAGGCGACGTTTTCGAATACCGTCTTGTTGGGCAGCAGGCGGAAGTCCTGGAACACGACGCCCAGCGATCTTCTCAGTTGGGGGATCTCCCGGTTGGAGAGATGGGTAATGTCCCGGCCCGCAACGATCAGCTTGCCTTCGTCCGGCTCTATTTCTTTCAGGATCATTTTAATGAAGGTGGATTTTCCTGCGCCGGAAGGCCCTACGAGAAACACGAAGTCCCCTTTGTCTATGTGTATCGTAGCGTTTTCCAGGGCCACCTTCGATCCGTACCGCTTGGTAATGTTATCGAATATGATCACTAATCTGGCCTCTTGTGGTTTTAGGTACAATTTAACATCTAATTATACCATATATTCTATTGAAGGCCAAATTGCGCCGTCATTTTATTCAAGTTTTTTCAGTGAAGCGGATAGTTTCTTTCCTTCCGGCAGATCCAACGGCAGCGTGCAGGCGTATTCCGCCCGGTAAATGCTTTGCGCACCGATGTCCGGCAGGGCCAGATAGGACGACGTGCCCAGGTAGGCATCCAGTTCCCTTTTATGCACGCCGGGATTCATGCGGTTGACCGCGAGAACCGCTCCGGGATAGGCATAGCGCAGACGCTGCAGGCGGGGTGACGCCGGCAGCAGTTTTCCCGGCAGGGGATCGACGACGAGGTAGATCCTATCCGCACCGGAAAGAACGCCTTCCAGCAGAAAGCCGTCCAGGTCGGAGCAGTCCAGCACCGTGTAGTCTCCCGGCAGTTTTTCCGCAAAGCGGAGGATCTCGTCTGCCTCCTGCAGCCAGGAAGGCGGCGGTTCCGCCGCACCGGGCCGGACCGCCCAGAAGATGCCCCGCCACAAGTTGGCAGGACCGGGAAACGCCTTATTATCCGCAAACAGCCGGTAGTAATCCGTAAATCCGCTCAGAAGAAAGGCCTTGCCCATGCCGAAGGCGTCGAAGACATAGGGTTTTCCGGCCTCCGCGAAGCACACGGATGCCTCTTCCGCCAGGGAGCAGGCCAGGGCGAGGGCTGTGAGGGTCACGCCGCTGCCCGTCTGGGGGCTGCACACCGCGACGATCCGCTTGCCCCGCACCGACCCTTCTGTTTTCTTTTTCCGCATAAAAATTCTCCCGCCAGAGGATCTGTGGGAGAATTTTACATTAAAGCAATTTAATTGTCAAGAATTTACAGACAGCTTTTTACGGCTTTTACGATATCCGCAGCCGTCAGTCCGTACTGTTCCATCAGTTCCGCGGGCTTGCCGGACTGTCCGAAGGTGTCCTGCACGCCGACCATGGCCATGCGGCAGGGAGCCTCCTTGCAGACAGTCTCTGCAACAGCGCTGCCCAGGCCGCCGATCACGGAGTGCTCTTCTGCGGTCACGATGCATCCGCAGTCCTTCGCCGCGGCAATCACTTCTTCGCGATCCAGCGGCTTGATGGTATGCACGTCCACGACGCGGCATTCGATGCCTTCCGCAGCCAGCATGTTCGCCGCCTGCAGCGCTTCGTTCACCATGATGCCGGTCGCCAGGATCGCGGCGTCTTTGCCTTCTCTTACGCGCAGCGCCTTGCCGATCTCGAAGGGTTTACCTTCTTCGTAGATAACGGGAACGGCCGCACGGCCCAGACGGATGTAGACCGGACCTTTATAGGCTGCCGCCGCCTTGATGAGCGCTCTGGCGCTCACGTCGTCCGCCGGGTTGAGCACCGTCATGCCGGGGATCGTCCGCATCAGGGACAGATCTTCGACGCACTGGTGGCTGGCTCCGTCTTCGCCCACGGTGACCCCTGCATGGGTCGCGCAGATCTTGACGTTGGCGCCTGTATAGGCGATGGAATTGCGAATGATCTCATACGCTCTGCCGGAAGCAAACATGGCGAAGCTGCTGGCGAAAACGGTCTTGCCGGAAACGGCGAGGCCTGCTGCCATGCCCATCATGTTGGCTTCTGCGATGCCTGCGTTGAAGAAGCGGTCCGGATAGACGTCGGCAAACTTCTTCGTCTGCGTGGATCCGGACAGGTCTGCGTCCAGAACGACGATATTGGGATCTTCGGCGCCCAGTTCCACCAGAGCCTTGCCGTAACTGGCTCTCGTTGCGATCTTTTCTGCCATTACAGCTCACCTCCCAGTTCTGCCATTGCCTGCTTCGCCTGTTCCTCGTTCGGCGCCTTGCCGTGCCAGCCGGCCTGGCCTTCCATGAAAGAAACGCCCTTGCCCTTGACGGTCTCCGCTACGATGACAGTGGGCATACCCTTGCATTTTCTCGCCATTTCCAGAGCGTCCAGGATCTGTTCGAAATCGTGGCCGTCGATCTCCAGCACGTTCCAGCCGAACACCGCGAATTTTTCCGCGATGGGCATCACGTTCATGACGTCTTCGTTGCGTCCGTCGATCTGCAGACCATTGTGGTCTACGATGGCGCACAGGTTATCCAGCTTGTAATGCCCTGCCGCCATGGCTGCTTCCCAGACGATGCCTTCCTGCAGTTCGCCGTCTCCGAGCAGCGTGTAGACGCGCCCGCTGTCTCCGTCCAGTCTGCCGGCCAGCGCCATGCCGACTGCCGCAGAGATCCCCTGGCCCAAAGAACCGGTGGACATCTCCACGCCGGGCAGCATCTTCATGCTGGGATGACCCTGCAGACGGCTGCCGCTCTTGCGCAGGGTCACAAGTTCCTCTTTGGGGAAATAGCCCCGCTCCGCGAGGCAGGCGTAGAGCGCCGGCGCCGCGTGACCCTTGGAGAGAACGAACCGGTCCCGGCCAGCCATATCCGGCATTGCCGGATCGATGCGCATCTCACTGAAGTAGAGCGCGGTGAGCAGATCCGCTGCGGAAAGGCTTCCGCCGGGGTGACCGCTGCCCGCACAGTAGACCTGTCTGATGATATCCTGTCTTACTGTTCTGGCGATCTGTTGCAGCTGCGTGTGTTCCATGTTACCTCCGTATTGCCGCTTTGATCAAAAAGATAGGGAGAGCCGGGAGCCGCTTTAAGCGTTTGGGCTCCTGGATCATCCGGTACAGCCATTCCAGGCCGTGATCGATGTAAAACTGCGGGGCGCGGTTGAGCTGACCGGACCAGATGTCCAGACTGCCGCCCAGGCCTGCCGCCGCCTTTACCTTTAAAGCATCTCTGTGCCTTATAACGAAATATTCCTGCTTCGGAGAACCCAGCGCCACGCACAGGAAATCCGCACCGCTGGCGTTGATCTCCGCTACGACTTCGGACTCTTCCTCGTCCTTGAAGTAGCCGTCCCGAAAGCCCGCGATCTTCAGACCCGGGATCTCCTTTTCCAGGTTTGCCGCCGCCGCTTCCGCAACGCCGGGCTTGCTGCCCAGCAGATAGACGCTGCGGCCCAGCTGTGCGCATAGTTCGATGGCGGAGCGCGCAAAATCGATGCCGGCGACTTTTTCCTGGATGGGGTCGCCCTTCAGTTTCGAAGCGTAGATGAGCCCCACGCCGTCGGGCGTGACGATCGCCGCCTCTTCGTTGATGATGCGGCGCAGCTGCGGTGTCTTGGATGCCTTCTCCACGATCTCCGCGTTGGGGGTAACGATGAGCTCGCAGCGGTCCCCCTCCAGCAGTTTCTGAAATTCTTCCAGCGCCTGGGCCTTGGTGATCTTATCCACCCGCACGCCCAGGATCTTTACAACGTCGTACGCAGCCATCTATTTTCCCAGCAGATAGTAGGCGAAACCGGCCGCTTCGACGGCAGCCTTGTCCGCAAAGTTTCTCGTATCCAGGAAGTTTTTCCGGCGGACAACGCCGGCCAGCGCGCCGTAATCCAGTTCCTTGAACTGCTTGTGATTGACGCCGAGGATGACGAGATCCGCGCCTTCTGCGGCCTTAAGCAGATCGCCCTCGATGCCGGGGCGCTTCGCTGCATGGGGATCGTGCACCGCGACCTCGATGCCCTTCGCCCGGAGTTCGTCCACCAGGTGCAGGATGGGGCTTTCGCGCATATCGTCCACGTCGGGTTTATAGGTAGCGCCTAAAATGCAGACCTCGGGATCCGCCGTACCGGCCAGGATCTCCTCCGCCCGCTTTGCCACATAGCCGGGCATGGAGTCGTTGGTCTCTCTGGACTTGCGGATGATCTGAGCCAGACCCGGTTCCTTTTCCACGATAAACCAGGGATCCACCGCGATGCAGTGGCCGCCCACGCCGGGGCCGGGCTGATGGATGTTGACTCTCGGATGTTTATTGCAGATCTCGATGAGTTCCCAGACGTTGATGCCCTGATCCTCGCAGATCTTCGCCAACTCGTTGGCAAAGGCGATGTTCACATCCCGGAACGTGTTCTCGGACAGCTTGCACATCTCCGCCGTGCGGGCGTCGGTCTCGTAGATCTCGCCTTCCACGAAGCTTTTGTATAACTCGGCGATGCGGTGGGCGCTCTCCTTGTCGATGCCGCCGGCGATGCGGGAATTGTGCACCAGTTCGTACAGGATCTTGCCGGGGATGACCCGCTCAGGGGAGTGGCCCAGGCCGAAGTCTCGTCCCGCCTTTAAGCCGCTTTCCTCCAGGATGGGCAGCATCAGGCTGTCCACGGTGCCCACGGGGGACGTGGATTCCAGGATGACGAGATCGCCCTTCTTCAACAGAGGAACGACGCTGCGGGTGGCGCTTTCCACAAAGCGCATATCCGCCTTCTTGTCCTCCGTGATGGGCGTGGGGACGGAGATGATGTAGGCATCGCTGGTCTCGGGGTCAAGCGCGGCCCGCAGGTGGCCCTTATCCACGACGGCCTTGATGAATTCCGCCAGGCCGTTCTCCTCGATGATGATCTCGCCCCGGTTGAGCGCCTCGACGATCTGAGGCTTTTTATCTACGCCCAGGACTTCGTGTCCTGCGTTGGCAAACATGGCAGCGGTGGGCAGGCCGATGTAGCCGAGCCCGATAACGCAAACCTTCATGTTCTGCTCCTTTCCTTGCTGACGGCGCCCAGCCGCTGCAGACAGGCGGCGAGGCCCCAGAAATAGGCCATCATGTATGGCTCTTCGAAGATATTTTCAAAATAGCAGTGGACGAGGACGCCCGCCATGCCGGCAAACAGGCCTGCTGCCAGGCACTTCAGGCTGCCGTTGTTGCGCGTGAGCGCGTCGTCCGCCAGACCGTACGCCCTGCCCTGATTGCAGGCATGGATGGCCCGGAGCGCCATGACCGCGAACGCGATCAGGGCGACTATATAGAATATTATGCCCAAATACCCCATTTCCACAAGGGTTTTGAGGTAATAATTGTCCATGTAGAAGTATTCGAACTCGTCTGTCTTATCCAGCACCTGGTTGTTCATGGCGACGGCACCGCCGAAGCGGCCCAGACCGAAGCCCAGCCAGGGGGAGTTCTCGTGGAGTAGCGCCCGGCCGGTCTCCCAGCGGAGCGCTCTGCCGCCCACTTCCGAAGCGACCTTGTATTCCGGGGTCATCAGATAGGTCAGCCGGCTCGTGATGGATGGCACCAATGCCACGACACCGGCCATGGCGATCCCCATCAGCCCGATGAGGCGCTTGTCCATAAACAGAGAGAACAGCACGATCGCGACGATGAGTCCGACCCAAGAGCCCCGGGAAAACGTAAAGAGAATGGACAGGCAGATGACGCCCGTCGCGCACAGCGACAGGAACTTCATCCATCCATTCTTGAAATAGTAGATGCCTGCCGCAGCGGTGGGAGCCGCCATCAGCAGCAGCGATCCGAAGATGTTGGGGCTTCCCGTCAGGGAGAAAACCCGGGTGCGCACGCCGGCCTCGGTCTTAGTGACCCAGGAATCCGGAATGGGCACGGCGGCGATATACTGATAGATGCCGTGCAGCGCCAGCACAAGCACGACGGCGGCAAAGCCGAAGAGCAGCGTCTTCGCGTCCTGCTCGTCGTCGATCAGCCGCAGCAGAATGAAGAACCAGAGGATGTATTCCACCTGGGCCCGGTATCCTGCCCAGGCGATGCCGGGGAACGGCCGGTTGAGCATCATCAGCAGCAGTCCGACGGCCATGTAGAGCAGAAGCGTGGTTTCCAAGGCTGTAGCCCGCCGGAATCCGTCTGACTGTTTCAGCATTGTCCGCCAGAGCACCAGGGCGAGGCCTGCCATCAGGAACACTTCCTCCCAGACAGACGCCAGGATACTGATCTGCAGCACATCCCGCAGCGCGTATTCGATGGGAAGATACAGGGCGAAGGCCACGAACAACCAGCGGCGAAGGGGCACCCGGTTGACCGCAGACAGAATGAGGCTGCCTTCGCTGATGCGGAAATACCAGTCCCGTACGCTGGTGACGATGCGGTAGAATACGCTGCAGCGCAGCCAGTCTCCGATCTTCTGCAGCAGCCTCTCGACAGCGCGCAGAAACTTCGCGTACACCGAATGCTCCGCAGGGTCATCCATACCGCACCAGCTCTCCCAATGGACTTTCGTATTCGATTGTAACCAGCTCTCGTGCCAGCCTTTCCATCCCCTGCCCAGCAGACTGCTGCGCCAGAAGCGCCGCAATCCCTCGTAAACGCAGACGATGAAGCGGATGACGAGACTGTTTTTTACGATCTCAGTCATAGGTCATCAGGGCTTCTGGAATGCCTCGGGGGGATCGTATTCGCCGATCTGCACGTAGCGGATGGTGCCGCTGGTCTCGAAGGTCTGGGTCTTCACGATGAGCGTTCTGCCCGCCCGGACTTCCTGGCTTCCCAGCTTGGGATTCGGGGTGTCCTTCGCGATGGGGAACTTGATCATGAAGATGATGTCCTTCTTGTCGGGGTCTGTGGCGGTCACGATGCGGCCGTCGTCCGTCTGCACCTGGACCTTATAGTCCTCCAGCCAGACGTCCTCGATCGTTCCGTCGATATAGACGCTGCCCGCTACCATGCGCTGGCCGGCCAGGTCCTGGCGCTGCACTTCCTCCACCAGCGAGGGATGAGCACCGATGACGCGCACCTGCGCATAGCAGTCCACCTTCTGCACGACGGCTTCCGTCACGCGGTTGCCCAGCAGCTTCGTGGCCAGCACGCCGACGACGGCGATCACCAGAAGCAGCACGATGAGGTCCACGATGTTGATGAGCCCGAACAGCTTTCCTTTTTCGTTGATGATCTTCATCACTTTCTCCTTTATGATTCGTTAACGGCCCTACCAGGCCAGGATCTCCTTCATTTCCTTTACTTTCTCGTCCCAGGAATTGCGGCGGGCGGCTTCGATGCGCGCTGTGCGCTTAGGACTGTCCGGCGTTTCCTCCAGAGCTTCCCGGCAGCGCATTACGAACTCGTCCGGCGTTTCTGCCAGGTAGATGCAGTCCGCATAATCCAGCACCTGCAGGGGTACGAGCGTGCTTGCCACAGGTTTTCCGGTGGCTAGATACTCGTAGAATTTCAGCGGGCTAACGTCCCTCGACAGGTCGTTATCCGCGAAGACGTTGAGGCAGACGTCGAAATCCTTGATATAGCCAGGCAGTTCCCGCTGGGGGACGAGCCCCTTCATCTCGACGTTGGGAAAACTGTCCGTCCAGGACATGTCGACGCCCGGCAGCGTGCGGCCTATGAGGGTCACCTTTCCTTCCGGGAACGCCTCGGCCACCGCGCGGATGCAGTCGTAGTCCAGGCATTCCTGCAGCATGCCGACGAAGCCAAAATGGGGCGATACGCCTTCTTTTTCCATGTCCGCTGCGGTGTTGAACAGTTCGAACGCGCAGCCGTTGGGGATGAGGTGGGTGTTTTCGTTAAACTCTTTCAGCCGCTCGTACAGGCCCTGGGCTGTCGCAAAGACGCAGCCGCAGCTTCTGGCCAGGTCCTCTTCCATTTCGTCCACCACTTTCGGGTCGATGTGACCCGGATAGGCGGAATGCCTGTCCACGCAGTCGTACACTGTACGCTTCCAGAGCTTTGCGGAGTCCAGTCCCAGTTCTTTTGCCAGCGGGGCGATGACGTCGCAGCTGGTGGGACTGTAGCACCAGACCCAGAAATCGTCGCCGAAATCGTTTTCGCGCAGGATCTTCGCCAGATACTTCGCCAGTTTCTTCTGATTGCGCTCGTTGATGTCCCGGCGCTTGTTGAAGAACGGCAGCACCGGAGGCTGGGCGTAGACCTTCAGGTTCGGCAAGGCCTGTTTGGGGCCTTCCTTGTAGAGGGACAGCCGCTCCTTGGCCTTCGGATCCTTGAGGGGGGCGATAAGGGTGACCGGCGGATCGACGTACAGGATGGTGCAGTCCGTCATCCGGTTCATAATATTCTGTTTCCGCGTGGGAAACGGGTAATAGTTCGAAGTCGAAAGACAGAGGATCTTTCTCATGATGCCGCCTTTCCGGCAAGGAGTTTCTCCGCTGCCTCACCGTTTTTGAGTTCCATTGCCTGCAGACGCAGTTTCGTTTCGTTGCCGTGGCTTCTGCCGCCTGCGACCGCTTCGTCGATATAGGCGGTAAGCTGTTCCTCCGACAGATCTTTCAGCTGGATGCAGCGCTTGGCGCCGCTGTCCCGGATAAAGCTGTCCACCTTAACGTCGTAGGAGATGCCCACGATGGGCGTACCGCCTGCCGAGGCGAAGATGAGAGAGTGCAGACGCATGCCGCATACGACTTCCATGGAGGAGAGCATGCCCCGCAGCTCTTCGACGCTGTGCCGCCTGCTGCAGACCGCGTGGGGCACGGAGACCATGCCGCCGATTATCTCGCCGATGGCGACGTCCCTTGGATATTCCATGGGAAGGAATACCGGAAGCAGACCGTGCTTTTCCCAGGCGTGGTCCGCAGCCTTCGCCACCGCTTCGTAATTCGTAAATTCGTCCCAGCTGCGCAGGCAGAAGGCGATCTTAGGCGCATCCGCAGGGATGCCGTCCAGGCGGAACGCCTCCTCCACCACATCGCGGCTGACCGCAGGCAGATTGACCGTCGGGTCGGCCGACAGGATGATCTCCGGTTTCGTGACCCCGATATCCTGCAGCAGCTGCATGGAGATGGAATCGCGCAGCGTAATGATGTCCGCCGCCTTGTTGAGCACCCGGCCCGTATATCTGCGGTTGGCATTGCCGTGGATGGGGCCGATGCCGCAGCCGTACATGACGACCTTGCTACCCGTCCATTTGGCTGCCAGCAGCGTAAACAGATAGAAATACAGCGACCGGGAAGACGTAACGTCCTGGATGAGCGTGCCGCCGCCGGACACGAACAGGCTGGTCTTGCGCAGATATTTAAAGAATTTTCTCAGGTTAAAGATATAGAACGAGCCCACCCGTTCCTTCATGCTGGTCTCCACCGGATTTCTGGACATAACGTAAAAAGGCATGTCGGGATCGATGGTCTTCAGCCGGGTAAGGATGGCCCGCAGGATGGCATCGTCGCCGGCGTTCCCCTTGCCATAAGCGCCGCAGAGGATGGCGCCGTAGCGTCCCTTCTTCAGCATGGCGCTGCGGTGGATGAGCGTACGGTAGATCGCTTCCTGATCTTCCTTCATCCGGGCGAGGGAAAACTCGGTGCGGGCCTTTTCGTACAGGTTTTCCGCCAGACGGGTGCGCAGCTGCGGGTCTTTCGCCAGCCGGAGGATGCAGTCCGCGAAGGCGTCCGCATCGCCGGCCTCGAACAGCAGGCCGGTCTTTTCGTTCTGGATGAGGTAAGGAATGCCGCCCACGTTACTGGCGATGGCCGGGCAGTGCACGTAGGCGCCTTCCAGCAGCGAATACGGGAAGGTCTCCGAAAGGGAGGACAGCACGTTGATGTCCACGCCCCGGAAATACCCCTTGACGTCGCTGATCCACCCCTCGAAGGTCGTAACGTCCTCGATGTGCAGCTCTTTTGCCAGCGCCTTCAGCTCCTGCTCCTCTTCCCCGCTGCCCGCGATGGAGAGGCGGAGCCTCTCGTCCTGCCCGTAGGCCTTGGCAAAGGCCCGCAGGAGCGTCTTGATGTCCTTGACGGGGTTGAGCCGCGCAGCGATGCCGACGGTGATGGGGTCATCCGACGGTTTCTCCGGCCGGGGGCCGGTGTCGCTTCCCTCGAAATCCAGACCGTTGTACACGGCGAAGATGTTCTGGGCATCGAAGCCCCGCTGGATGAGCAGCTCGCGCATGCGGTCCGCCACCGCCACGTGGTAATCCATGCGGCGCAGACAGAATTTATTGATGTTGCCGTTGAGCGCGTTGCGCACAGGTGCACCCAGATAGTCCAGGTCAGGATCGGAGTGGACCGTGGTCATGACGGGAATGTGCAGAAACCACTTGACCAGAATGCCCATCATGTTGCCCTTGGCGCCGTGACAGTGGATGACGTCGGGCCGGAAAGCCTTCGCCTGCCGGAACGCCAGCCGGATCGAATTGAGGATGCCGTTGTTGCCGCCGGTATCCGCCGTATCGATCCCCATCTCTATACCCTCTTCCGAAAGCACGCCTTTGCGGAACGAGACCAGGCGCAGGTCGTTATCCTTCGCCAGTTCCTTCGCCAAAGAGAGGATATGAGTTTTTCCGCCGCCGATGTCGCCTCCGGCAGCAAATATCATAATGCGCATACTGTTTACTCGTTTACGTCTTCTACGATCTCCCGGATCCAGCTTTGCAGATCTTCCGCGGGAAGGGTCTGCTGGAGGGTCACGGAGATGGTTTTCGTTTTATTGCCGGCACTGCAGGTGATGGTGCCGGTGTTGCCGTGCACACCCTTCGCGGTGAACACGCCGTTTTCGTCGATGGTGCCGATGTCGCCGGCGACCGTCCAGGTGTAGCAGGCGGCATCCGACTTCAGCGTTTCGCCTTTATAGAACGCGCTGGCAGACAGCTGGTACGTCTTGTCCAGGCCGGCATTCAGAGCCGTCTTTGCCTTGCCGTCCACATACGCCGTAATGCTGTCGGGATCCGCGATGACGTGCACCAGGGTGGAGCCGGTAGCCTTGCCGCTGCGGGCGGAGATGGTGCCGATGCCGGGCTTGCTGCCGGCAGTGTATACGTTTCCTTCCACGGAACCCAGCCCGTCGCAGGTGTAGGTGATGTTTTCGGGGACATCCGCCGCGAAATAACCGGCGTCTGTAGCTTTAGCCGTCAGTTCGAGGCTGGCGCCGGACAGCAGGTATTCGCCGTAGGGATAGATGTGCAGATGCGCGGGAATGCCGCCTGGTTCGTTATAGTTGGCAAAGGCGATGTAATTGGCGCAGCTGCGCAGGCCGTTCGCCTCGGAATCGACGTTGATCTGCTGCTCCGCCGTGTCGCCGGGGAGCACGGCAAACAGCTGGGTGGAGGCGCCGCCGTCCAGGTTGACCGCCTGCACGCAGCCCAGTTCCTCCATGTGCTGGGCGAGGCCGCCCACGGTGACCCCCATGGAATAGTCCGACTGGCGGCCGTCCATGGTGTAGAGGATGAAGGTGCCGTCGGCCTTCAGGCCGGCTGCGGTCCTCGGCGCCCGGGTGGATCCGTCCAGACCGCTACAGATGAGGCCGTCCTTGATGAGCCATTTTTCGAAGCCTACAGCGTGCTGCACGTTTTCGAACTGCGAAGAGACGGAGAAGCTCAGGGTGACCTTCTCGTCCGGCTGCAGTTCCTGCAGCTGCCCCAGGGTGTATTCGTAGGAAGTGTCCTTCGCCATGGAAAGCAGGACATATCCCTCTTCCAGGTTCGTGCGGCTTTCCGCTTCTGCGCCCGAGACCACGGTGCACTCCATGCTGCCGCCCAGTTCGGCGCTGCCGCTTTCGATCTTCAGCAGCACGTTGTAGGCCGGGATCGTCGCGGCGTTCGTGGCGCCGAAATCCGTCGTAAACACGCAGATGCCGTTGGCCTTTGTAAGAGCCTTGTTGAAGTTCACCTTTTCGAACTTTACGTCCCGGTCCGGAAACGACAGGGAGATGTTGAGGGACGGGTCACCGAAATAGACGCTGCCGTCTTCGCCGAACGCGATGACAGATTCGCTGTAGCCGCCGGTGCGGACGATGCCGTCGCGGATGACCGGTCCCAGCGAGACGCCTGTGGCCATGACGAAGAAGTCCGCATTCGTAAGGCCTGCCAGCGGATTGCCGGCTTCCCCTTCCGTGCGGAAGATCGTCTTTGCGGAGGAAACGCCGTAGATGCCCGGTCCGTAGCAGACCAGGGGCTTTACGTTTCCGCCCGGCGTGTATTCAAAGTAGTGTTCGACGGCATTTTTGCCGTTGACGGTGTTGTAATTCGTGGTGGTGACCAGCGTCAGCTGATCGTTGAGTTCGATGCTTTTGGAGCGCAGTTCCACGAGCCCCGAAGCAGCGGAAATGCCTGCGGCAGGCTGCAGCAGAAGACAGGCCAGCAGCAGGCATGTGATGCGTAAATAGGACAGTCTCTTCCCCTTCATGAAGTTTCAATACCCTTTCTGAAAAATTACCCCGCTACTGCAGTTTGTAATCCCCTTTTACCATAACATAGCAGGTATCGGTGCAGCGGATGCCTCTGCCATCGTCCGCGGGGATGACAAGCAGGTGGTTTTTGGATACCGCAGTTCCCGTGGCGAGGTCAACGCCTCCCGTAAGGTCGGACACGCCGCCGGATGCGCCGGCAATTGCCGTCGCGTTGCCGCCTCTTAAGATGATCTCCGTGCTGGCAGCGCCGATGACGCTCTGGCCGGCTTCGACTTTTACGACGACGAACTTAGGCGCCTCGGCGGATGCTGCCGGGGTGCTGGGCGTGCTCGGTGTTTCGGAGCCGCTCTGGCCGGCGGACAGCTTGTCGATCTGTTCCTGCAGCGTCTTGATCTGCGTCTGCAGGATCGCGACCTGGGCGTCCATGTAGCTCTTGCTGACGACGGGGTCCGCGGCGGTGCCGGGCACGACGTCGTCCGCGAAAACAGCGGCGAAGCAGCTGGCTGCCAGGAGCAGCGCTGCGGTGAGAAGTATGATCCAAGATCTTCTGGTCTTCATGGTGATCCTCCGGTGTTAAAACAGCTGATCTCTCATCCCCTGCCCACAAGATTTTGTACGGGCAGGCCCTCAAAAATGCATATATAGTAAGTATATCATTTGTTGCAGGCATAGAAAAGTGCAAGCGGCATTATTTCACCGCTTGCACACAATTTACCGGGTCATTTCTACCTTATCTTCTACTTTTTCTTGTCCGGGAAGTACTCGTCCAGCAGTTTTTCCGCCAGGAAGCGCTCTTCGTTGGACCGCATGATGAGCGTCGTGATGAGCAGCACGATCTCGGAGATGTCGTCGTCGCTGCCCCGGTCATCCAGGAACTTCTTGATGCCGTTCATGTCGGCGAGCAGCTCGCTGTTGAAGTTCTCCTCCGCCTTGCGGACTTCCCCGACGATCTTTCCGTAATACGCCTGGATATCTAAGCTGTCGTCCCAGTCGGAGTCGTAGTTGGACAGCAGAGGCTTCATCAGGCGCTGGATCTGATCCATGGAGAAGCAGCCCTTCAGATAGTAGACCAGCAGCATAAAGATGCAGTGGTCCTTCGTGTATCGCTTGCCCTCCGGCCCGGGGATCATCTTATGTTTCGTATAGTTGGAGACCATGCCCTTGGTGATGGGCCCCTCGCCGCCTTTCGCGTACAGGGACAGTTCGCTGTTGAGGCAGCTCACCATCTGGTCGATGTACAGGTCGATGTCCGGAATGCTTTTGCCTTCCGCCAGGCCTTTTTTCTGATATTCCTGCGCTGTTTTCTCCGCAAACTGTTCGTACCGCATCGGTCGTTCCTCCAGGTCCGATAAAAGATATCTTTTATCTAATTATAGGGCGAGCGGGGCGGGTTGGCAAGGGCGGGAGGGAAATATTCCAGAAACAGCGCATTAGAAAAGGCGCCTCGAGAGGGCGCCATTGGTTTCAATTGCGTAAGCTATGCTTCGTCTGCAGCAAGCATGTCTGAAATAAACTGTTTGATCGTCTTGCACACGAATTCAGCATGTTCGATCTGCTCAAGAGCTTCATCTTTGCTTGCGATAAACATATCGTCATAATCCGAGGCGTTGCGGATGGTGAAAGCTTCTCCGACCATTTTTGATAATTCGACAGGAAGAAGACCATCCTTGATATATAGTCTTCTGAACTCGGCAATCACTCCGCTATGTTTCGATGAATCCACATTGTTAAAGACAAGAAGCGCTCGGATCGCATGGAAAATGGAGTAGTAAGCCCTGTTATTCGCCGCCCGGAACTGGCCGTTTTCCAGCATCAACCTGGCTGCAGACAGATCCTCCTCTGCCCGGCTCATACGATATGCAGAATAATCCTTTTGAAGCTGTGTGTAATCAGGCAATCCTCACACCTTCTCTCTGCACCGTTTGATAGAACGCGGATACCGGCATGTATTTCGTATAGATTTCCTCGCTTTGCAGGACAGGGGCCAAAACAACATCGTATTCAAGATCCAGTTTTCCGGCAACATCAAAAATACGTCTGCGTTCCTTTCCGAGTTCTTCCACAGGCACATTCAGCAGAAGAAGAATATCGATATCGCTGTCGTCTGTGTAATCACCTCTGGCGCATGACCCATACAGAATGATCGTATTCAGTTTTGACCCGTAGAGATTTTTCGATTCTTCGGCGAAAGCCTCCACGACCTGCTTGATCTTCTGATCACTCATTTCTGCCCCTCCAAGCAACTTGATTATACAAAAACAGCGGCATATTTTCAATGCCGCTGTGGGGAAGCCTTCGGAGTATGGCAGAAAGAAGCTAAACGAAAAATGATTCATGCGTTTGACATCATAATCAATGTTTTTAGGGCAGAAAAAATCATATTCCCTTTTCCGTAAACATCCGAGACTTTGAGAATATAATCAGGGATATTTTTAACGAATGCATGTATGGCATGTTTTATGTCTGGACTTTCAAGCACATCTTTGGAGTTTTGTTCATTTTGTACACACTTTCTTAATCGTGCCAGCGCATCTTTAGGATCAGTCTCAGTTATGGTTGCAATCAACAAGAAGCTTGAAACAGGAAGAATCAACTGCTTGTTGTTGAGTGAAATATTTACTGTACCAAGTTGTTTTTCCACCTCATATTTGATCTTATTTCTAACTGATGGATCTTCAAGCGTTATGGTAATTACTTTCGCTTGCGTATCATAATACCCATTTCGAAGGGCTTCAGCAAGCTCAATTTTCCATTGATCATCCAAATTCTTTGGATAAAGCAACTGAGATTTAATTCGTAAGGCTCGTGCTTTACTTTCTGTAATTCCCAATTCGACACTTACTTCATAGTCGCGTATTGGCTTTTCGACAGAATCCAGATATATCGTGAACAGTAACACCTCGAAATCTGCTTTAGAGAAGGATCCGAACCGATTTGTGTATAATTGCGATTCTCGGAACCTCTTTAATGCATTTTCAAGAATACTATCACTATGCTTATCCATAAACGAGGTCATTATCTTTACCTTCCTTATGCATTTCCCCATATGTGTGGTGCGCGTGTGATTATTTTCAGTTTGTCAGTGTAAATGATGCAGACCCAATAGACTCTCCTGCGATATACAACGTTACAGTGACCTTTCCCGTCGTTCCGTAAGCAGGAGTTTCATACCAGCCATTTACCCAGGGTGTATCTCCATCATATGTTTTATATTGAAATTTACCCGAATTAATAGATCCATCTGGCCAAAAGGTTTTCCAAGTCAAATCTGCAGAACCATTTGGCGGACCTCCTTCTATTTTAAAATGTACGTACCAAGTATTGTACTTGCTGATAGTTGTTTTATTTGTAGTAATATCTGATTCGCTCGTATTTATAGCAATAAATATTGCTTTCCAAGCATATAGCTCATTATAAATCGCCTGTGCCCCGGAATATCTTGCTGAAGTTAGGTCCTTCAAGTAATTGTACGTAGTAGTATCCGTGTCATTTTTATGATCCACAACATAACCATACTTTGCCTGTAATACTTTAGCGGCAGTATCCTTATAATCCTTACAGTTTGCAAATGAGCTGATTGCCCCTACATAATCCTTTTGTAACAATTGCTGGCAAGCCCTGTTATAATATGCATCTTGTAACCGAATCTCTGTATCTTTATAACCATTTCCACATTTTTTGAAGTATGTGATAGCATCAGCATACTGCCGTTCTTCCGCGCGTTCGCATGCGTATAAATACGATGTCGAAATATATTTGTCTTTTGCGTCGCTGTAATCTTTTGCCGAATTATACTCATCAACAGCAATTTTTAAATCCCCGGTTAGAACACTATAATCACCTCTCATATAATGCGTTGTAAGAAGCTGCTTCGCTGCATCTGCATATTTGTATTTTGAAAGGAGCGTAAAATTGTCGAAAGCAATTCGATACTGATTATTATCTCTGGCGTTGATTGCTTCTTGATAAATTTGCGTTTCAAGCGATAAAAGACGGTCTTTTGAATCAGAATAAGAAGATAACTCCCGGAATGAACTCAACGCCAGCGCATATTCCTGATTCTCAACATAATGTTCTGCTCTTTTATATTTTGCCTCCAGTATGCGTTCTGAAGAATCTTTATAATCGCCTAAATTCTGAAATGTTTGAATGGCATCGGCATAGGATCCATCATTCAAAAGGTTTTCGGCCATTTTGTAAGCCCTATAATTATCATAAATTGGCTTTATCATCCCAGGCCATAGTGCAATTATGATTCCAATAATACATACTATCGGAATTGTAATTTTTAATGTCTTTATTATCTGTTTCCTGGAATTAGCTTTTCTTTGAGCCTTTTCCTCCTCAATTTTTTTTCTTGCCGCTTCTGCCTCGGCAATAACGTTTCTCTCAGCTTCTGCTTTTTCGAACTCTGCCTGAATTCGTTCTTCTTTCTTCTCAGTTAATACGGCGACATTAAATAATGAAAGAATCTCACCTTGACTTCTATGACATTGATAACATCTTTCATTATTCGCATCATTTACAGCACCACATGTGCAAACGAAAAGGCCATCTGTTATTTGTGGGGCAACTTCACTGCTCTCTCCAAATTCTATGTGCCACTGTTTTGTAAGTTCGTCATCTTGAAAATGTTCCGAGATAGCTGATGTATCAGGAAATTTACTCCATTCACATGGAACGGATGTCCAAGATAAACCATCGGCAAATACTAATTCAATCACGGATACAGAAAATCTGCGGGTCACAGGATCCGGAAGATAGACTGGAATCTTTGCACCAAAAGTCTCTCCGGCTCCGGCATTCAAATCAAGATATGAGAACTTATTAACACCCTGCAATTCTGTTCCGTTTAACTCAAACGTTTTAACCGCAATTTTGCAGGATATAACTGGCTTCTCTGAGATGTTCCTCAGACGAATCTGAGCAAGAACATTGCCGCTCTGATTATCTTTGAGAAGCGCTGCCGCATCAACGATCACGGGGCAGCCAGACAGATAATAAGACGACGGCAAGCGATAAAGTTCCTGAAACCTTGTCCCTGACGAAGAAACTGATGCAACAGTAGGGTAAGAGACAACTGATTGACTGCTTCTAATCTCTGTGGAAGGAGCAGATTGCACATAAGATACTGGTTGAATTGCGCGGTCTCTCGTCGCTTTCATTTTATCTTCAATAAAGTTGACATGTATGATTGCCACTATAAAAAGCATCCATCCATAGAACCACCAGAGGCTAAAACTATGTCCTTTGTTTTTAGCAATGTTAGCAGGAATTAAACCAAGAAGTGCTGCGATTCCCAGAACAAGAACGATATCCATGAGATCCTCCTATACCTATAGATCCGGCAGTTCATCCGTTATTCCTTGTGCTTTATCCTTATCTAATGCATTGAGTTCAGGTTGCAGGGGAGCTTCCTTTTGGGGCATGAAGGTTTTTAACTCATCATTGAGATCAGGGAGTTCTTCATCAATAGGTGCCTTAACAGTGTCTCCAGTCGCGCTCTTAGTTTTGTTTGAAAAAGAGGGCGTTAGACCTGGTAAACAATCAACCAGTTTAAATCCAAATGATCCGATCATAGCTAGTCCAGCGACTACAAGCACATGGGAAACCCCATCTATAACGTAGATGATGTTGTTCCCTGCATTCCTGGTTGCATCGTAAATTTCCGTATAGAAATCAGCACCGAATTTTGCATACGAGGAATATGCACCATGGTCAGATAACGAATATCCCCAATATACCGACATAATGCCTGCAAGAACACCCAAACAGCATGCAATTACTTTAAATACATTATCTTTTCTCATTATTTTCCCTTTCTTTTCGTCTCTATCTATTACTGCAATTTAACGAGAGGGTCATCTCCCAGAAAGAGTGTGACAGACCCCTCTTCAATGGTAATATCCCAATTAGCGGAATCTCCATCGTCGTACTTGACGTAAATTTTATCGCCTCCAGTAAACCACCAAGTACCCGTATTAATAGGAGTATCCAAATAGCTACCCTCGTATATCAGATAAATAGCTATGTCAGGCTGCCACATATCTCCGACAAACCATTCTGCGGGCCCTTCCTCAAGCACTACTGCCATTCCTGAGCCACCGTTTGCCACATCAACTGTCGACCAGATTCCAGCAAGCAAATGCTGAACACACGAAAACCTATAATTGCTGCTTTCCTCGTAATCATCCAGTTCCTCAAATAGTTTAAGAGCTTCTTCCAGGGATCCCTTTTCATAGAGGTATACAGCTTCCTCATACTTTTCTTGTTCTCCATTGCTGCATCCTACAGAAAAAGTAAACACTAAAAAAATAATCAGAAGCAATGCTATCGCTTTTCTCATCTTCAAATACCTCCACAGTTTTCTTGTTCGTTATCAGAACAATGCTTCTGCTTTAAGTTTAGACAATTTTTATCTAAAAAGCAATAGACAGAAACTGTCTACCATACAATAAAGCAGAGGGCTCTATGGAACTGACGTTTGGGGAAAAAGTTAAGAATTTAAGGGAAGATGCCGACATGACCCAGACACAGTTGGGTATAGCGATTCATGCAACACAGCGTAAAGTCTCCTATATCGAACGAGGGATCAGTGAACCGACATTAGATGATATCGTGGCAATCTGCAAAGTATTCCACGTGTCTGCAGATTATATGCTCGGATTATCAAATTCCAGAATGAGCTTAAAATAGTTACAAACGAAAGCCCTATGCCATTTTTTAAATAATAAATTAGTGTCTTAGAAATCCTAAGACATTTTGCATGTCAAAGAAAAACTGACTTAGATTTGCGCACATTTCTAAGTCAGTTTTGTTTATGTGGCTAAATTGCCATAGTTTTTCTAAGTCTTTTTGTTACGTTTAGGCATTTTGGCATAACCCGGGCCCCACAGGGGCTTCTGCAGGCTGCGGGACCGGATCTGTGCTCACTGTGAAGGAATCGTGCTTCGGCAAGCTCAGCACACGTCTGTGTTTCCGATTTCTGAGCGGAATCCGTTTCGGGCGCGCCTGCCTCGGCGAGCCGTTGCTTGAGGCCGCGTTTCCCATAGAGGAAACCGGCCGAGGTCGGCTCGCGGTCCCGAAACGGCACGCGAAAGAAATCGATGAAACACCAGATTCCTGAGCGTGCGCCGGAGACGGCCTCGCAGCCGGTCTCAAAATGCCCTTCGACAGGCTCAGGGCCCGTCCGCCTACGCCTCCGCGATCTGGTTCCCGGTATACAGCTGGTAATACCGGCCCTTCTGGGCCATCAGCTCGTCGTGGTCACCGCGCTCGATAATGCGGCCGTGCTCCATGACCATGATGGCGTTGGAGTTCTGAATGGTGGACAGCCGGTGGGCGATGACGAACACCGTGCGGCCTTCCATCAGCTGGTCCATGCCCTTCTGGATGAGGCTCTCGGTACGGGTGTCGACGCTGCTGGTCGCTTCGTCCAGGATCATGACCGGGGGATCCGCCACCGCGCAGCGGGCGATGGACAGGAGCTGGCACTGCCCCTGCGAAAGCTGGCTTCCCGTGCCGGAAATGACGGTCTGATACCCTTCCGGCAGACGGGAGATGAAGTAGTCCGCGTTGGCCAGTTTCGCCGCCGCGTAGACTTCTTCGTCCGTGGCGTCCGGCCGTCCGTAGCGGATGTTCTCCATGATGGTGCCCGTGAACAGGTTCGTCTCCTGCAGCACCATGCCAAGGGATCTGCGCAGATCGTCCTTCTTAATATGGTTGATATTGATGCCGTCGTAGCGGATCTTGCCGTCTTCGATGTCGTAGAAGCGGTTGATGAGGTTCGTGATGGTGGTCTTGCCCGCGCCGGTGGAGCCGACGAACGCGATCTTCTGACCGGGCTTTGCGAACAGGGAGATGTCGTGTAGGACGGTCTTGCCTTCCACGTAGCCGAAGTCCACGCCGCTCATGCGCACGTCGCCCGCCAGCTTTACGTAGCGGGGCTTACCGTCCGCCGTTTCCGATGGCAGCTTCCAGGCCCAGTGTTCCGTACGTTCTTCCGTCTCTTCCATCGAGCCGTCCTCCGCGATGCGGACATTCACCAGGGTCACCTTGCCCTCGTCCACCTCCGGCTTCTCGTCCATCAGATCGAACACCCGCTGCGCGCCTGCCAGCGCCATGACGACGGAGTTGATCTGCTGGGAGATCATGGAGACGGGCCGCGCGAAGTTCTTGGAGAGCGTCAGGAACGCCGCCAGATCGCCCAGGGTGAGCCCGGAGTTGCCCCGGATGGCGATGGCGCCGCCTGCGATGGCGATCACCACGTACTGCAGGTTGCCGATGTTGTTCATGATCGGGCCCAGAATATTGGAATAGCTGTTGGCCCGGGTGGTCTGCACCCGCAGGTCCTCGTTCTTGACGTCGAATCCCGCCTTCGCCTCGTCCTCGTGGCAGAAGACCTTCACGACCTTCTGGCCGTTGATCATCTCTTCGATGTAGGCGTTCATGCTGCCCAGAGACTTCGAACGGGTCGAGAAATATTTGGCCGACTGGCCGCCCACCGTCATCGTGATCAGATACATCACGATGATCACCAGGATCTCCACGCCCGTCAGGGCCAAACTCAGCCGCACCATGGCGACGAACACGAAGGCCACCGTCAGGATGGACGAGAATACCTGGGGGATCGTCTGGGACAGCATCTGGCGCATGGAGTCGGTGTCGTTGGTGAACCGGCTCATCGTATCGCCGTAGGGGTGGGTGTCGAAATATTTGATGGGCAGTTCCTGCATCCGGGAGAACAGTTCCCCGCGCACGGAGAACAGCACGCCGTGGGAGACCCGCACCATCAGCTGGCTGTAGGCCAGGATGCACAGGACGCCCGCCAGATACAGCGCACCCATCATCAGGATGGCGTGCAGCAGCCCGGAGAAATCCCGGGAGCCGGCTTCTTCCATGGGTTTGATGAAATCGTCGATGACCACGCCCAGGAACAGCGAGGCGCGGGTGCTGATGTAGGCGTCTGCGCCGATGCAGAGCAGGGCGAGAACGAACGGCAGGGTGTGACCCTTCCCAATGTACGAAAGCAGCCGCTTCGCCGTCTTGCCGCTCCCTTTCTGGATACGGATGCGGCCGGCCGTGGCGCCGCCGCGGTTATTGCCGGGGCCTCTGCCGCCTGCGGGACGTGCGTTCTGAGCTTCTCTGTTATCTTGGCTCATCGAAGTCACCTCCCTTGTTCTGCGATTCGTAAACTTCCTGGTAAATGGCGTTGTTTGCCATGAGTTCTTCGTGGGTGCCGATGCCGGAGACCTTGCCGTCGTCCAGTACGATAATGCGGTCCGCGTCCTTTACGGAGCTGATGCGCTGGGCGATGATGAAGACCGTCGTATCGGGGATATCCGAGGCGAATCCCGCCCGGATGAGGCTTTCGGTATGGGTGTCCACCGCGCTGGTGGAGTCGTCCAGGATGAGGATCTTCGGCTTTGCGATGAGGGCCCGCGCAATGCACAGTCTCTGCCGCTGACCCCCGGAAACGTTGGCGCCGCCCTGCTCGATGTAGGTGTCGTAGCCGTCCGGGAAGCCGTTGATGAACTCTTCCGCCTGGGCCAGAACGCAGGCTCTGCGGATCTCTTCGTCCGTAGCGTCCGCCTTGCCCCAGCGCAGATTCTCCTTGATGGTGCCCGCAAACAGCACGTTCTTCTGCAGCACCATGGCGACGCTGCTGCGCAGGGCTTCCAGATCGTAATCCCGTACGTCCACGCCGCCAACCTTTACGCTGCCCTTGCGGACGTCGTAAAGCCGGGGGATAAGCTGCACCATGCTGGATTTGCCGGAACCAGTGCCGCCGATGATGCCGATGGTCTCGCCGGGCGCCGCTTCGAAGGAGATATCTTTCAATATATGTTTGTTGCTGCCGTAGCCGAAGGAGACGTTGGTGAACCGGACAGAACCGTCCCCGACCGTGCAGACCGGGTCTTCCGGAGAGACGATGTCGGGCTGTTCGTCCAGCACGGCGCAGATGCGCTCCGCCGCGGCCTTGGCGATCGTCAGCATCATGACGATCATGGACAGCATCATCAGGCTCATGAGGATCTGCTGCACGTAGGTCATGACGGACATCAGCTGGCCGGTGGTCATGGTCTTGGAGACCACCATCTTCGCGCCGATCCAGGAGATGAGCAGCATGCAGACGTACATGCTGGTCTGCATCAGGGGGCCGTTGAACGCGATGATGCGCTCACCCCGCACGAAATTGCGGTACAGTTCGCCGGAGACGTTCTGGAACTTTTCCTTTTCCTCTTCCTCCCGGACAAACGCCTTGACGACGCGGATGCCGCGCAGGTTTTCCTGCACGACGGCGTTCAGGCGGTCGTAGATACCGAACACCTTCTCCATGATGGGGAATGCGTGGGTCATGATATAGGCGATGCCGAAGCCAAGAACGGGCAGCACCGCCAGGAAGACCAGGGACAGCCGGGAGCTCTGCCGGAAGGCCATCACCAAGGCAAACACCAGCGTGCAGGGCGAGCGGAACGCCATGCGGGTGAGCATCATGAAGGCCTGCTGCACGTTCGTAACGTCCGTGGTCATGCGGGTGACGAGACCGGCCGTGCTGAACTTGTCGATGTTGGAGAACGAGAACTCCTGGATGTGGTGGTACATGTCGTGCTGCAGGTTGCTGGCGAAGCCGGCAGAAGCCCGGGACGAGAAGAGTCCGCCCAGGATGCCGAAGGTCAGCGACAGCAGCGCGTAGATCACGAGTTTCAGGCCGACGGTGCGGATGTAGTCCATATCGCCTACCTCGATACCGTAGTCCACCAGGTCTGCCATATGATAGGGGATGAGCACTTCCATGACCACCTCCAACACCATGCAGATCGGGGTTAGGATGGTCAGCAGTTTATATTGCCGGATGCATCCTGCCAGTTTTTTTATCATAGGACTTGAATCCCTTTCCGATTTTATGGTATAAATTAGGTTGTACGTTTACGTGAAAGTTACTGAAACATTTTACAGCGCTTCGTTTTTTTACACAAGAAAAACTGCGTCTCTTTCACGAAATATACATATTAAATGAATTTACCGGAGGTTTCCATATATGCATTTTAAGAAAGTTCTCGCACTGCTGATGGTTGCATGCTTGGTTTTTGCTGCCGCTGGGTGCAAGAAAGAGTCCGAAGAACAGGGCTATATCCCCGCTAACCCCAACGAAGAGTTTATTCTGGAGATCTATGCGCCGTCCGAACTCATGGCCGTCATGACGGACGTAGCCAACCGTTACTCCACCACCATCGCGCCCCGGGCTTCCGTGCGCCTCACCTTCGATGACGGGGTCATCCAGACCGCAAAGATCGAAGCCGGCACCCCCTGCGACATCTTCGTCGCCGACGAAGAGCGCTTTATGGACTGGCTGGATGCGGAATGCGATGAGGAAGCCAATCCGAACAAGAACGACAAGATCGTCTCCTCCACGAGACACGATTTCGTCACCGGTCCGGGAAACGAGGACTACATGCCCGAAGATATGGAACTGGCGGAAGGCGAAGTGTACAATACGACCTACAGCGTCGCCGTTTGCCGCGCAACCGCTCTTTCCTACGAATCCGAGCAGTTCGTCAACTACATGCTGAGCGATGAAGTGACGGACATCTATGAGGTCTACGGATTCAAGAAAATCGAAGAATAACACCGTTTTCAGCGGCAGGCAATCTCGCCTGCCGTTCCTTACATATCCAATTTCATAAAAACCAAAGGAGAATTGTCATGAAGAAAAGATTCATTGCAATGGTACTGGCATTCGTAATGGTGCTTGCATTGGGCGCGTGCACAAGCGAGACACCCGCAAACGATCCCGGAACGGAAACTCCCGAGGCTACAGGTGGAATGGTCGAAGGCGGAGAGATCACCGTCGGCCTCTACAACGATCTGGACGCAAGTCTTGACCCGCACATGTCTTCATCGTCGGCAGGAACCCGCGAGATCCTTTTCAATATCTTTGAAGGCCTCGTCAAGCCCAACAGCGACGGTGAACTGGTGCCGGCCATCGCGGAAAGCTATTCCGTCAACGACAGTGCCGATCAGTACACCTTTAAGCTCCGGCAAGGCGTTAAGTTCCATAACGGCAAGGATGTAACGGCAGACGACGTCGTCTGGTCCCTGTCCAGAGCCGCAGGTCTGGAGACCGGCGAGCCCCTGGTCGGCGACGTGGCGAACATCGCCGCGGTCACGAAGACGGACGACACCACGATCGTCATCGATCTGAAGAAGCCCGACACCGAATTCCTTGCTCACATCACGACCGCCATCATCCCCGAAGGCATCGATCCTCTGACCGAAGTCGTAGGCACCGGCCCGTTCAAGTACGTGTCCCGTGTCATCCAGAGCGAGATCGTATTGGAGAAGTTCGACGAATATTGGGGAGAACCGGCGCATCTCGACAAGGTGACCCTGAAGATCATCGAAAACCCCGAAACTCTGGTCATGAGCCTGCGCTCCGGCGCCGTGGACATGGCTGTCCGGCTCAACGCCAATCAGATCAAGACCCTCACCAATCTGAAAGTCCTGGAGGGAAGCAGCAACATCGTGCAGGCCATCTATCTGAATAACGCCGTAAAGCCCTTCGACGACGTGCGCGTACGCCAGGCGCTGTGCTATGCGCTGGACAAGCACGAGATCATCGATCTGTCCTCCGACGGCTACGGCAGCCCTGTCGGCAGCAGCATGTTCCCCGCATTCGGCAAGTACTTTATGCCCGAACTGACGGATTATTACACCAAGGATCTGGACAAGGCCAGAGAGCTGCTGACGGAAGCCGGCTATCCCGACGGCTTCGAATTCACCATCACCGTCCCCTCCACCATGCAGACCCATGTGGACGTAGCGCAGACGATCGTCGAGCTGCTGCGCCCCATCGGCGTAACGGCTAAAGTGGATCAGGTGGAATGGGCGACCTGGTATTCCGATGCGTATCAGAACCGCCAGTTCGAAGCGACCGTCATCGGCATGGATGCCCACGGCGTAGCAGCCTCCGACATGCTGGCGAGATTCCAGAGCACGAACGCCAAGAACTTCATCAACTTCAATTCGCCGGAATATGACGCAACTTACACGGCAGCCATCTCCACCACGGACGATGCGGAACAGACCAGACTCTTTAAGGAGTGCGAGACCATTCTCGCGGAAGAAGCCGCCAACGTCTACATTCAGGACGGCGCATCCTTCACCGCTATGTCCACAAATCTGGAAGGCATGGAGTTCTATCCGCTCTACGTCCTCGATCTGTCCACGATCTACAGAACGGAGTAGTTCCGTCAGGGAAAAGCAGTGACGTACGTACTTAAGAAGACCGGAGTGCTGATCATCTCCCTGATCCTCATTTCCCTGCTTGCATTCCTGGCATTTCAGATCATTCCCGGCGACCCCACGACGAAGATCCTGGGGACCGACTATACGCCCGAAAGGGCGGAAGCGCTGCGCGAGCAGCTGGGCCTCAACGACCCGCTGCCCGCCCGCTATCTCAGCTGGCTGAAGGGGCTCCTGCAGGGGGACCCCGGCATCAGCTACAGCTACTTTATGCCCGTTAAAGAAGTCATGAGCGGCAAGATCCAGGTAACGGCAGCCCTTTCGCTGCTGTCCTGGGTCCTTGTTATGCTGTTCTCCATCCCTTTGGGCATCCTGCTCGCCCGCTTCGAAGGCGGCCATTTCGAGCGCGCCGGCATCGTGCTCAACCAGGTGTTTATGGCGGTGCCGCCCTTCTTCCTGGGCATGCTGTTTACGTATCTGTTCGGGCTGGTGCTGCACTGGTTCATGCCGGGCGGCTACATTCCCTTCTCCCAGAGCGTGCCCGGCGCCCTCGGCTACATGTTCTTCCCGGCGCTGGCCATCGCCATTCCCAAAGCAGCAAAGACCGCAAAGCTGCTGCGTTCCTCCATCCTCAACGAGATGAATAAGGACTACGTGCGCACGGCCTACAGCCGCGGCAACTCCCGCTGGGCCGTCCTGCGCGACCACGTGCTGCGCAACGCCATGCTGCCGGTCATCACCTATCTGGCCATGAGCCTGGCGGATACGGTGGCGGGCTCCATCATCGTGGAGCAGGTATTCGCGCTGCCCGGTCTGGGCAGACTGCTGCTGTCCGCCATCGGCAACCGCGATTTCCCCGTGGCGCAGTGCATCGTCGTCATCATTGCGTTTGTCGTAGTGTTCATGAACTATCTGGCGGACATCATCACCCAGTACGTCGATCCGAGAGTGAGGCTGAGCTGATATGAAACAGTATCTGAAAGACAAGAACTTCAGAGCCGGCCTGCTCATTACGGGGATCATGCTGTGCGTCATCCTCATCGGCCTCCTCTGGACGCCTTACGACCCCAATGCCATGAGCGGATCGGAAAAGCTGCTGAAGCCCAGCGCCGCCCACCTGTTCGGCACGGACAACTTCGGAAGAGACATCTTCTCGCGAGTCATCCAGGGCGCGGGCGCCACGTTCCTCATCGCGGCGGCAGCGGTCGCCATCGGCCTCGTCATCGGGCTCATCATCGGCGGGCTTACGGGCTATTACGGCGGCGTGCTGGACGAGATCCTGATGCGCATCTCCGACACCATCCTGGCATTTCCCAGCATCCTGCTCGCCCTCGTGATGATCGCCATCTTAGGCAAGGGCAAATACAATATCATCATCGCTTTGGGCATCCTGTTCATTCCCAGCTTCGCGCGCATCGTGCGTTCGGAGGTGGCAAAGCAGAAGAATACGGACTACGTGCGCAACGCGCGCCTGATGGGCGCCAGCAACATGCGCATCCTGTTCCTTCACATTATGCCCAATATCGTTCCGGTGTTGCTGTCTTCCGTCGCCATCGGCTTTAACAACGCCGTGCTGTCGGAGGCTTCCATGAGCTATCTGGGCGTCGGCGTGCAGCCCCCGGATCCGAGCCTCGGACGACTGTTGTCCGAAGCCCAGGGCTACCTGTTCCAGGCACCCTGGTACGCGATCTGCACGGGTCTTGCCATCATCCTGCTCATCCTGGGATTCGGACTGCTGTCCGAAGGCATGGGAGGTGAATAGCATGGGCGACATGTTAACGGTAAAAGATCTGAGGGTCACCTTCCTCGATAACAATAAAGAAGCGATCCACGGCATCAGTTTCTCCATGCAGGAGGGCGAACGGCTGGGCCTCGTGGGCGAATCCGGCAGCGGCAAGACCGTTACGGCCATGGCCATCTCCGGACTCATCGAACGGAGCCGCGTCACCATCAACGGGGACGTCATCTTCGGAGACACGGATCTGCGCCGCTGCAGCAGAAGCCAGCTGCGCGCCATCCAGGGCCCGGGCATCGGCGTGGTGTTCCAGGAGCCGATGAACTCCCTCAACCCCCTCATCAAGGTGGGGTATCAGGTGGAGGAGACGCTCCGCATCCACACGAAGAAGACGCCGGAAGAGCGCAGAAAGATGGCGATCGACGCCCTGGACCGGGTGGGACTGCCCAATCCGGACGAGATCTACAGCAAATATCCGCACCAGCTCTCCGGGGGTCAGCGGCAGCGCGCCATGATCGCAGCGGCGATGGTCATCCATCCGAAGCTGCTCATCTGCGATGAGCCGACCACGGCGCTGGACGTGAGCGTGCAGGCGAAGATCTTAAAACTGCTCAAAGAACTGAGCGACGAATACAAAGTCGGCATCCTGCTCATCAGCCACGACCTGCTGGTCGTAAAGCAGCTGTGCGAGCGGGTGGCCGTCATGTACAAAGGAAACATCGTGGAGCAGGGAGATACGATGGAGATCTTTAACGCTCCCAAAGACGAATATACCCGGCAGCTGATGGCTGCCATCCCAAAGAGGAGACGCAAATGAGCGACCGCGTACTCGAAGTGAATAACCTGTCCGTCGTCTATCAGGACTCGACGGTGTTCGGCAAGAAGAGCAATTTCCAGGCGCTCACGGACGTCTCGTTCCACATTGACCACGGCGAGATCGTCGGCCTCGTGGGCGAATCCGGCTGCGGCAAATCCACCCTGTCCAAGGCGATCCTGGGCATGCTGGACGATGCGAAGGTCACCGGCGAGATCCGGCATTACACGAAGCGCCCGCAGATGGTGTTTCAAGACCCCCACGGCAGCTTAAACCCCGCCAGAACGGTGGGCTGGATCCTGGAAGAGCCGCTGCGCATCTTCGGAAAATACGACGAACCCGAGCGCAAGCGCCGGGTGCTGGACATGATGACCCGCGTAGGGCTCGACCACGAGCTCATCACCCACAAGCCGCGGGAGCTGTCCGGCGGCCAGAAGCAGCGCGTCTCCATCGCGACGGCCCTCATCCAGAGGCCGCGGTTCGTGGTGGCGGACGAACCTGTCTCCGCGCTGGACGTCTCCATCCAGGGCCAGATCCTGCAGTTGCTTTTGAACCTGCGGGACGAGCTGGATCTGAGCTATCTGTTCATCACCCACGACCTCAACCTCTGCTATTCCATCTGCGACCGCGTGCTCGTCATGTACAAGGGTCAGATCGTGGAACAGGGGCCGGTGGATGAAGTCTACGAACATCCGCAGCACGAATATACGAAAGCGCTGCTGGATGCAGTGCTGAAATGAACGATTGGGGACGGTTAAAGTTCCTTTTCGTACAGTTCGCCGTTTTTCACGTAGCCGAGCTTCTGCAGATAGGGCAAATGATGCTCCACAGGGCCTCCGTAACACAGTTTGCGGATACCCTGTTTTTTTAATTCCGCCGTTAGAAAGCGCCCTACGGAAAAGTCCCGGTATTCCGGGATGGTGTAA
>JAGAHX010000014.1 GCA_017626845.1 Bacillota bacterium
CATGACGTAACCTCCTATGTTTTCGTTACTGTGGTTGTCAGGCCACTTTCAGCCTAACATAGGAGGTTATATTTCTTAAACTAAAGTTTCTTTTATTGACCCCCAGTTGAACTGGGGGTTTCTTGACGCTTAAGCGCCAAGCATTAAAAAACGGAGCCTTCACGGGCTCCGTTTTTCTTCTCTTTAATAACCCAGATCCTCGTCGATGAGCACGACCTCGGTGTCGGGAATGCCGTTGGGCCGTTCCCAGAACACCATGAGCGCCTTGCAGATGCGCTCCGGGCTCTTGCAATCGAAGCACTTGCCGCCGCCATGAGCCACGCAGGGCGTCTTGACGTTAAACCGCTTGGCGTTCAGCGGGGATGCGATATTGCGCGCCCGCCAGATGGCGCCGTCCAGATCGTCCGCGATCTTGTTCTTTCCGACGATGAAGTACAGCTTCTTGTGGCCGAACACCGTGGATGCGATCCGGTTGCCCATGCCGTCGATGTTGACGATCTCGCCGGTCTTCGCCATGCCGTTGACGGAAGACAGATAAACGTCCGTGGACAGCACCGCCATGCGGTCGTCCCCTTCCCAGTGCCACTTAAAGTCGTTGTGGGTGCGCAGCATGTCCGCCAGCCCCAGCTCTTTTACGGTCATGGAGCCGCCGCTGGCCACGGTGACCCCGTCGATCGCTCCGTTGAGATACGCTGCCGCCTCTTCCTTGGTCGCGAAGCAGCTCACCTGATAACCCTTTTTCTCTAAGTTTGCCTTGATCTCACTGAAATCCATGGGTCAACCTCCTTACGATAAAGAAAACCCCGGAAGGCATAGCCGTCCGGGGATGAATTCGTACTAGTCTGCGTCGAAGGGCAGCAGGGCAACGATCCTTGCTCTCTTGACGGCAGTGGTGATGCCTCTCTGGTGCATCGCGCAAGCGCCGGTGATTCTTCTGGGAAGGATCTTACCTCTTTCGGTAACATACTTCTTCAGGGTCTCGACGTCCTTATAGTCGATGGCAGTATTCTTGTCTGCGCAGAACTGGCAGACCTTTTTTCTATGCATACCGCCGGAGAAATTTCTTCTCGGTCTGTTTTCTCTTTCCATGTTAAGCCTCCTGCTTTTTCCTTAGAAGGGAATGTCGTCGTCGGTGAGTGCGGTAAATCCTTCGGGCGCGCTGCTTTGTGCAGGTGCGGGTGCGGGCTGGGCATAATTGCCGCCGCCGAAGCCGCTGCTTTCCTGACGATCTCCCCGGTCTAAAAATTCAACTCTGTCTGCCACAACATCTGTGGTAAATACTTTCTGTCCGTCCTTGTTGGTGTAGGAACCGGTCTGAAGTCTGCCGGTAATGCCTACGAGTCTTCCCTTCGTCATATACTTCTCGACCAGCTCTGCGGTCTTGCCGAAGCACACGATGTTGGGGAAATCGGTCTGCTTTTCGCCGTTTCTTCCCGGCATGCGATCGATGGCGATGGAGAACCTGGCTACTGCCGTCTGGCTCTCGTTCCCATAGCGAACGTCCGGATCTCTCGTTAATCTTCCGATCAAAGAAACAGAATTCATAGCCTACCTGCCTTACTCTTCGTCCAGATTGATGATGATGTGTCTCATGAAGTTATCGGAAATGCGGAGTCTTCTGTCCAGTTCCTTCGGAAGCTCGGGCTTTGCGTTAAAGTGCATAACGACATAGTAACCTTCGGTCTTCTTCTGGATCGGATAAGCAAGCTTGCGCATACCCCAAACGTCGGTATCGAGCACCTCGCCGGCCTCTGCGATAATAGCCTTAACAGCTTCTACCACTTCGTCCTTCTTGGCGTCGTCCAGACTGGGTTCTACGATGAACATCAGTTCGTACTTATTCATTCTTTCACCTCCCTATGGTCTGTTTGCGGCCGCGGTCCTCCCCGCGGCAGAGAGCTTCGTCCGGCCTCCGGGCGGTGACCCGGGCAGACGAATGCCTATATATTATATAGTTGCCCTCTTTGAAATGCAACAAAAAAGTGTTATATTTTTCGTATATCGAGAACGTTGTTGATTCAGTACCGATCAGAGTATCAGGAGGATGAAATATGCTGAAATACGTAGACAGAAGAGGCACAAACTGTTCCAAGTGGGATGCCCTGGAAGAGATGTACGGCGAAAAAGACCTGCTCTCCATGTGGGTCGCGGACATGGACTTCGAGATCGCAGAGCCGATCCGCGCTGCCGTCCGCAATTACGTCGACAACGTGCCCTGGGGATACTACAATCCCGGCCCCGGCTATAAAGAAGCCTTTATCGAGTGGGAGAAGAAGTATCACGGCTACGAAGTAAAGCCCGAGTGGATCTGCTTCTCCAGCGGCATCGTTTCCGCGTTCTATTACGTCACCTGCATGGCGGCACAGCCCGGCGAAGCCGTCATCCTGCTGTCCCCCATCTACTATCCCATGAAGGACGGCGTCAACTTCAACGGCCGCAAGCTCGTGCTCTGCGACATGATCCACGAAGGCGACACCTACCGCGTGGACTACGAGAAGTTCGAAAAGGATATCGTGGACAACGACGTAAAGCTGTTCATCCTGTCCTCCCCGCATAACCCCGTCGGCAAGATCTGGACGAAAGAAGAGTTGAAGACCCTCATGGACATCTGCCGCAAGCACAACGTGCTCGTGGTCTCCGACGAGATCCATCAGGACTTCGAATGGAACGGTCACACCCATGTGCCCACTGCAACGGTCGGCGATTACGACGACATGCTCATCACCATGTGCGCCGTCTCCAAGACCTTCAACCTGGCCGCCTGCCAGAACTCCTTCATCATCATCCCGAACGAGAAGCTGAGAGAGCAGTACCAGACCTTCGCCAGAAACGTGCACGGCAACGGCGGCAATGGCTTCGGCTACGTGGCGGTGGAAGCTGCCTGCAGAGAGGGCCGTCCCTGGTTCGAAGAAGTCAAGAAGCAGATCTGGGAGAACTACTGCTATGTGAAGGAAGCCTTCGCCAAGGAGCTGCCGGACGTTACGGTAGCCGACCTGCAGGGCACCTACCTGCTGTGGCTGGACTTCTCCAAGTACTTCAAGACCCAGAAGGAGACCGAGGAATTCATGCAGGGCAAGTGCAAGCTGGCCTTCGACTACGGCAACTGGTTCGGACGCGGCGGCGACGACTGCTGCGGATTCGTGCGCATGAACCTGGCAACGTCCCTGGAGAATGTGAAGGAAGCCTGCGACCGGATGATCAAAAATCTGAAATAATTCGGAACCGAAACAACTTAAAGACCCTCCGGAAATGCTCCGGAGGGTCTTTCTTTGCAATATATTGTACCTGTCCCCGCGTGCTCTTACGATAGGACGAACCGCACGAAGCTTTCCGCACTCTCGGAGAGCTGCGTATTCTTGCGGCGGATCAGGTAAAACGTACGCTTCGCTTCGGGCAGGCCCGTGTCGAAGGCGAGCAGTCTGCCCTCCCGGACGCGGTCTT
Source organism: Bacillota bacterium (assembly GCA_017626845.1). GTDB lineage: Bacteria > Bacillota > Clostridia > Peptostreptococcales > Anaerovoracaceae > RUG11894. The sequence continues at coordinate 3,442 of JAGAHX010000014.1, forward strand.
CCACGGCCAGCGCGGATACGAAGGAGATACCGAAGCCGTGTTCCACCAGGTTTTTAATGGCTTCCTGGTCGTTGAGGCTCGCGGCGACGTCCAGATTCCGCAGATCGAGACCCAGGCTCTCCAGCAGCAGTTCCGCGCTTTTGCGGCTGGCGCTTCCCCGCTCCCGGAACAGGATGGGCTGTGCCAGCAGCGCCTTCAGATCGCCTTTTTTCAGCAGACGGCGGTTGCTTTCCGTGTTCGGCGCGATGATCACCGTCTTATCCTCGGCTACGGGAGTGCTGTCCAGGCTCACGCCGGGCTTTTCGCCCACGAAACCAAGGTCGAACGTGCCTTTTTCCACCGCCGCCTCGATCGCTTCGCTGTCGGATTGATGGATGGACACAGACACGTCGGGATGTTCTTTGCGGTAGCCCTCCAGCAGCGCCGGCAGGATATAGGCCGAAGGGATCGTGGATACGCCGATGCGTATGCCGTTCTGTTCCTCGCCGGCCCATTTATCCAGCATGTTCTGCTGCAGTGCGAGCATCTGGCAGGCGCAGTCGTAGAGCTCCTTGCCCTTCTGCGTCACGCGCAGGTTCTTCGTGTCTCTTGCGATCAGCTGCACGCCGAGCTCCTCCTCCAGCGCCTTGATGTGGGCGCTGACGGTGGGTTGAGACGTATAGGTCTTCTCCGCCGCCTTCGTAAAGCTGCCGCTGTCCACGACCGCGATAAAGGAGCGAAGCATCTTGCTTTCCATATCTTATCCTTCGTAAACTGTCTTGCCGTTGACGACGGTCATCAGGACCTTCGTGTTCAGCAGTTCTTCGGGGGGATTCTCCATGATGTTCTTGTCGAGCACGGTAAAGTCCGCGTATTTGCCGATGGTGATGGAGCCTCTCTCCGCCTCTTCGAACGCGGAGTAGGCGCCCTCGATCGTGAACATCCGCAGCGCCTCTTCCATGGTCACGCCGTTCTCCGGGTACCAGGGCTTGCCGTCCATGCCCATGCGGGTCACGGCGTAGTAGAGGTTCGCCAGCGGGTCGCAGTCCTCCACCGGGCAATCGGAGCCGCCGCTCATGTGGACGCCGAGGTCGATATAGCGTCTCCAGTTATAGGAGGTCTTGGCCAGTTCGGAACCGACGCAGTCGTCCACGATCTGGGAGTCGTAGCGGACAAACACGGGCTGCGCGTAGGCCAGCAGATTGAGCTTTACGAAGCGGTCCTGCTGGGCTTCGTCCATGATCTGACAGTGGATGATGCCGTGGCGCATGTTGGCCTTGGGGTTCTCGTTCATCACGAGCTCGTAGCCGTTCACGACCTGATCCATGGCGCCGTCGCCGATGACGTGGACCACGATGGGATAGCCCGCGTTGTGGGCTACGCGGAACATGGCGTACAGTTCCTCGTCGTCGTGGAGGGAAATGCCGTGGTCCTCCGGCGCGTTCTTGTATTCGCCGCGCAGGACCGCGGTATGAGCGCCCAGAGAACCGTCGCCCATAATCTTGATGTCGCCGATCGTGAAGTTCTTGCCCCACTTCGTGCGGACCTTGTACTCGCTGCAGAACTTTTCGATCATCGGCAGATTGAGCATGCGGCACTGCTGATGAACGCGGATGGGCAGCTCGTCCGCCTCGGACAGTTCCTTATACGCCTGCAGGATGACGGGCATATCCTTGACGGGCACGACCAGGTTGAGGTCGTCGGAGTGAACGCCGACCAGGCCCTTCGCCGCGATGTAGCGGGCGCCCATCAGGATGAGTTCCTTCATCTCGGGCACGGTGGGGATGGGGAAGCATTCCTCCACCAGGCGGACCGTGTCTTCGCACAGCACGCCGTTGGGGGTGCCGTCTTCGAAATAGCGCAGTTTGTACTGGGATTCGCCTTCCTTTTCGTTCATCATGCCCATGAGCTCCATGGCCTTGGTGTTGAGGGTGGCGATGTGGCCGCAGGCGCGTTCGATGTACGCGGGAACGTCGCCGCAAGCCTTGTCCAGATCCAGGCGGGTGGGCACTTCGTTGCAGTCGGTCCAGTCGTCCTGGTTGAAGCCGATGCCCATGGCCCAGCCATCGGTGCCCTTCTTGGCTTCCGCGGCCTTCGCCATGATGTCCATGCATTCCCGGAACGTCTTCGCGACGCCGATGTCGGTGCGGCGCAGCTTGTTGGAGAGCGGAAGCAGGTGCATATGGCTGTCGATCAGGCCGGGGCACATGAAGGCGCCTTTCAGGTCGACCATCTCCGTCGCGGGACCCGCCATCGCCTTCACTTCCTCGTCGCTTCCGACGGCCATGACGATGCCGTTCTTGACCGCGACAGCGGAAACGAGCGGGTACTGGTCGTCCAGCGTCTTGATGCATCCGTTGTAGAAAATTCTGTCCATGTTGTCCATAATTGTCCTCCTTAGATGGTCCAATGGTACTGGAACCATTGTAACACCGAGAGGAAATGCGGTGCAAGATGTTGAATTTTTCTCACAATAACTATTAATTTCTGTCGTTTTACTAAAGACTTAGGATGCGTTATAGTATATTTGCAAGGGGCGTTAAGAGATTAACAAGCCCGACAAAATATTAACAAGTGTGTATTCAACGCAAAGGAAGGAACAAAACAATGAGTAAAGGTCTTATGTGCGGCATCATCGCAATCATCGCTCTGGCTCTCGTATTTATCGCAACCAACATCAACGCAGCAGCCAGCCCCGCTTACCTGGTAGCAGCAGTCGTTCTGATGGCAGCTTACTGCATCGGTCAGTACAAGCTGGACAAGAACTACAGATAAGCCGTTCCGCTTTCTAAAGAAAGCACCTGGTAACCTGTCACTGTAAGCCATCCACCGGAGGTCGCATATGAACAGCACAAAATTAAGGATCTGGGCCGTTATGCTGATGCTTCTCGCATGCAGCGTCGTATATACCTCAGCGATGTCGTTACTGCCGGTGGCAAATACGGCAGCCCCGTTAACGACATTGATGCTTTAGATATATATCCATCCAAAGCCTTAACATAAAAAGAAGGAGTTCCCCAAAGGAGCTCCTTCTTTTGTTGTTGTTTGTTGTTGTTATTGCTGCGGTCTGGGCGGCAGCACAAGGCCATCCTCGATCATCTCCGCCACCACATCCTGGGCAACTTCGATGAATTTGCGTTCCGCCGGGGACAGCGATTCCTCCGACACGATGGCAAGGCCTACATCCCGGATATAGCGGGGATTTAAGGGGATGCCCACGATGCCTTCGGAGTCGAACGCCACGTGCAGCCCCGCCACGATGGAGACGCCCAGGCCTTCCCGCACCATGGCGATGATGGCCTGTTCATCCCGGGACACCAGGAAGGGCTTCGCGGAGAAGCCCATCTCCTTTACGATGTATTCCACGTCGTGGTCGTAATCCATGTTCACCCCGATATAGGGGTATTTCGCCAGCTCGTCCAGATCCATCACATCCCGCTCTGCCAGCGGCGAGTTTTCCGGCACAATGGCCAGCATGTCGTCGCTGCACAGGGAGATGAAATTCCGGTCTGCCTCTTTTCTCGTCAGAAAACCCATGGAAATGCGGTGTTCCGCGATGGCGGCCCGCATCTCGCCGCCGCCGGCTTCCATGATCTCCAGCGTAATGTTGGGATAGCGGTCCTTAAACCGCGCCACGATCTCGGGGATCATGTAGCGGGCGAACGATGCGCCGGAGGCGAACCGCACGTGACCCACGGACAGGCCCTGCATTTCCGCCACCTGCTGGTCCATGCGGTCTGCCGAGGCCACCAGATCGCGGATGGAACCGATCAGTTCCTGGCCGGCGCTGGTGAGGGTCACGCCGCTGCGGCTGCGGAACAGCAGCGGCACACCGAGATCCTCCTCCAGCGCATTCATCATATGGGTCACCCCGGACGGGGTGTAGCCCAATTCTTCTGCCGCTTTCGTAAAACTCCCGGTGTCGACTGCCCGCAGCAGCACTTTGCATTTTTCTGTATCCATTGCACCTCTTATTCGAACTTATACTGGGCGAATTCGGCGCACAGAGCCGCGCAGGCCTCCATGTCGTCCGCAGAGACGATCTCCTGGGGGCAGTGGCAGAACTTGCAGGGGATGGAGATGCCGCTGGAGGGCACGCCGTCCATGGTCAGGTGCATGGCGCCGGCGTCGGTGCCGCCTGCCGTGAGCACGTCCATCTGATAGGGGATCTTCTTCTTTTCCGCCAGTTCGACCAGGATCTTATTGACGGCCGGGCTGCAGATGACAGAGGAATCCTTTACCTTGATCGCGGCGCCCTTGCCGGTGGAGGAGCTGCAGCTGTGGCGGCTGCCCGGAACGTCGTCAAATCCTGTGACGTCCACGGCAATGCCATAGTCCGGCGCAACGCCGAAGGCCGCGGTCTTTGCACCGCGCAGGCCCACTTCTTCCTGGGTCGTAAAGACGAAATACAGGTCGTTTACGCTCTTCTTCAGCTGTTCCATGGCCATCAGCAGAACGGCACAGCCGCTGCGGTTGTCCGTATAGGGAGCGATGATCATGCGGTTGGCCGCCATGGCGGAACGGGTGTCGTACACGCACATGTCGCCGGGGCGAACGTGCTTCTTTGCGTCCGCTGCATCCCTGGCGCCGATGTCCACGTACAGATCTTCCATCTTTACCTTGCCTTCGTCCTCCATCTCGTTGCAGTGGATGACGCCCCGCAGGCCGTTTTCAAAGCGCACGGGGGTGCCGATCACCTCTACCGGAGGGATGCCGCCGATCTTGCCCACCCGTAGGAAGCCTTCCTTTTCGATGTGGGTCACCATGAAACCGATGGAATCCATGTGGGCCGCAAACATGATCTTCTTGCCGGGGCCCTTCTTGCGGCAGATGAGGTTGCCCATCACATCGGTGGAGATCTCGTCGCAGTAGGGCTTCGCCATGTCCGCGATGACCGCCGCCACCGCTTCCTCCCGTCCGCTGGGACCGAAGGCCGCATTCATTGTATCTAAAGTCTTCAGAATATCCATATTACTTCACCTTTCCCGCCGCGATCGCGTTAATGAAAAGATCTGCCAGTTTGAGGCCGTTTTCCATGTCGGTCTTGTCCGCCACGGTGGATGCCGCGTGCAGCATGCGCACCGGGGTGGAGATGTTGGCGACTCTTACGCCGGCCCGGCTTCTCTGGATGACCGCCGCATCCGTGCCGCCTGCGATGTAGTTCTTGATCTGCCAGGGGATGCCGGCTTCGTCCGCCAGATCCCGCAGGCACTCGAACAGCTTGCGGTCGTAGATCGTGCCGGTATCCACGCAGCCGATCACACAGCCGCCGCCTACGAGGGTCACCTTCTTGGCGTCGTCCACGCCGGGCATGTCCGCGGAGGTCGTACCCTCCAGGATGAGGGCGATATCCGGCGCCAGATTGAAGGCTGCCGCCTTGGCGCCCCGCAGGCCCACTTCCTCCTGGACCGTAAACACGAACGTAACGTCCATGGGAAGATCCTTCTCCATGAGCTTGATCATCTGCGTGCAGCCGATGCGGTCGTCGATGGCCTTGGCCTTGATGCGCCGCTTGCCTTCGCCGAAGCGGACGAAATCGGAGTCGAATACCACGGGATCGCCCAGCTTTACGAGCTTCGCCGCCTCTTCCTTGCTCTCCGCGCCGATGTCGATGTACATCTGGGCGATGGAGGGCGTCTTTTTCTCCTCTTCGGGGGTCACCAGATGGTAGGCCTTCAGGCCCGTGACCCCGGGAACATGGTTCGCACCGATGAGCACCCGCCGTCCCAGAGCGACTCTGGGATTGATGCCGCCCGCTTCCTGGAAGCGCAGCACGCCGGTGTCCTCGATCTTCGTGATGAGGAAGCCCACTTCGTCCATGTGCGCCGCGATCATCAGCTTGGGAACGTTATGTTTTTTGCCTTTTTTGAACACCACCAGGTTGCCCATGGTGTCCACATGCATCTCGTCCGCATAGGGACGGCACTTTTCCGCGATCAGATGGCGGATGGGAGCTTCGAATCCGGAGACGCCGTCTGCTGCCGTGAGTTCTTTCAACAGTTTTAGCATTCGTACACCTCCTTGCAGGGCTCTGCGATGGCCGCTGCCATGAGTTCACCCAGCCACTGGGTATCCCGCACGTCCATCACTTCGATGGGGGTGTGCATGTAGCGCATGGGCAGCGAGATGAGGGACATGTTGAAGCCCTTGCTGTTGATCTGCATGGGCCAGGCGTCCGTGTGGGTGTTGCCGCCGGACGCGGAGATCTGATACGGGATGCGGTGCTTTTCCGCCAGGTCGATGAGATGCTGCGTAATGTGGGGCTGGCAGTTGGCGCCTGCGGAGAGAGTCGGACCGCCGCCTACGACCACGTCCTTGTTGACGGGGCCGCCGTCGGTGCTCTTCGCCTGGCATACGTCCACAACGATGCAGTAGTCCGGATCCAGGGCGTAGCTGCCAGTGAGCGCACCGGTGGAATCGGTCTCCTCCACGGTGGCGCCCATGATGTAGAGGTCACAGTCCAGTTCCCGTCCCTGCAGCAGTTCCATGGCGTACATGCACGCCGCGAAGCAGCTGCGGTCGTCCAGGGAGGTGCCGCAGTACAGGTTCGGACCCAGGCTGTAGTTGTCCTTGCGGAAGGAGATGGGCGTGCCGACGGGCACCAGTTTCTCCGCCGCCTTCTGGCTGTATCCGATGTCGATGCGCAGGTCCTCGATGGGGATGGTCTTCTCCTTGTCGGCCTCGCTCATGACGTGGGGCGGCAGCGCCGCGACGACGCCGAAGATGGGAGGCTCCGTAAGGATCGTCAGCTCCCGGTCGGGCAGCATTCTGGGGTCGACCCCGCCGATCTTCGTAAAGCGGAGGAAGCCGTCTTCGATGCCGCTCACCATCAGGCCGATCTCGTCCAGATGCGCCGTGATCAGCACCTTTCTGGCGTTCTTCTTGCCGCAGCGCTTTACGCCGACGAGATTGCCCATCTTGTCGATCCACGTTTCGTCGCACAGCGGTTCGATGAGTTCCCGGGCTTTCTCGACCACTTTGATCTCGAAGCCGGAGGGACCGCACTCGCTGCACAGCGCCTTCATGGTCTCTCGTAAATCCATAGGTACTCCTTTCTACTACAATGTATTTATGGTTGAGATACCCATCAGCCAGATGGGATCTTCACCTTCTTGTTGCTTAAGCTGTTAGAATGATGGAGTATCGGTATGGCGGCTCCCTTTCTTGGACTTAGCGTCCGTAACATAGA
>JAGAHX010000015.1 GCA_017626845.1 Bacillota bacterium
CCGGTATTCCTCCCAGTTTTTCACCCACACCTTTGCCATGGACAATTCGCCGGAGAGCAGATCCGGCAGCGCCGGCTCCGAATACTCCGGTTCGTCCTCATGGCTGATCATCAGGATGGACAGGTTCGAGCTCTGCTTTCTTGCGGCAAAAGCTGCGCTGCTGCCTGCGGCACCGCTGCCTAAAACAAGAAGGTCTGTCTTGTATTCCATCTACAGCCCCTCCTCTCTAGCCGCTTTCTTTCGCGCCTCGCAGCGGTTTTTCAGATCCGTTGCGGTAACGGAAGTGCCGGTCTTCGCCGAAAGAATGCCGGCCGTCTTCTCCCACTGCAATTCCGGTACTTCTGGAAGAGGTGCCACTTCTGCCCCGGTCCGCAGCGTTCCCGTAAACATCTGCTCCGCATAGAGGCTGCGTTTCCAGGCGCTCGCAGCGCCGTCGTCTTCAAAGCGCAGCGCACCGTTCGGGCACACCTGCACGCATAGCGGATCGCCACCGCACAGATCGCAGGAGACAAAGGCGTGCAGCGACGGATCTTCGACGATCGCCCCGACAGGACAGTAGACCGTGCAGGCCGCGCAGCGGAAGCAGTCTTCCCACTTGCGGGATACGAGCCCCGTCTCTTCGTCTTTTGCAATTATGCCCCGCATGCAGGCCGTTACGCAGGCGGGTTCTTCGCAGTGCCGGCAGACCGCAGCCCGCAGAGGTTTTTCCTCCCCCGCCGTCTCGATGCGGATCCGGGAGCGGTCTGCGTCGACACTTCCGCCCTTTGCCAGGCTGCAGGCGGTTTCGCAGACACCGCAGAGGCTGCATTGTTTCGGGTCAAACAGGATGCGTTTCATCGCCCGGCCTCCTGCAGTTCGGCCGCAAAGGGCCCGTAGGAAGCCGATGCGCCGTAGCGTTCCCTTAAGATGCGGGAGACGTTCTCCACGGTGTCGCAGAGGATGGCTTCCGCCGGGCAGTTGGCTGCGCAGGCAGGCAGTGCGCCTTCATCGATGCGGTGCACGCACATGGTGCATTTCGTCATGCGGCCATTTGCGCCGAACTGGGGCACGCCGAAGGGACAGGCCAACAGGCACTCGTGGCAGCCGATGCAGCGGCTCCCGTCCGTCAGCACGATGCCGTCCGCCCGTTTATATATGGCGCCCGTGGGGCACGCCCGGACGCAGGGCGCATCGCCGCAGTGCTGGCAGGGAACCGGCAGGAAGTTGAGCTTTTCCGTAAAGCCTTCCCCGGTCTCCACTTCCGTCACCATCGTATAGCGCGGCCCGGCCGGCAGATCGTTCTCCAGTTTGCAGACTGTCTCACAGGCCCGGCAGCCCATGCAGCGCCGGGTATCGATATACAGGATGCGTTGTGTTCTCGTGTTCATGCCTGCCCCTCCTGCTCCATCTTTTCGATCTGCACCAGCGTATTGAAATACGAGCCCGTGTTGCCGTCCAGCAGCGGATCGTATTCGCGTAAGATGCCGTCCTCCGCCAGGATGTCCCGGGGGCCTGCCGGCACCAGTTTCGTCAGTTTATTGACGCTGCCGCCCAGCTTGACCCACATGCCGCTGGACATCTCCGCAACGCCCGGCTTTAAGCGGATGCCGACCCGGGCGACGATGTCCGTCAGTTCCCCGCGGTCATTGAAAATACGCACTTTATCGCCGTCCGCAATGCCGCGGTCCGCAGCGTCCTTTTTGCTGAGGAACACCCGCGCTGGTCCCTCGATCTCCTTGATCCACGGCAGGTTATAGTACTGGGAATGGGTGCGGAACGACGGGTGCTGGGAGATGATATTGAGGGGGTATTTCTCCGCCAGTTCCGGTGTCGCCGCGATGCTCTCGTCCGGTTCGTAATAGACCGGCAGAGGATCGTAATGACCTGGGAATCGCTTTCCCCTCTCCTCTAGCACGGACGAATGGAACTCGAATTTGCCGGAGGGCGTGTCGAAGGTCTCGTAGGGAACCTTCGGGCACCAGTTCTCTGTATGCCGTACCGGCCCGTTCGGAGAGACCGCCTTGTCGAGATCGCACTGGCCGCCGATCAGCAGCCGGCACCAGTCCAGACCGGTCATATCCTTGGGAAAGTATGCTTCATATCCCAGACGGCGCCCCAGCTCCGCGAAGATCTCGATATCCGGCACGCATTCATAGGGCGGCTGCACGGCAGGCACCAGCACCTGGTTCCAGTTGTGCCAGTAGGATGGATGCACGCCGTACTGCTCCAGGTAGTGGCAGGCCGGCAAAACCAGATCCGCGTAGTCCGTATCGTCCGTCATAAACTGTTCGATGGTCACGAACATGTCCAGGGACTTGACCGCCTCGATCGTGTAATCCACGTCGGGCTGCTGGGAGATGAGACCGCCCCGGTAGGAGATGACGCCCTTGATGGGCGGTTCCTTCGCCTCGTGGATGGCCCGAGCCACCGCGGCGATGTTCACCAGGCGGGTTTTAGGGATATCCGCGCCTTTGGGCGCGCTCACCGCAGCACCGTCGGCAAACCCTGTGACCCCGGGGAAAGCCATGCCGGAGATGCAGTCGTAGTTGGCGGAAGGCTTGCCGAAACTGCCGCACACCGCGGCCAGACACGCCAGCGCCTGCTGCACCTGATGGCCATTGCTGTAGCGCTGCTGACCGTAGCCCGTTTCGAACATGGTGTCCGTCTTCGCGAGGATCTCCGCGACTTCCCTGATCTGCGCGGCAGGCACCGTCGTCACCTTCTCGGTGTATTCCGGCGTCCAGGTCTTTACGTATTCTTTGAGTTCTTCGAAACCGGTGGTCTTTTCCGCGATAAACGCCCTATCCTCCCAGCCGTTTTCCACGATCCAGTGGATGAGACCCAATGCAAGCGCCCCGTCCGTGCCCGGGCGGGGTCTGATGTGGATATCGGCTTTGGCTGCCACGCCGGTGGCGCAAGGATCGACGACGATGAGCTTCCCGCCCCGCTCCTTTAAGCGGTACAGGAAGGGAAAGATGTGGGGATTCGTGGCCGTGCAGTTGCGGCCGACGAGAAAGAGAGTCTGGGCGTGCTGCGACCAGACCTGGGGATCCATGGTGTATTGGCTGCCTACGGTTCCCACGGAGCCCGCGACGCCGGACAGCAGACAGAAGCTACCCACCAGTTTGGAGGCGCCCATCAGATTCCAGAGCCTGCCGGCCACGGCTTTGGCCATGTGCTCCCGATTGCCGGAATAGCAGTATTCCAGGATGGCTTCCGGGCCGTACGCGGTTTGGATGGACCGGATCTTTTCGACCATCCAGTCCATGGCTTCCTCCCAGGAGATGCGGCGGAATTTGCCTTCCCCCCGCTCTCCCATGCGGAGCATCGGGTATTTCACCCGGTCCGGGCTGTTGATCTTCTGGACGTTGGCAAAGCCCTTCAGGCAGAGGTGTCCCTTGGTGATGGGATGGTCCGGGTCGCCCTCTATCTTGATCACCTTCCCGTCCTTTACGTACACCAGCTCGCCGCAGGTGTCGTAGCAGTTGTGGGGGCAGCAGGTCTTGACGACCCGGTCGGCGGTCACTTTTTTGCCGCCGATCCAAACGGGCACGTTCTGCTTTACCGCATAGCGGTCCAAGTCCTCGTGGTTTCTCCAGGGAATGTCGCGATAGGCTTCAGACATGGAACACCTCCGTCTACCTAAGGATGTCTATCTATATTCCAGCACGGTGACCCCGGCAGGGGTCTCTTTTGTCAGTTCCAGCGTATCGGTGCCGGCGAAGCGGACGTTCTCCGGCGCATATAATTTTGTGAATTCGTCCAAGGTGCCGATCTCGGCGAAGCCCATATCGCCCAAACGGAAGTGCATGGGGATGATGATCTTCGGCTGCAGGATGTCCATCAGGGTCTTAGCCTGCACCGCGTCGATGGTGTAGAAACCGCCAACGGGAACCAGGCAGACGTCTGCACCCTTCAACTTTTCCAGATCTGCTTCCGGCGGCATGCAGCCGATATCCCCCAGGTGGATGGCTTTCAGTCCCTCCGCCTCGAAGATGCGCATCGTGTTGGGGCCTCGCTTTGCGCCCTGCGCGTCATCGTGGAATCCGGCCACTTCCGTAACGGTAAAGGGATCTGCGGGAGCGTTTTCGCGGATCGTTACCGCCTGCACCCAGGCGTGGTCGTCGTGACCGTGGGAGCAGAAGACGGCATCCGCGGCCAAATGCAGCGCCCGGTAGCCGGGGACATAATCCCTGTACGGGTCGACCACGACCCGGAACCCTTGCGATTCCAAGGCAAAGCAGGAATGGCCATAGTAAGTGATACGCATTTTTGTCTCCTTCCTACTACAATGTATTTATGGTTGAGATACCCATCAGCCAGATGGGATCTTCACCTTCTTGTTGCTTAAGCTGTTAGAATGATGGAGTATCGGTATGGCGGCTCCCTTTCTTGGACTTAGCGTCCGTAACATAGACTGCCAGCCAGCTCCTCATTCGCAGCATTCGTTTTATGCAGGTTGAATTGCCCTTGCGGTACATTCGTGTCACACCCCAGTAGATAGAACAGGCAATGAGTAAAGCTGACATTTACCGTGTCATATCATTTCAGGAGGTGGACAATGAACGCAGTAGGTATTGATGCATCTAA
>JAGAHX010000016.1 GCA_017626845.1 Bacillota bacterium
AGACGCTGAACCAGCTCCTGGTGGAGATGGACGGTTTCTCCGTGAACGAAGGCATCATCGTGATGGCGGCCACCAACCGCGTGGATATTCTGGATCCGGCCATCCGCAGACCGGGCCGCTTTGACCGGCAGATCACGGTCGGCGCGCCGGACGTGCGGGGGCGAGAGGAAATTCTGAAGGTCCACGCGCGCAAGAAACCGCTGGCAGACGATGTCAATCTGGAGGAGATTGCCCGGACCACAGCCGGCTTTACCGGCGCAGATCTGGAGAATCTGCTGAACGAGGCAGCCATTCTGGCAGCAGGTCAGGACCGCGCCTTTATCACACAGGAAGACATCAAGGGCTCCTTCATCAAGGTGGGCATCGGCCCGGAGAAAAAGAGCCGCATCATCTCTGACAAGGAAAAGAAAATCACAGCTTACCATGAGACCGGGCACGCGATTCTGTTCCACGAGCTTCCGGATGTGGGGCCGGTCTACACGATTTCCATCATTCCCACCGGCCGCGGCGCTGCCGGCTACACCATGCCGCTCCCGGAGAAGGATGAGATGTTCATGACCCGGGGCAAGATGCTTCAGGAAATCATGGTGAGCCTGGGCGGACGGATCGCGGAGGAGATTGTCTTCGGCGACATCACCACCGGCGCCTCTTCTGACATCAAGAAGGCGACGGCCATTGCGCGCCGCATGGTCACCCGCTACGGCATGTCCGCAAACATCGGCACCATCAACTATGAGCAGGAGGAAGAAGACGTTTTCCTTGGCTATGACCTGGGGCACAGCACCAAGAACAGCGAGCTGATCGCGGGCGAGATCGACCGCGAGGTGCGGCGGATGATTGACGAGTGCTATGCGAAGGCGAAGGAGATTATCCTGGCCAACCGGGAGGTCCTGGAGAAGACCGCGCAGCTCCTTCTGGAGAAGGAAAAGATCGGCACCGAGGAGTTTGAAGCGATCTTTGCATCCGTCCAGAGCGCCTGATTCTTAGCGAACCTGCACAAAAACACGAAAACGATTTTGTGAATTTTGTGATTTCTATGGATTTACCGGGGGGAGGGCGCATGATAGTATAATAGGCGTAACCCCCCAATACATTATAAGTTTTTGCTATACCCCATAAGAAGAATACCTTCTCGAAAGCGACAGTCCCCCCAAGCACTGTCGTTTTTTCGTTGTGCGGAAAAATGGGTTAAACAGCGCTAATCAGTGCCGAATTTACAGTTTCCATTTTATTCCCCCTGCGTTATAATATCTGCGAAAGTTCAATACTTTAATCACATATATAGAAAGGCGGTATCAAAAATGGCTTTAGTAACATCTACCGAAATGTTTAAGAAGGCTTATGACGGCGGTTATGCGATCGGCGCTTTCAATGTCAACAACATGGAAATCGTCCAGGGCATCACCGAGGCAGCAGCAGAGCTGAAATCCCCCGTTATTCTGCAGGCTTCCGCAGGCGCAAGAAAGTATGCCAACAGCATCTATCTTGTAAAGCTCGTCGAGGCAGCAGTTGAGCTTCATCCGGAAATCCCGATGGTTCTGCATCTGGATCACGGCGCAGATTTTGCAACCTGCAAGGACTGCGTAGACAGCGGCTTTACCTCCGTCATGATCGACTACTCCAGCCACACCTTCGAAGAGAACGTCGAAGAGTCCAGAAAGGTTGCTGAGTACGCACACGAGCACGGCGTTGTTGTTGAGGCTGAGCTCGGAACCCTCGGCGGTGTTGAGGACGAAGTCAGTGTCGAGATGGACAAGGCTATGTACACCGATCCCGATCAGGTCGAAGAGTTCGTTAAGAGAACTGGCGTTGACTCTCTGGCAATCGCAATCGGAACCAGCCACGGCGCATACAAGTTCAAGCCCGGCCAGAACCCGAAGCTTCGTCTGGACATCCTTGCTGAAGTAGCAAGAAGACTGCCCGGCTTCCCGATCGTTCTGCACGGTTCTTCTTCCGTACCGCAGGAATATGTCCGCATCATCAATGCCAACGGCGGCGCACTCAAGGATGCCATCGGTATTCCGGAAGATCAGCTGCGTGAGGCTGCTAAGGGTGCGGTCTGCAAGATAAACATCGACTCCGACCTGCGTCTGGGCATGACTGCCGGTATCCGCCAGCACTTCGTTGAGCAT
>JAGAHX010000017.1 GCA_017626845.1 Bacillota bacterium
GGTGCATTTTCTCATCTTCCGCACCGCCGAGACCGGCAACCGCCACCTGTTCTCCACCCTGGACACCGCCTGCGTCTTCTTCTACGCCATCCCCGCCCTGCTGGGCAGCGCGCTGGTGCTGCTGGATCTGGCGGGGGATCTGCCGGAGGATCTGTTCCGGCCCGGCCGGGTCTTTTCCAAGGGCCTGTTTCTGGCGGGGCTGTATCTGGCCATGTTCTCCAACCTCTACGGCAGCGCTATCTTTGCCGTTTACCTGGGCTGCCGCCTGCTGTACGCGCTGATCGGCAGTCTGCGCCGGAAGGCTTCCCTCGCCTCTTTCTGCCGGACCGAGGCCATGCGCCTGGCGGCGCTGGGTCTCTGGTTTATGGCTCTGCTGTCCGAGGCCCTGGGCGGCCGGGGCGCCGGGGCCAGCCTTCGGGGAGAGTCCTTTGCCGCCGCCCTGCAAGGGGTGGGGCAGATGCTCGGGCAGGTGAGTCTGCCCTTCTGGGCGCTTATCCTGGTTCTTCTGGCGCTTATCCTGGTGATTTTGCTGAAGGACCGGGGCGCTGCCGGTCCGGGCCGGCTCCTGCTGCTGTGTGCGGCATCCGGTGTGCTGACTGCCGTCTTCATCCTGCTGCTGAGCGCGGTAGTGAACCCCGCCTATGTGCGGCGGCCGGACGCGGCCTTCGGCGCCTTCTTCTTCCTGTTCCTGTTTCTCTTTACCGGCCTGGCCGGAGCCCTGCGCCGCTGGGAGCGGTTGGGGCTGCTGCTGCCCCTGGTGCTGCTGGTGGCGGCCTCCGCCGTCAACACCAAGGCCATGACCTTTGCCGACTCCAATTGCCTGGACCTGCCCTCCCGGGTCTGCATGGACGTGGACAATGCCCTGATCGACCAGCTGCTCCAGGCCCAGGAGCAGGGGCAGACCGAGGCGGTCGTCCTCTGCATGGACAGCGACAACGACTGGAACAACTGGCCCCAGGCCACCGATCTGCTGGGGCAGATCCTGGCGGACGGACTGTACAAGCACGGGGTGCTCTCCCGGCCCATGACCGTGACGCTGCAGCCCAGCGAGGAATTTAACCAGACCTTTGGCCTGACCTTTACCTCCGGCGAATACTAAAAAGACGCACGCCGCCCAGCGGGACGCAGCTCCCGTCGGGCGGTTTTTTCTTTTTTTCCGCCACATCCATCGGCGGAAGGGTGGTGTATTTTTTCGATTTACGGCGGGTGGAACGCATGATATAATAAAGTATCTGATGTTTTCTGCGCGGCCGCGGCCCCTGCTTTCCCGGGAACCGGGAAACGGACCGCCGGCAAATCTTTACCGGGAGAAGCTCAGCCACCGGGTACTCAAGCGGGTGGCGGAGCGCCTGTTGGCCCACTTCCGCTCGGTGGATATCTTCTGCCGTCTGGGCCGCGACGGCTGCGCCGTGTTCTGATCGGCGCCCATCCGCAGAAAACTCCTCGCCTCCGGCAGACAGGCCGGGCGAGACGTGCGTACCGAGAAAGGCGGTTATTGTATGAAAGATCTGAAAGACATCTGCCGCGTGGCGGTGGTACAGGCGGCGCCTGTGATGTTCGATAAGGAGGCCTGCCTGGAAAAGGCTCTGGGTCTCATCGCGGAGGCGGGCCGCAACGGCGCGGAGCTGATCGTGTTCCCGGAGCTGTTCATCCCCTGCTATCCCTATGGGCTGACCTTCGGCTTTACCGTGGGCCACCGGGAGGAGAGCGGCCGGACCGACTGGAAGCGCTACTACGACAACTCTCTGCTGGTCCCGGGCCCGGAAACCGAACGGCTGGCCGCCGCGGCAAAGGCGGCGGGCGCCTGGCTGAGCATCGGTGTGTCCGAGCGAGTGCTGACCTCCGCCACCCTCTACAACACCAATCTGGTTTTCTCCCCGGAGGGAGCCCTGGTCTCTCACCACCGCAAGCTCAAGCCCACCGGGGCGGAGCGGGTGGTCTGGGGCGAGGCCGACGCCGGCTACTTTCCCGTGGCCGATACTCCCTGGGGCCCCATGGGCAGCCTGATCTGCTGGGAGAGCTATATGCCCCTGGCCCGGGTGGCCCTCTATCAGAAGGGCGTGACGCTCTACCTCTCCCCCAACACCAACGACAACGAGGAGTGGCAGGCTACCATCCGGCACATCGCCATCGAGGGCCACTGCTATTTCATCAACTGCGACATGGTCTTCACCCGGGACGACTATCCCCGGGACCTGCTGGCCCAGGAGGAGATCGCCCGGCTGCCGGAAAACACCTGCCGGGGCGGCAGCTGCGTGGTCGACCCCTTCGGCCACTACGTGACCGAGCCGGTCTGGGACCGGGAGGCCATCGTCTACGCCGACCTGGACATGCAGAAGGTCCCGGCCAGCCGCATGGAGTTCGACGCCTGCGGGCATTACGCCCGGCCGGACGTGCTGGAACTGATCGTCCGGGAGTGAAAAACGAAGCGGACAAGCCCCCTGCCCGTATGGGCAGGGGGCTTGGTTTCTTTGTCTTCGGGGATCAGAGCTTGGAACTCTGTCCGTTTCTGCGGTAGGGCTGGGTCGGTGTGGAAACGATGATCCCGTTTTCCTCTGCCTTTTCGGCAAAGGGGGCGTCCAGCGCCCGGTCCGTGACCACAGCATACAGGTCCTCAAACCGGTAATAGGGCAGGACCGCACTCTTGGTGAACTTATGGTGGTCCGCCATCAGAATGACCTTCTGGCTCCGGCTCACGACGGCCTTCTTCACCTGGGCCTCGGATTCGGTGGAATTGGACAGGCCGTATTTCGGAGAAACGCCGGTCACCGCCATGAAGGCCAGGGGGATGTTGAAGCTGTCGATGGCGTCCAGCGTCAGCAGCCCGGAGAAGGACTGCGTCACCCGATTCAGCCGCCCGCCCAAGGACATAAGCTCCACATTGGGATACTTCTCGATCTCCCGGATCGCCATGACGTTGTTGGTCAGCACCGTGACGCCGGTCTTCTGGGCCAGGAAGGGCACGATGCAGGAGACGGTGGTGCCGGAATCCAGATAGATCATGCTGTTGTCGGACACGAATTCCGCGGCAAGCTCTCCGATCTGCCGTTTCTCCTCCTGATAGAAATTCTGCCGCAGCTGGGAGGGATAGACGATGCCGGTCTCCGAGGCGGCCACGCCGCCGTAGACCTTCCGGACCGTGCCTCTCTCCAGCAGGGTGGCCACGTCGCGGCGGACGGAATTGATGGAAATGCCGAAGGTGTCGGCCAAGTCCTGCAGGCTGGCAGAGCCTCTGGACAGGATGTAGATTTCCATTTCGTTCAAGCGGTTTACTCGCATAGGGGACCTCCAAAAAAGCAAGGATGGGGCTGTGCCGGAACGGGCGGGGGGTCGTCGGGGAAACTGCCGATTTCGGATACTCTGCCAGGGCGCATATCGTTGAAAATTATATGCGTTATTTCGAAAAAATGCAAGTGTTTCCTGCAAGTTCCGTCACCATTTGTTCCCATATCCCCCGCCTGCCCGCAGGGGGGCGGGATCTCTCCGGCGTACCGGACGGTCTGCAGGCTCGGCCGGACCCGGAGATCCTCCCGATCGCGGGCACTGGTTTCGGTATGATTTTCCGCGGTCTCGCGGTTTTTTCGGGTCGGCCGTCCCCGGCCGGGCTCCGGCGTTCATTTACTCCGGGATCTCTTATCTCTCCTGTCCGGAGGTCTTGATCCTCAGATTCATGCAGTTTCCCTTCTCTGCCGGGGGATCATAGACGTACGTAAACGCCTCCGCGGTGCTGGCGAGCACGGACAGCGAAAGCTTGTTGTCCGTCTCCCGGGGGTCGAAGGGCTCCCCGCCGTAGCGGACCGTCACCTCGGTTTTCCCCTCCCGGGCGGCGTATTCCACCGTCACATGGATCTGCGGCTCCGGCATCCGCGGCAGAAGGATCTGCATCACCAGCTCTTCGATCGCCAGGCGGATGCGGTATTTGTCCTTCGGCGCCATGTTGTTTTGCTGGCAGTAACGGTCGATCTCCGCGCCCAGGGCGACGAAGTCGAACGAACGGCTTTCGATTGCCAGCTCCAGAAGCTTGAGCTTTTTGATGAAGCGGCGGGTCCGCTCCTTTTGGGGATGCTCGAAAATCTGCTCCGGCGTTCCGTCTTCGCAGATTCCGCCCTCGTCCATATAAAATACCCGATTGGCGATCGCCCGGGCGAAGTTCATCTCGTGGGTGACGATCATCATGGTCTTCCCGCTCTCGGCCAGTTGCCGGATGACCGCCTGCACCTCGTCCACCATCGTGGGGTCCAGCGCGCTGGTGGGCTCGTCCGCCCAGCTTTTTGCCAGGAAGGCGTTGAGTTCCTCGCACAGGGCCGCGCTCTCCGGGTCGTTTTTCCGGAAAGCGAAGCAATAGTTGTTGCTGGTGATGTTGTCGTGGATGTAGTCAATCTCCGGCCGCTCGGCGTGGGTGGATTTCAACTCCGGCTCATCCCCGAGAAAGGCGTCGATCCTTCCGGCCAGCAGCGCGGTGATGCAGTCCGGATAGCCGTTGAAGAGAAGGATCTCGCTGTCCGGAAAAAACTCTGCCGCCGCGTCCTCCATCAGCGGCCCCACCATGACGCCAAGCCGCTTGCCGTTGTAGTCCTGCCAGCGGACCGTGCCCGCCCCCGCAGCCGAGGCCTCGGCGGCGCGCACGACGATTCCGGTCTGTTCCCGGTAGAGCGGGTCGGAAAAACGCAGCGCCTCCGCCCGTTCGGGCGTGACCTGGAGGTTGGCCGCGATGAGATCCACCTTCCCGGTACGGGCCGCCGCCACGATGGAATTGTAATCGTAAACCGTAAAGGCGACGTCGGCGTTGAGCCACGCCGCAAGACGATAGGCCAGCTCAATATCAAAGCCGGTCAGCTCCGTGCCTTCATAGAAGCTGTAGGGCTCTACGATCCCGGTCGTCCCCACCTTGAGGTACCAGTCCGGCGCCTGGGGCCGCGGAATCTCCGGCATCCCCTTTTCCCCGCGCACGACCCAGCGCTCGTACATCTCATCCAGCGTCCCGTCCGTGCGGATCGCGGCGATGAAGGCGTTGACCCGGTCGGCGTCACTTGCCGAACGGAACGAAGAAACACCGGTCAACCCTTTCCGGGGGGACAGGTGTCTCTTCTCTTGTGACGTTCTTTTGAACGTCCTTTTTTCGTACGTTTCGCTTTAGCGTTTAAAACCCTATTTTTCCCTGCTGCGCCTCTTTTGACGCGCGTCCTTTTTGCGCGACATGACACGTCCTTTTATTACGCAGTAGGTGATTCCCAAAACAACGGTCAGCGAGACCAGCATAACGATAAGCCATAACAGCAGATGGCTGTCATCGCCTGTACGCGGCTTTTTACCGGGCTCTGTTGGATGCTCGTTGGTAACATTATAGCCGTCGACTTTGGATTCGTAGCCCTTTACGGCATCTTCGGTTATGCTGTAAACGATCTCGGTTCCGTGATCGCGGTATTTCGGCAGGCCTGTAAAGCTCCATTTCCACCCGCCCTCTTCGGTCACGGTGGCAGAGTCCACCTCTTTTCCGTCGGCCAGCAGGCGGATCGTGATGCTTTTCGGGCGCAGGCCGTCCTGGTTGTCACCATCGTCCCAGGTCTTGGTACCTTCGACTTTGGTCGTTTTGGGCGTGTGTGTGTTGGTCACATCAAGACCGTTGACTGTGGCCGTGTACCCTTCCGGCACATCTTCCTTGATCGTATATTGGATTGCGGTTCCTGCTCTGCTCTGCGGCAGGTTCGCAAACTGCCACTGCCAGCCGTCCTTTTCGCTTACCGAAACGGAATCGATCTCCTCGCCATCGGCCAGCAGGCGGATCGTGATGCTTTCCGGACGCAGGCCGTCCTGATCGTCACCATCGTCCCAGGTTTTCGCGCCTTTCAACGCTACCGTTCCGGGCGTATGGGTGTTGGTTATGGCAAAGCCCTCGATCTCGGTTTCGTAGCCTTCCACGGGATCTTCTTTCACGGTGTAAACGATCTCGACCGTTTCGCCGTTTTCCACTCTGTACTTCGGCAGGCCATCAAATGCATAAGTCCAGAGGCCGTCTTTGTCCGGTTCCAAGCGCTTGGAAGCGACTTCCTCACCGTCGGCCAGCAGACGGACCGTGATGCTTGCGGGACGGATCCCATCCTGATCGTCTGCATCAACCCAGGTCTTGGAGCCTTCCACTTCCGTCGCTTCCTGGACGTTCGTGATCGCGCCGTCTGCGGCTTCCCCTTCGTTTTCCGCCGTGTAGGAAGGCCATCCCCTGATCTCTTTCACAACATAGACGATCTCATGCGAAGCTTTTACTCCGGTGTCCGGATCCTTGACATACTTATAGGCCGGCAGATTGACAAAGGCTGCTACCCAGTCTTCTTTTTCATAACCGCCCGAGGCGGGGGCCGTTTCCGCAGGTGTTCCTGTCAGGACAAGAGGCGCGCCCAGAGCGACGCCGTCCGCGTAGAGCTGGAACGTCACGCTCGCGCCTTCCGGTGCGGTCACGGACCTGTCCGCGTTTTGCCAGACCTTGGTCACCGCGATCTCTTTGGTCTCCTGCACGTTGGTGATCTTAAGCGTGGTGCCGCTGCCTGTATCGCCGGGGTCCATGGACGCGCGGAATCCCGGGACCGGTTCTTCTTCCGCATAGTAAATATAAGCGTTCACACCGTCATAATACTGGGGGACAGTCAAACTGACCGAACGGGAACCGCTGGATGTGATCGTGAATTCCACGGTCCTGTAGAACTCCTTCTGCGCATTCCTGCCCCGGCTCCTGTAAATGTTGACCCGGACTGTGGAAGGCAGATACTCCGACCCAAGCGACGGACCGCTCCAGTATTTGTATACTCGGATACTAACCGTCTTCGGCGTGTTGAGCAGGGTATAGCCGGTCTCCGCGTCTCCGCCCATTTCCACAGGCGTACCGGAGGAACGGTATCCCTTCGGCCGGGTGATCGTGCCGTGTCCCCCATCCACTTCAAAGAGCCACCAGTAGGAGCTGCTGGAATATCCGTTATAGCCCTTCGGTGCCGACGTTTCTTCGATCCTGTACACGCCCGTGTCCAGCTCCCGGAAGGTCACTTCGCCGCTGGACATCGTCACGGCCGAACGGACTTTGACCCAGCAGGTGTCCGACCCGCTCGAAGACTTGCTGTGCTGATGATTCGCATCTTCGGAGCCGCAGCGGAACAGCGTGAAGGTCGCACCAGCCAGCGGCTTCGGATCTTCCCCTTCCACCTCAGGCTGGCCAAGCTTTTTGACGGTGATCTCCTGCAGATCGTGCAGGGCCACCTCTACCCGCGAGCCGATATTGAACGACGTCGTACTGCCCGTGGAATGAAGGGGCACGTAGGTGCTGTTGTAGGCCGGCCGGTTATAGGCAGACTCGGCTTCCTGCAGCTCTGCCGGGGATTTCATGATGATATCGACGAAGACAGAATCATCTTCTTCGAATTCCATCTCCGTGCCGTCCGTGCGCAGGCGCAGATCAAAGGCGACAGCGGTGATCTTGGAAAGGTCGTCCGGGCAGACCTCGCTCCAGATCTGAGGTGCATTCTCAAGCAGCATGTTCTCCGGCGCGTTATAACTGAGGCCGGGGGCCGTGCTGTACAGGACTTTTACCGCGATCCCCTTGGAGACCGCATCGGCTATGGCAGTTCTCTGGAAAGTACCGGTCCACTGGATCTCTCCGGTATGGCCGTCGGTGTTGGCCGCGTTTTCCAGCACATCGTACAGAACGACGTTCTTCGTGATACCGCCGGCTGAGGCTGTCAGGCTCAGGCGGTAAGTGTATTCCGCATTGAGGTCTGAAACATCGGTGTTCGTGAACACGCGGCCGGAAGCCTTGACCTTCTTGCTGATGCCGTTTTCGATCGTCCTCAGGAAGACGGGGGTGAAATCCGCGTAGGTATATCGGGTATCCGGTTCCGTGACGTCGCCGTCCTGGTTAATATCATAGAAAACGTCGTGACCGTCATCGCCTTTGGGGACGGGTGGTTTGGATGTGCTCTGCGGCGCCTGATAGGCTTCATCCGTAAAGCCGTCTGCCAGCATCAGATCATCCGTGCGCTGGAAGGCGACCAGGTTGTAAAGTCGTCCCACCGGGACAAATTCATACGGGGCAACGGCACTGAAGGTAATGCCAAAGCCGGTGATCATATAACTGCCGGTCCAGTATTTTCCGTAGTTGTTGCCCTTCTCCGATGTGCTCTTTACGCGGAAAACAATCAGCTGGCGGCCGGTCCCTTTGTAGTTTTCAACCGTTTCGACGCTCTCCAGAGCTGCGGGTAGTTCGCTGTCATAATTGCTTCCGTTCACCCGTACGCCGCGCAGTCTGCCGCCGTCCAGATAATTTGCTCCGGTCACCTGGATCGGAACGGTCGTGTCCAGTGAATAGCCCATGGGGAGCAGGTCATAGAAAACGCCGCTGCTGCAGCTCCAGCCTTCATAGACGAAATCGGGAAGATTCGTCGCAGTGGTTCTCTCGCAGCCGGAGATGGCGAAATTCACAGTATGGGTCTGGTCTGTGGGATTCGGCGACATAGACACAACGCTCTTTCGCAGCTCCGTCGTTCTGGTGGCTGCGATCATCTGCCAGTCATCGTTTTTCCGATGCCGGTACGCGCCGAATTCCGCTTTGTCTTCCTCGTCCAGTCCCAACTCGTTGGCCAGACTATTGGAGGTCGTCGTGTAAGGATTTGCCCAATGATAGACCCCTGTCGGGTCTGCCACATACAGATCATATGCGGCGAAGTTCTGGAAAAGGATCGACGTCACATTCCCTTGGGCAAGCCAGTTGTTGATCGTCTCACTGTCCGGCCGGATCTTGATTGCCAAGCCGTTTTGATACTCAACAGCCGCTTTTCCCTCCATGCCTTCCGGCATGCTGTAGCGGATCTGGACGTAATGCTTTTCATTGATGTCCGGCAGATCGTAAGTATAATAATGGGCAGACTGATATTCATATTCGCTGCGCAGCGTGACGGGAATCTCTTCCCATGCGCCGCCTGCGCTTGTTCTGCCCCAGGCGGTCGGCAGCGCGCCTTCCGGCATGGAGCCGGTGATCTGTTGTCCGTCTATCCGACTCAGATCCGACATGGCCACAGTGAACGAGGGATTGGAGCCTGCCCGGCTGCCGAAATAGTAGTCCCCCTCTTTCAGCCGGACGTACGCCGTCGTCTGTCCATCGATCACGGCCCGGGCATAGACCGCATCGTCCGTCACATCGAAACGATATCCGTCCGTGAAATTGTATCCATTTACAGTCATGCGGAGAAACCGGAAGCCGTGGGGAACTTCCTGGCCGTACTGCAGGGTATCCAGGTAATCGGTATCCCAGTCCATCTCCTTGCTGGTGGAGTAGATCTCCCCGGTGTACTGGAAAACATAATCCGTCCAGTGGCTGACCGTTTCCACGTCCCGCAGGACCAGGTCGTTGAAATCGTTTTCGCCCTTGTCGCCCTCGTGCTCATCGGCGGCGACCATCAGAGCGTCCAGATGGTTCGTATAATCGGTCTCGTACGTGTACTCTCCGTCGTGATCCGGCACGGGATATGCCTGACGCGGATAGCGGACGATGATGTAGCAGCCATGGTACGCCGTCCCGGTATCCGTATAGACCCGAGTCCGCCACTGCTGGTCACCGTCCTCGGTTTTTGTGATTTCAAGGGCAGCATTCCCGTCGTCGTAGGAATAGACCCGGTACAGCTCTCCGTCATGATCCGGCTTATCCGTATACAGGAAATAATACGGCTGGTTTCTGTTCTGCGGATAGACCGTTACGTAGTACAAGCACATAGTTATACGCGCGCAAATCGAAATCGTCCGGCTGTTCTCCGTACTTCGTATCCCAGTAGTACATATTCTTCTGGAACGCTTTCTTGACCCACTCGTTCGATACACCGGTATCGATACGGTAGCGGATCGTGTTGCTGGTCTGCTCCTCGGGGTCATGTTTTACCCCGTTGGCGTCGGTATAGGCCCCGGTCGCCACCGCCTGCAGGGTTCCGACGGAGCAGTCGATCACACTCAGCGGGGGGATCTGATAGCTGACGGACAGCACCAGGTTGTCGTTGCCTTCCAGCGGCTTGTAGTTGTAGAAGACGATATCATCGTCGCCGGTATCATTCGGGGTGCCGCCGTCATCGATCCGGTAGGTATAGGCATAGTCCGGGCTGGGATTGTTTTCATCGCCCAGACTGATCTCGTTCGGAACGATCCCTTCATCGCCCGCGCGGACATCCATCAGTTCGCGCGGGATCCGGATCTCCATGTCGCCGGGCTCGTAATGCTTCTGAACGGAGACGTTCAACTGGTAGACGACCTTCCGCTGGGAGGAGGAAAGCGTTACTTCCTCGATATTGTATTTCCGAGCTGGATCGCTTTCGTTCCAGTACAGGTCGATCTTATAATTCCAGTTGTCATTGTAGCTGTTATGGATCTCGATGTCGCGGTGAGAACCGTCCTCACTGTCGGTCGGTTTGTTATAAGAGGTCGTATACAGCGCCAGGCGCTCCTGCTTCACCCGGTACTCCACGGGATTGCCCTGTGCGTCCACAGCCGGCAGTTTATCCCAGGTGCGCTTCAGACTGTTCGGTTTGTCGCCGGGCTCGCTCACCGCATAGCCGGCGGTACCCCAGAAGGGCTGCCAGGTGGTGCCGCCGTCCGTGCTGTACTCCAGCGACACATTGAGCTCTCTCGGACGGTTTTTCAGTTCCGCATCCGTTCCGATCCCGTCACCTTCCCAAAGGAAGGTCGCCGTCAGGGACTTGGACTTCAGCGTAAGATCCAGTTTGGAATAGATCTGGCCGGGATAAATGCCGCCCAGCGTGCTTCTGCCATCACTTCCCAGGTGGCCTGTGCCTTCCCGGTAGGGGAACTGGGTCAGCTTGTAAGTATAATAGGCCGGTATGTTGTCTACCGATACGGTATAACGGATCGGATGCCCTTCTTCATCCAGCTGGGGCAGCGCTCCGTACTGTGACGCTCTCCAAAGCTCTCTCGTACTGTTCGAACTGGTGCTGACGCGGAGGGGAGCCGTCCGGATCGGTTTGCCGTCGGCATAAAGGGTAAAGGTCATGTTCTGCGGGCGGATCCCGTCAGGATCGCTGTCGCCGCTGTCCTTCAGCCATTGCTGCGTCATATAGACATTGGACAGGCCGTAAAGAACAGTGGTGACCTGCACCGTCATCTGATTGGCAGAGCTGCTTTTCCGCTCCGTCTGCTGGTAGCGCCTGCTCAGCGTACCGTCTGCCAGAGACGGACGATAGGCTACGCTTAAGGTCCCGTATTCTATCGGGTTTCCTTCTTCATCTTCCCGCGGCAGCGTCCATTCGAAATTGAATTGTTGATCCGGGGTTTGTCCATTTCTCTCGGCAGTTTGAACGGCCTCGATCCCGTCCCTGTCAATCGGAGTCCCGTTTTCCAGCAGAGTCGCGGAAATCTGATTCACCACCGGAAGTCCTGCCAACTCTGTTACCGACCAGGCATTGTTATATTCTGTGGCGTTGATCAGTTCATACGATACTGTTACTTTATACGGCGCCGCCTTGGCGGGCGCCTCCGCCGGAGCCTTGGCCGCTTCGGTCTGGAGACGCGGCAGTTCCGGCACAGTGCCCTCATCCTCCAGCTCCGCCACCGCGAAAGGCGAGAAGGCGGCGGTGGTGAAGGTCACGGTCCCGGCGCCGGTGTCAAACTTGACGCCCTCCGTCAGTTCCTCCGCCTTGCCGCTTATCAGATGGAACAGCCGCGGCGCAGCCATCCCCTTGATCTCTTCCGCCTGGATGCTGACAATCACCGCTTCCGCGGGATAATGGGTCACGCCGCCTGCCGCGAAGCAGATATCCAGCAGCACCATGGAGCGGATCTGCTGCTTTTTGGGCGCGACAGCCTGACCGCCGTCTTCGCCGCCGGTCTCTTCTTCTATCTCTTCTTTTGCATCCTCGACCCCGGCGTTCACCAGCGTCTGGATCGCCTTCTCCGCGGCTTCCTTGTCCGCCGCGCCCAGCGTCAGCTTCGCATACTCGTTCAGCGCCCCCTCCGGGATCTTCGCCTCTACGCCGATGCCTTCATAGCTCTTTTCCTGGGATTCATATTTGGTCTCTTCGACCTTCTGCTCCGGGTCCTTCCCCTGCTCTTCCTTCGGCGCCTCTGCCTTGGGCTCCGTCAGCACCAGGTTCTCCAGGCTGTCCGCCCGGAAGAACAGCGCCGGCACGCCGCCGGTCAGCCGAATCTCCGTCTGTACTTCCTTCAGAAGACAGTTCTCATCATTATGATACAGCTTGTATCCCTTTGCCTGCAGTGCCTCCACGCTCAGGGTCATCCAGCTGCTGTGGGTGAGATATACTTCGCTCTCTTTGTTCTCAAATCTGTAGGCCGCGCCCGCCTCGTCGCGTACCGCCAGCGTGAGCACGTCCTTCTCCGTCGCCCGGAGCCTCTCCAGTTCGCCGCTGTAAAGCTGCTCCTCGCCGCTCTCCCAACGGCGGACGCTGAGCTTCTCGTCGGCAGGCAGCAGTTCCGTCTCCGAGGCCAGGATGTACTTCCCCTCGTCCTCCGGCTTCAGCCTCAGTTCCAGCCACAGGGCCTTCTTGTCCTCGGTCTTGCCCTTGTCTTCGGGCTTTTCGTTATCCTCGGGCTTTTCGTTATCCTCGGGCTTGCCGTTATCCTCCGGTTTGCTCTTGTCTTCGGGTTTGCCGTTGTCTTCCGGCTTGCCGTTGTCTTCCGGCTTGGTGTTGTCCTCCGGCTTGCCGTTGTCTTCGGTCTTGCCGTTGTCCTCCGGCTTGCCGTTGTCTTCGGTCTTGCCGTTGTCTTCGGTCTTGCCGTTGTCTTCCGGCTTGCCGTTGTCTTCCGGCTTGCCGTTGTCTTCCGGCTTGCCGTTGTCTTCCGGCTTGCCGTTGTCTTCCGGGGTATTAGACATCTCCTCTGCCGGCTTCACGCCCTCTTTGGGCGCACCATCCCCTTCCGCAGTCTTATCCCCTGCTCCGGTTCCGATCGCCTGCTCTTTGGGCGAGTCCTGCTTTTCGCCAACGACGATCTGTGGACCTTCTTCCGAACGTCCCTCCAGACCGTCTGCGGCAAACGCCGTCAATGGCAGCAACGACAGCACCATCACCAGCGCCATGATCGCACATATGAGTTTCTTTGCAGAGGTTTTCATGCTGATCCCCCAGATCCGCAGCTTTCTTTCCGCCCGGTTTCTGATCCTCTTTCTCCGTTGTGATCTTCACAACGTTTAACCCTGCCGGGAGCCGGCTTCCGCTCCCGCTTCGCGTGTTGTACACAACATATAATCCTACATTTTATCAGTATATACCAAGGCGGGGTCAGATTCAAGCGTAAAGCGGGATTTTTTTATCTTTTTCTGTGGCTTTTTGTATCAATTTTACACACAAATGCAACTTTTTGAGCCAATTTATACGTGAACCGCCTTTTTGTATAAAAGGGCGATGTGTTTTCGTACTCAACAAAATATCCTGCTTGACGTTTCGTTGTAAAAACCATATATTATTTACAACGAAATGGGGCGATTTCATGGCACGGCCTGATATTCTAAAACAAGTCAGAGCTCGAATCGAACACGCAGCGCCGGGCGATGTCTTTATCCCGGCGGATTTCTCTGATTTGGCCGAGGCGCGGAAAATCACCATGTGCCTGAGCCGGCTGCGTGGGGATGGTACACTGGAAAAAGTAAAACGCGGCGTCTATAGGAAGCCGCGTTTTCGTCCGTTGTTGGATCAGCCTGTCCCCCCAAGAGAGGATGCTGTTGCGAAGGCGATCGCGAGAAACTATGGATGGACCATCGTCCCCTGCGGCGACACGGCGCTGAACATGCTGGGGCTTTCGACCCAGATTCCGGCCGTCTGGCTCTATGTGAGCGACGGCCCGTACAAGACCTACGAGACGGACGGGATCATATTTCAGTTCAAGCACACCGACCGGAAAAACGAGCTCATCGGCGTGTCAGAGACGACTGCCTTGATCATTCAAGCGCTGCGTGCGATGGGAAAGGAAACCATGGATTCGCAGACCATTTCTTTTCTGTCCAGCAGATTGGATGCGAAAGAAAGACGGCAGATCCTGCAGGAGAGTCGCTATGTTGCTGCGTGGATCTATGAAGCAATCAAGGAGATTTGCGGAGATTCCGAAGCATGAGAAACGCCGCCGATTTGAGCCGCACCGAGCGTGAGGCGTTGTTCTCAGTCAAAGCCGAAGAAAAGGTCAGCCTGTCAATGGCACAGGAAGCCTTTGCTTATTTGAAATCCTGTTGAGAATGCGGCTTCCAGCGTTTTCACACATCGAAAGGAGAACCTATGTTCAATCATCACGATATTACACGCAACGCCTGCATGCTGCGCGGCCCCTTGGCACACCACGGCTATGACTGGTGGTGGCATTCTTTCACTGCCCAGGACGCGGAGACCGGCGAGGACAGGCCGTTCTTCATTGAATTCTTTGTCTGCAACCCGGCGCTGGCCGAGGATGTGCCGGTACTGGGGCAGCTGCCCGCCAACCAGGCAGCCGGAAAGAAGCCGTCCTACCTCATGGTCAAGGCGGGCACCTGGGGCGAGAACGCCTGCCAGCTGCACCGTTTCTTTGCCTGGAGGGATGTCGCGCTGCACGCTGAAGCGCCGTATCGGATCGAGGCGGCGGATTGCCTGGCCTGCGAGACGGCGCTGAAAGGCAGCGTTGCCATTACGGCGGAGGACGCTGCCGCCCATCCGGAGTGGATGTGCAACGCCGGCAATATGAGTTGGGATCTGACGGTGGACAAGCAGATCGCCTTCAACGTGGGCTATGGGGCCAGCAAGCCTCTCCGGGATGCGCAAGCCTTCGCCATGTATTGGCATGCGGAGGGCATGAAGAGCGCCTACCGCGGGACTGTCACCTTCAACGGCCGACAGTATACGGTCACACCCGAAAAGTCCTTTGGCTATGCCGACAAAAACTGGGGCCGGGACTTTACCACGCCCTGGGTCTGGCTGTCGTCCAACTGTCTGACGAGCAAAAAGACCGGGAAGCCGCTCCATAACAGCGTCTTCGATATCGGCGGCGGCCGACCGAAGATCTATTTCGTACCGCTGGACCGTCGGCTGTTGGGCGTGTTCTATTACGAGGGGCAGGAGTATGACTTCAACTTTTCAAAGCTTCACCTGATGGTGAAGACCACCTTCTCCTTTGAAGAGTGTGAAGAAGAAGTCGTCTGGCACGTGCGCCAGGAGAACATCCACGCGGCCATGGAGACAGAGGTACACTGCCGGAAGAAGGACATGCTGTGGATCAACTACGAAGCACCGGATGGCAGCAGACATCACAATCGCCTGTGGAACGGCGGCAATGGTTGGGGCACCGTAAAGCTGTATGACCGGAAGAATGGAGAGCTGATCCTGGCCGACGAAATCGAGGCCACCCACATTGGCTGTGAGTACGGAGAATACGATCATGACGAGGCGTATTAAGGGCCGGGCGTGACTGCGCGGTACGAATACAGAGTAACGGCTGCGCTGCTTCTTCATGCTTAATGGCGAACTGTCCAGTATCGACTCCTTCCGTTTCCGCTTCTCCAATTCAAAGCGATTCATCATCCAACAATGCCCAGGGTGTTGTGCTATGTGAATGCAGATCAACACCCTGGGCATTCTGTGTTAAAAGGAAAGAACTCTCCCCCAGACAGCATCCACAGGAACGTAGGGATCCCGCCAATATCGACTGTCGCGGGAATTCCCACGATTATCCCCAAGAACCATCAGCTTAGCGTCGGGGACAGTGTACGCAGCCCAAGGGGCGTAGGTGGCCCCCTCCTGCGTCAGATATGGCTCGTCCAGCACGACACCGTTGCGGTACACATGACCGTCATGGATCTCGATGGTATCTCCCGGGAGCCCAATAACCCGCTTTAGTAACAGCCGCTCATCTCCGGGCAGATGACTGCGAAAAACGATGATGTCGCCGACCTGCGGCGTCGGATCGCTTATGATGTAAGGCAGGCGAAGTGCGAGAATAAAGCTGCGCGTACGGATCGTGGGCTCCATGGATCCGCTGGGCACCTTGCAAATCGCGTAAACATAGGTAAGTAGGATCACGCAAATCAGGCAGAACAGAAAGCAGCGCCATAATATGCGGATAACATCGGATCGCTTCATGGTTTTTCCCTCCTAAATGAAACATCAATCTGGAGATCCCCGGGGCTGCATGAATAAGGCAGCTCCGGGAAGGTTTTCTTCTGTGTTGTGCCGGATTATTCCTGTTACGGACTACAAGGCTCCACCGCATCCGGATCCTCATTGCAGCGTCGCAAGAAATCGTCTGCGCGCTCATTGGCGCTCGCATACACCCTTGTGTTTGGATCCGTGTAATTTCGCAGACGCGGATAGATCCTCTCCCGCATCGCCAGAAGAAACGGTGCCGACATCGGCCACCCACGATCGGAAGGCAGCACTGCAGTCTCGCCGCAAATCGGGCAGATGGCAGTGTCTGCTGTGGCGTCGGGCATTACGATGTCATACTTCGTCACTTTGTAGGGCGGGAAGAAATTAAGACACTTGATGCATCCGCAAATCTTAGACCGTGCGACGGACGGCCGGTTGAATCGGATATCTTGCAGCACGTATCTCGTGCATGCATCAAAATCCAACGGCACCGTACCGGTAGGCGGACATATCACTTCCCCCAC
>JAGAHX010000018.1 GCA_017626845.1 Bacillota bacterium
GGTGGTTCGGCGGCTCATCCAGGAGCAGCAGATCCGGCTCCTGCAGCAGCAGGGAAGCCATGGCCAGCCGGGTGCGCTCGCCGCCGGACAGGGTGCCCACCGGTTTGTCCAGGTAGTCGTCCGTAAAGGCAAGGCTGCGCAGGATGCCCCGCAGTCCCTTATCGTAGGTGTAGCCGTGATGCTCTTCAAAAGCGTCTTTCTGCGCCTGCGTGGCAGCTTTTGAGACTTCCTCCTGCACGGTGCCTCCGTCGGGGAAGTGGTCGCGCTGCTTCAGGTAGCCGATGCTGGTGCCTTTTTCGAAGTACAGCTCGCCGCTGTCAGGCGCAAGTTCGCCCGCGAGGATGCGCATCAGCGTGCTTTTCCCCGCGCCGTTGGCTCCTACGATGCCGACGCGGTCGCCGGCGTTTACGTGGAACGCAACATCTTCCAGAACGGTCTCGATCCCGAAGCTCTTATTCAGTTTTGACGCCGTTAGGATGCTCATAACTCTGCTATTTTACCATAAAGAAAGTGTTGTAACAAATCCTCTGTTAGTGATAAAATTAACAAGGTGTGTTTAGAACCATGAAAGGATAATATATGAAACAAGACGGAAAGATCTCATCGGCGGTCATCAGAAGACTACCCAGATATTTACGGGCCCTGGAGGATCTTGAAAACAGCGGTACGGAACGCATCTCCTCCGGAGAGCTCTCAAAGCTCATCGGATATACAGCCTCTCAGATTCGGCAGGATCTCAACCATTTCGGCGGATTCGGCCAGCAAGGATATGGATACAACGTGAAAGACCTGAAGGCGGAGATCGGCAAGATCCTGGGCTTGGGCAAAAAATATAACATGGTCATCGTGGGGAGCGGCCGTCTGGGCCAGGCCATCAACAGTTTTATCAGCTCCTACAGCGAAAACTTCCGCGTAACGTCCCTGTTCGACGTAAAGGAAGACCTGATCGGCAAAGAGAAGAGCGGCGTCCTCATCCGGGATTTTGCGGATCTGGAGACCTATCTCAAGAAGAACCCCACGGATATCGGGGTCATCACCGTAACAAAAGAAAATGCCCAGAACGCCTGCGACAAACTGATGGCGGGCGGCGTAAACGGCATCTGGAACTTTGCCCCCATCGACCTGGAGAACACGGGAAGCCTGCCGGTGGAAAACGTGCACCTCTCGGACAACCTCCACAGCCTCGTGTACTATATCAATCATCCCGAACAGATCTAAAGCATAAAAAAACAGCCGTTTCCCGAAAGAAACGGCTGTTATTTCCTTGCTTATGCCTGATGGGGGGCTTCTACGGGGCAGGTACCTGCGCAAGCACCGCACTCGATGCACTTTTCAGCGTCGATCTCGTACTTGCCGTCTCCCTCGGAGATAGCTTCTACGGGGCATTCTGCTGCGCAAGCGCCGCAGCTGATGCAAGCATCACCAATTACATATGCCATACTTTTTTTCCTCCTTTTGTAGAATGACGTCATCTGTGCCCTTTGGCACAATGACAGTATAGCATTCTTTCTCCGTTTTTCAATGGCATAATCTTTATTTGTAACAGAATTGTCAAGAGTGCGAAATAATAGCAACGGCTAACTCCATTAGCGGGTGACCCCATGAAAACTTACGGACTTTCCGGCAAGAGCGGAACAGGAAAAAGCTATAACGCCAGCGAACTGTGCGGCCGCATGCACATCCCCGCCATCATCGACGACGGGCTGTACATCTACGGCAGCAGTATCGCCGCGGGCATCTCCGCCAAGAAGCAGGAGACCCGGATCGGGGCGGTCAAGACGGCGCTGTTCATGGACAACGGCCACTGCGCCCAGGTCCGAGCCGCCATCCGCCGGACGAAGCCCGACAGCATCCTCATCCTGGGGACCTCCGACGACATGGTGGAGAAGATCGCAGACCGTCTTGGACTGCCGCAGCCTTCGCGCATCATCCATATCGAGGACATTACCACCAAAGCCCAGCGCAATAAGGCTTCCAAGGAGCGCAAGGAGGACGGGACCCACATCATCCCGGCGCCCACCTTCGAAGTAAAGCGCCAGTTCTCCGGCTACTTCCTGGACCCGAAGCGCTCTTTTCGAACCGGCGGTTTCCGGCGTCCTCTGGCGGCAGAGAAGACGGTGGTGCGGCCCACCTTCAGCTATCTGGGTCACTATGAGATCTCCGATAAGGTCGTGAGCGACATCGTGCATCTGATGGCGCAGGCGACCCCCGGTGTCGCCAACGTGCTCTGGGTCTCCAGCCAGAACAGCGACGAGGGCATGTACATCCGCGTCGTGCTGCAGTTCGAGTACGGCTGCAAGGTGCGGACGGCGGCCCTGGCCATGCAGCGGGCTATCCACGACGAGGTCGCCTACATGACCGCGTTCAACGTGCTGGGCGTGGAGGTGGAGATCCGCGGATTTAAATTTAAATAGTTGAAAGAAAGTGTTGCAATCCTTAAAAAATAGAGTATAATCAATTTAGCACTCGGGAGAAACGAGTGCTAACAAATTGTTTAAAACCAAATTTACATACGAAGGGAGATCGTAACAATGACAGTGAAACCTTTAGGCGACAGAGTTCTCATCAAGCGGCTCGAGGCAGAAGAAAAGACCAAGGGCGGCATCATCCTGACCAGCGCAGCCAAGGAACAGCCCCAGATGGCGGAAGTTCTGGCAGTCGGTCCGGGAACGGAAGACGTCAAGATGGAGGTCAAGGCAGGCGATAAGGTGATCTTCTCCAAGTACGCCGGCACCGAGATCAAAGTCGACGAAGAAGAGCTCATCATCATGTCCCAGAAGGACATCCTTGCAGTCGTAGAATAGGGAGGCAAATCCAATGGCAAAAGAAATCAATTACGGCGAAGAAGCCAGAAGAAAACTGCAATCCGGCGTAGACCAGCTTGCAAATACCGTTAAGATCACGCTCGGCCCCAAGGGCAGAAACGTGCTCATCGAGAAGAAATACGGCAGCCCGCTCATCACCAACGACGGCGTTACCATCGCCAGAGAGATCGAGCTGGAAGATGCCTTTGAAAATATGGGTGCACAGGTCGTCAAGGAAGTCGCTTCCAAGACCAACGACGTCGCAGGCGACGGCACCACCACCGCAACGCTGCTGGCCCAGGCCATCATCCGCGAAGGATTCAAGAACGTGGCCGCAGGCGCCAACCCCATGATCCTCAAGAGAGGTATCCAGGGCGCAGTCGACGTTGCCGTCGAAGAGATCAAGAAGAACTCCAAGAAGGTCGACAGCAAGGAAGCGATCGCCAACGTCGCATCCGTTTCCGCAGGCGATGAAGAGATCGGCAAGATGATCGCAGAAGCCATGGAAAAGGTCGGCAATGAAGGCGTCATCACCGTGGAAGAATCCAAGTCCATGGAGACCGCTCTGGATGTCGTGGAAGGCATGCAGTTCGACAGAGGCTATCTGTCCGCTTACATGGTCTCCGACACCGATAAGATGGAAGCCAACCTGGCCAACCCGTACATCCTCATCACCGATAAGAAGATCTCCAACATCCAGGAGATCCTGCCCGTACTCGAACAGATCGTCCAGACCGGCAAGAAGCTGCTGATCATCGCAGAAGACGTGGAAGGCGAAGCGCTGGCAACGCTGGTCGTCAACAAGCTGAGAGGCACCTTCGACTGCGTAGCGGTCAAGGCTCCGGGCTTCGGCGACAGACGCAAGGAAATGCTGAAGGATATCGCAGTCCTCACCGGCGGCACCGTTATCTCCTCCGAACTGGGCTACGAACTGAAGGATACCACCATCGACATGCTGGGCACCGCGAATACCGTTAAGGTGACCAAGGACAACACCACCATCGTGGACGGCGCAGGCTCCAAGGACGAGCTGGCAGCCAGAGTTGCCCAGATCCGCGCACAGCTGGAAGAGACCACTTCCGAATTCGATAAGGAAAAGCTCCAGGAAAGACTGGCCAAGCTGTCCGGCGGCGTAGCCGTCATCCAGGTCGGCGCAGCTACCGAGACCGAGATGAAGGAAAAGAAGCTCCGCATCGAAGACGCTCTGAACGCTACAAAGGCAGCAGTCGAAGAAGGCATCGTTCCCGGCGGCGGCATCGCACTCTGCAACATCATTCCTGCCGTTAAGGAATATGCAGACAAGCAGACCGGCGACGTCAAGACCGGTGCGCAGATCATCGTAAGAGCTCTGGAAGAGCCCGTACGCCAGATCGCAGAGAATGCAGGCTTCGAAGGCAGCGTCGTCGTAGCAGCCGTCAAGGCAGCCGACAAGGGCGTAGGCTTCAACGCAGCCACCGAGAAGTACGAAGACATGATGGCAGCCGGTATCGTTGACCCGACCAAGGTCACCAGATCCGCACTGCAGAACGCAGCTTCCGCATCCAGCCTGCTGCTGACGACAGAGGCCGGTATCGTGGACATCAAGGAACCCGAACCCGCAATGCCCGCAGGCGCAGGCATGGGCGGTGGCATGGGCATGATGTAAGCCGGAACTGCCAAACTTTATAAACGACCGGATGTTGGCCCCCGCGAAAGCGGGGGCCTTTTTTCGGGTCTTTTTTGACCCTCCCATCGCCCTGTCGTCCCAGTCGTTGGAGAACAGGGAACTTTGATCGGCTCACTTCGCGGTGAGTTCCGGGTCCGCGGACAGAACTCGCGCAGTTTCGTCTATGCGAAACTGTGCTCGAACACAGCCCGCCGCGCGAAGCGCGCCCGGCAACGTCATCCGCTCGTTCGCCGAAAGCTCCACTATTCTCCAACAGGGCCTTCCTGGCGATGGGCGGGTCAATGATTAATGCGAAAACTTAAAAATTGCATCCATAAAAAACATCGGGATGGCCTCCCGATGTTTTTTTATAACGATTCAGTTTTGTTCTTCTTCCTCAAATGCATTACAAGAATGTGCAAAGTTTCGACGTCCTCTTGTGTCAACCCTGATATATCTAGAGTCGCGGAGCGGTCTATTCCTAACAGATAATCTGTTGATACATGAAACAAATTTGCTAATTCAACTATATACTGTGTCGAAGGCACGGAAATACCAAGTTCCCAAGCATTAACACTTGATCGAGTAATGCCAAGTTGTTTGGCTAGCTCCGATTGTGTCATAGTGTTTTGTTCACGTAGATGTCGTATTCTTTCATCAATCATAATGCCATCCTCTACATGAATAGTGAACCAGCCATTAAGATGTTGCATTATCAAAATGATGATATAAATTGACAACAATCTGCAGAATCACTAAAATTAAATCAGCAAATAGTATTGGAATGGAGACTTAAGATATGGGCATTGGAGATTTTGTAAAAGGGCAATTTATAGATGTCATAGAACACGTCGATGACGGTGGAAAACTATTAGTCTACAAGCATGACCGTTACAAAAATGAGATAAAGCAAGGGGCTCAGTTGATAGTTCGCGAAGGACAATCTGCAGTCTTTATTTATAAAGGTCAAATTACCGATATATTTGCCCCTGGTGCATATCGACTAGACACGGGAAATCTCCCAGTACTATCGTCTTTAAAAGCTGTCCCATTCTTATTTAACTCACCTATTAAGTCAGATCTATATTTTATCAACACAACGCAATTTATTGGAAATCGTTGGGGAACAAAAAGTCCGATTCTGATTCGTGATAAAGATTTTGGTATAGTTCGCGTTACAGCTTTTGGAACATATTCATTCAGGATTACTGAGCCAATCACTTTTATCCGTGAAGTTTTCGGTGCAAGAAAAATGAATATGACTTATGAAATACTCCAATATTTGAATTCATTTGTGGGAGAATCTATTGCTATGGTTCTTGCGAATTCAAATATTCCAGTATTGGATCTTGCAGCTGATTATAGAAATCTTGCGGGTTTATTGGGTGAGAAGGTAAATGAGAAGGCCGCGGCCTTGGGAATATTGATTCAAGAGGCCGTCATAGAAAACATAGGATTACCCGAAAATGTAGAACGTGTTGTAGATGAGCAATCAGGTATGGGCTTAGCCTCTAAGGATATGGCCACTTATGTGCAGTATCAAACAGTGCAAGCGATGCGAGATGCCTCTAAGCAACAAGGCGGCCTTGCCGGAATAGGTGCCAGTGCAGCTTTCGGGGCTCAAATTACACATACAATGGCTGAAACATCATCAGTGAATAGTCCAATGGATAAACTCCGTGAATATAAATCATTGTTAGATGATGAAATTATTACACAGGAAGAATTTGATCGGCTTAAATCAAAGCTGTTAAATTTGTAGATTGCGTGTGGAGTATTAAAGGAGGAAAACTATGAAGTGTGATGCATGTGGCGCTCCAGTTGAAAACGGTGTTTGCACATACTGCGGAAAAAAGTTTGCTGTTGAGTCAAGTAATTCCGCGGAATCAGTGCCTCAGGGAACAGTTCCGCAGGGGCAATATGATGCAACTCCAAAAAAGAAGAAGGGCATGGTGACATGTAGATCGTGCGGAGCCCAGATTGCAGCGAGTGCAAAAACTTGCCCATATTGCGGCGCAAAAAATAAGAAACCAATATATAAGCGCGGTTGGTTTATTGCTGTTGTTGTGTTGCTGCTTTTAGGGATGATTGGAGGTGCAGGTGGATCCGGGGAGAAAACTACAGCTCCGGAAAAATCTTCGGATAATTCCAATCCAACTAGTAACACTTCTGTTTATGATGCCCAGAAGATTTATGATGATGCGGCAAGTGCGATTTATGGCGTTACGTCAATGGAATATGCTCTTGGCCAATTAGATCCTTCGTATGATTCAGTATTAAAGGGCTATGTCCCGGGTGAAAAGTTGAACAGTTGGGATGATACATGCCAGTTTGTATTAGATGCCGCAAAAGAATACCTTGAAAGCATCGATTCGTTAGACGCTGTATTTAATGCATCCGAAGAAGGCCCTACCCCAATTCAGCTCATCTTGGTTAATGCGCTTTCCGCTTCATCCGATAAAAATGTTAAAGCATATTTCCCAGATGGTACAGGTGACTATGGTGAGTTGGTTAAACAACTAGCGAAAGCAAAATCTTTTGGTTATTGCTCAACAGATGAACTTATCGCAGCTGTGAGCGATAATCCTTTGAAAGCCAAAGAAACATACAAGGATAAGTTTGTCTTCGTGAAAGGCAAAATTAACAATATGGATTCTAATGGCAAATACATCGACATTACATCGTTAACGAATCCGTATGATTTCACAATTATTCAATGCTATATCAAAACTGATACAGTAAAAAATACCGTAATGGATTTAAAAATGGGTGACACGATTATCATTGGTGGCATCGTTTCTGATGTGGGTGAATTAATGGGTTATTCGATTAATATGTATGTACTTGTTCCTTAAGTGTTGATTATAGTAGCCTTTGCTAAATCTTGTGAACCGCGGCGCATTTCGCCGCGGTCTTTCATTTCCTGCACATTGTTGCAAGGCGCTGTTGAAAGGTCGCGGTGCTTTCGGTGAACGAGCGGATGATGTTGCCGGGCGCGCTCCGCGCGGCGGGCTGTGTCTGAGCACAGTTTCGCATAGACGAAACTGCGTGAGTTCTGCCCGCGGACCCGGAACTCACCGCGAAGTGAACCGTTCAAAGCACCCGGCCTTTCAACGATACCGCCGCAGCAGCACTGTGCAGGAGATGGGGGACAATGATCCTGTTGCAGCACAACGCATACAGCAGTTTTCTTGCTTGCAGTCCTTTTTTCTCAAGGGGTTTGGTGCTATACTATAGGGTAATAATCCAGAAGGAGGTTGGGATGAAACTCAAAACGATACTGGTGCTCGCGCTTGCGGCGGCACTGATGTTTACAGGCTGTCACAAGGCGTCGGCAGAGGATGAAAACGTACAGGGGAGCGGTGCAGGGGAGACCGTCGTGGAAACTGCGGGGGAAGAAGCAGCAGAACCGGAAGAACCGGCGCTGCCCATGATGGAGACGAGCCTGGACGACTATCCGCTCAGCACGCCGACCGACGATATCCTGGTGCTGGTCAACAAGACCCACCCGGTAACGAGAGACTACGTGGCGCCGGATCTGGTGACCGTGGCCAGCTGCGATAACAGCGTGGGCAACGCGGACACCAAGAAGATGCGCAAAGTGGCGGCGGACGCCATCGAAGAGCTGATCGCAGGGGCAAAGGAAGCGGGCTACAACATCGTGATGCGCACCGGCTACCGCTCTTACGATTATCAGGATTATCTGTTCAACAGCTACGCGGCCAATTACGGCGAGGAAGAGGCGAACACCTACAGCGCCCGCCCCGGCCAGAGCGAACACCAGACCGGCTGGTGCTGCGACGTGGGAAGACCCGGCTATGGGCTCACCTCCTTCGACGGCACCGACGAGGCTGCCTGGGTCGCCGACAACTGCTGGAAGTACGGATTTATCCTTCGCTATCCGGCCGACAAGACGGACATCACCGGCTACATCTATGAGTCCTGGCACATCCGCTACGTGGGGCTCGAGGTTGCGAAATATATATACGATAACGGGTTAACGCTGGAAGAATATCTGGGCATTCTGGATTAGAACAGGAGGAAAAATGGCTTTTTACTACAACGAACCTTCCCATACCTTTAGCGAATATCTGCTTGTTCCCGGATATTCCGATGAGCGCTGCATTCCCGCGAACGTAAGCCTCAAGACTCCCGTAACCAAGTTTAAGAAAGGGGAAGAGCCCGCCATCACCATGAATATCCCCATGGTCTCCGCCATCATGCAGGCCGTCTCCGGCGACAAGCTGGCGGTGGCGCTGGCGAAGGAAGGCGGCATCTCCTTCATCTACGGCTCCCAGAGCGTTGAGGACGAAGCGGCCATGGTCGCAAGAGTCAAGGCGACGAAGGCTGGCTTCGTGCCCAGCGATACGAACATTTCCCCGGAAGCGACTCTTAAGGATCTGCTTGCCTTAAAGGACCGCACCGGTCACTCCACCACGGCTGTTACGGAAGACGGCACCAGCGAAGGCAAAGTCGTTGGTCTGGTCACCAGCCGCGACTACCGCGTTTCTCGCATGAGCCTGGACACCAAGGTCAAGGAATTCATGACCCCGCTGGAAAAGCTCATCTATGCCAGAGACGGCATCACCCTGAGCGAAGCCAACGACATGCTGTGGGATCACCGGCTCAACGCCCTGCCCGTGCTGGACGATGCCGGCCGCATGAAGTCCTTCGTCTTCCGCAAGGACTACGATTCCCACAAATCCAACCCCAACGAACTGCTGGACAAACATAAGAGATACATCGTCGGCGCAGGCATCAACACCAGAGATTTCGCGACCCGCGTACCCGCCCTGGTCGACGCCGGCGTGGACATCCTGTGCATCGACTCCTCCGAAGGCTTCTCCGCCTGGCAGGCCAACACCATCAAGTGGATCCGTGAACACTACGGCGACGACGTCAAGGTCGGCGCAGGCAACGTGGTGGATGCGGACGGATTCCGCTTCCTGGCGGAAGCCGGCGCGGACTTCGTAAAGATCGGCATCGGCGGCGGCTCCATCTGCATTACGAGAGAGACGAAGGGCATCGGCCGCGGCCAGGCGACGGCGGTCATCGAAGTCGCGAAGGCCCGGGACGAATACTTTAAGGAGACCGGCATCTACGTGCCCATCTGCTCCGACGGCGGCATCGTGCACGATTATCACATGACCTTGGCATTGGCCATGGGCGCGGACTTCCTGATGCTTGGCAGATACTTCTCCCGCTTCGATGAATCTCCGACGGCCAAGCTGATGATCAACGGCACCTACGTAAAGGAATACTGGGGCGAGGGTTCCAACCGCGCCCGCAACTGGCAGCGCTACGACCTGGGCGGCGATGCGAAGCTGTCCTTCGAAGAAGGCGTGGACTCCTACGTTCCCTACGCAGGTTCCCTGTCCGACGGCGTGCGCCAGTCCCTGGCGAAGGTTCGCTCCACCATGTGCAACTGCGGCGCCCTGACGATCCCCGAACTGCAGCAGAAGGCCAAACTCACCATGGTCTCCGCCACCTCCATCGTGGAAGGCGGCGCCCACGACGTTATCCTGAAGGATACGACGACCGCACAGAACCGTTAATCTATCCCTTTTCAAATACAAGCGAGGTAAACAATGACTGGCAACGTAAGACCCGAATCTCTGGAGCGCATCACCACTCCCGAGCTGGCAAAGAAATTCATCGACGAGCAGATCGCTGCCGTGAAGGAGCAGGTCGGCGAGTCCGGTAAAGTGCTGCTGGCGCTGTCCGGCGGCGTGGACTCCTCCGTCTGCGCGGCGCTCATCTCTAAGGCCATCGGAAACCGCCTCATCTGCGTGCACGTCAACCACGGCCTGCTGCGCAAGGGTGAACCCGAGCAGGTCTGCAAGGTGTTCGGCGAACAGTTCGAATCGCAGCTGATCTACGTGGATGCGGTAGACCGCTTCCTGGATGCGCTGGCTGGCGTAGCCGATCCCGAGCAGAAGCGCAAGATCATCGGCAAGATCTTCATCGACGTCTTCGCGGAAGAAGCGAAGAAACTGGACGGCATCGAGTTCCTGGGACAGGGCACCATCTATCCCGACATCCTGGAATCCGGTCCCGTCAAGAGCCACCACAACGTGGGAGGCCTTCCCGAAGAACTGAATTTCCAGCTGGTCGAACCGGTCAAATTCCTGTATAAGGATGAAGTTCGCGTCGTCGGCAAAGAACTGGGGCTGCCCGACAACATGGTCTACCGTCAGCCGTTCCCCGGACCCGGCCTGGGCGTTCGCTGCGTAGGCGCCATCACCCGCGACAGACTGGAAGCTGTCCGCGAATCCGACGCTATCCTGCGCGAAGAATTCGCCAAGAACGGCCTGGAAGGCAAGGTCTGGCAGTACTTCACCATCGTGCCCGACTTCAAGTCCACCGGCATCAAAGACGGTCTGCGCACCTACGACTGGCCCGTCGTGGTCCGTGCGGTCAACACCGTGGATGCGGTCACCGCAGAAGTCGCGGAGCTGGATTTCGCTATGATGCAGCACATCACCAAGCGCATCACCAGCGAAGTTGCAGGGGTCAACCGCGTGCTCTGGGACATTACGCCTAAGCCCAGCGGCACCATCGAGTGGGAATAAATCTTATCGCAGCACACCCGCCTGCCTTTGCGCAGGCGGTTTTTTTCAGGAAGGAGGGTTCGCATGAACAGACAGGGGTATCAGGCAAGCAGAGTGCGCCGTATTCTCGTAGGGGCGGTCCTTACAGCGGTGTTTGCCCATTTCATTCCCGAATCCGCCAGTCTCAGCCTTACCGCCGGGAGTATCTATACGGCGATAGCGCTGTTCTGGACCCTCACCCTTGCACACCGGGTCGGCCCCGATCATACGAAGCGTCTGATGGTGACGATCGGCATCATGCTTACCGTTCTTTTTGTGCTGCAGATTTATAAGTATGCCTTCGCGCCGCGGGCTTCCTTCAGCTGGCGGCTTTCCTGGTTCGGC
This sequence comes from Bacillota bacterium, assembly GCA_017626845.1. Lineage (GTDB taxonomy): Bacteria > Bacillota > Clostridia > Peptostreptococcales > Anaerovoracaceae > RUG11894. The sequence goes on from JAGAHX010000018.1 coordinate 11,385, forward strand.
TATTACATTCCCTATATCTCCATTCCCGTCCTTTCCTTCCTCGCAGCGGTGAGCATCGATCGGGGCTATATGCCTTCCCCCTGGGACAAGCCGCTCCTCATCGCCTGCGGCGTGTTTTCTCTGGTTGTCCTGACAAACGATTGGCATCAGCTGCTTCAGGTGTACATGGGCGTCAATGCCCGGGGCGATCTGATCACAAGGCCTGGCCCCCTGTACTATTTTGCCATGACCTGGGTCGCCGTTTTTTCGATCGCAGCCGTCGTTGCGATCTTCCGCCGGCTGCGGGTTGCGGAGCTGCGCCGGAAGATCCTGATGCCGGCCCTGATCGCAGGACTGGGCATCTTGATTTGCATTCTTTTCGTACGTTTCTTCGAAGATACGACCTTTCCGTTTATCGGAGTCAGACCCTTCCGGGTCAACGACCTGGTGCTGATCGTAACGATCACAGCCTGGGAAGCCGCCTTCCGCTCCGGGCTTGTCCCCTCCAACGAGGATTACGAAGGCATCTTTACCCGGATGGAACTGAACGCTGCCATCGGGACCCCGGACGGGACCGTCGCGCTGCGGTCCGCCGGCGCTGCCATAACGGAAGAGCAAATGAAAAAGACGCTGGAAGGCCCCGTTTCCGAAGGGGGTATGCGCTTCAGCAGCCGGAAAGTGCGGGGCGGCAGGGTCTATTGGGCGGACGATCTGCACCAGGTAGAAAGGCTGGAAAAGGAACTGGCCGGGGTCAACGCAGAACTGGAGGAATCCGTCAACCTGCTGAAAAAAGAGCGGGAACTGGTCAGCGAAAGGGCTTCTCTGAAGGCCAGAAAAGACCTGCACGAGGGCATCTACCAGGCAATGGAACCGAAACTGCAGCGGATCGAAGAACAGGTGGCGGCTTGCCGTCATATGGGTGGCGCCGAGCTGCGGGATGCCCTCGCCGAGCTCTGCGTCTTGGGTACCTATGTAAAGCGGGCGGTGAACCTCCGATTGATCGAGGCGAACGGCGAGACGCCGGGGGCCGAGGATCTGGCGCTTTCCATGGCGGAATCCCTGCGCTATGTAAGCCTTCTCGGCGTCGATGCCGAGGCGCTGCGGGCGGACTTTCTTCATCAGCAGAAGGATCCGCACGAAAGCCCGGCAGCAGCTTACGACCGCTTCGAAGTGTTGGCGGAACAGGCCCTGGCGGCACAGAAAGGAGGGCAGGTATGATGTGTTTTGCTGATCTTTCCCCGATTCCCCAGATCGTCATCTGCGCATTCTTCGTCGTCCTGAGTGCGGCCTTTCTTCTGCTCTTCCTGCTGGGGCTGCTCAACCGGAAGGAAAGAGCCTGGATCCACCTGCTGTTCGCTTTGCCCAGCTACGGGATCTTCCAGCTGCTCTACGACTATCACGGCAGCGTTTATCAGATGAACCGCGTTCATTTCGATATAAACGCAGGAGATTTTCCGCTTCCTGCGATAGGCGCGGCGGCGCTCCTGCTGCTCCTGCTTTTCGCCTGGTCGCTGTCCCGCTTTGCAGGACAACGGGATGTTTCCGTGAAGGAGGCCGTGGACGACCTGCCTACCGGCATCTGCTGCTATCTGGAAAAAGGCCGGGTGCTTCTCGTAAACGAGACGATGGAACGCATCAGTCTGGCCCTCACCGGCCGCGCCGTGCTGAACGGAAGAGAACTCTGCGATGCGGTGCTGCCCAAGGAGGTTGGGAAGCATGCTGCGCCCGTCCGCGCTTTCGGCAGATCCTACAGCTTTGAAAGATCCGGGATGCCCGGTTTGGAAGGCGTAACGCAGCTGCTGGCGGCGGACGTGACGGAAGAATACGGACGGCTGGAAGAGGTCCGGGAGAAGAACCGGCAGCTCGAGGAGCAAAGCCGGCGGCTCTCCGCAGCGATAGGGGAATCGGAACGGCTTTCCATCGAAAAGGAATATCTGGACGCTAAGATCAAGGTCCACAGCGGGATCGGCGAACTGCTGTCTGCCACGGCTAAAGTCATCCGGGAGGCGGATCTGGGGACTTCGCCAAGTGAAGAGACCGCTGCAGGCCTTTTCGACCGCTGGAACCGGCTTCCCGCCGCGCTGCTCGATGTGGACGCAAGACCCCGCAGCAGCTACGATGCGGTGCTGAAGGCGGCGAAGGATGTGGGGGTGCGGATCGTGCTCGACGGCGAACTTCCGGAGGAAGAGCCGCAGCGTTCCGTGCTTCTCGTTGCCGTCGCAGAGTGTATCACCAACACCTTCCGGCATGCGGGAGGAGATGAGCTTACCATACGCTGCCGGGAGGGCGAAACGGTCTTCACCAACAACGGTAAGGCGCCGGAAGGGCCCGTCGTAGAGAAGGGCGGCCTCGTGAATCTGAGACGTCTGGCGGAGGATGCCGGCGCGGAGATGACCGTGGAGAGCAGCCCTGTCTTCCGCCTGACGCTCCGTTGGGAATAGCCGATATTCCGGTTTGGATCTATAACTTTAGTTAGATGTTTTCGCGAAAAATCGGACTAATCTATAACTAAAGTTAGTGATTAGTGTGTTTGCGAAAGGAACGCCATGGAATACAGCGTGATGATCGTCGAAGATCAGAGCATAGCGAGAAAGTACTTCGAGGCCGTCGTCGAGGCGGCTCCGGATTTTAAGCTGCTGTATTCTCTGGACACCGCCTCCGTCGCCTACATCTATTGTAGCCGCTTTCCCGTCGATCTGGTCGTGATGGACGTCGTGATGGCGGACGGCTCCAACGGGATCGATGCGGCCCGGCGCATCAAGGAGATGTCGCCGAGGACGAAGATCCTCATCGTTACGTCCATGGCGGAGGGTCTCTTTCTGACCCGTGCAAAGGAAGCCGGCGCCGACTCGTTCTGGTATAAGGAGGACGAGGAGATCGACTTTCTGACCGCTATGAGGGTCACCATGGAGGGCAGACATCTGTGGCCGGAAGAATCTCCCGTCGTAAAGATCGGCGACGCCCTCTCCAGCGAATTTACGAAGGCGGAGATGAATATCCTCCGCGAACTGTCCACCGGCGCATCCAACCAGCAGATTGCGGAACGCCTCGGCATCGAAGTGGGTACCGTAAAATCCCACATCAATCATCTGCTGAGCAAGACCGCGATGAACAACCGCACGGAGCTGGCGATCGAGGCCAGACTGAAGGGACTCGTGGTGAGCCATTCATAATTTTTTTCTTCTTTTGGCGCTTCGCCTCTATCCATTGATAGACGACACGGAAAATTCAGAACGATACAATGAAACCACCACCCGAAGTGGGTTTTTGTCGTACCTTTGGCCCGGAGCCTGTCTCCGATCGAAAAGAAAGGCGGACCTCCTATGAAGACAATGTTGAGAAAAATTATTGCAAGCCTGCTCGTACTGAGCATGGTTTTTGCGGCGGTGCCATGGATGCCGCAAAGTACGGCGTATGCGGATCCTGTCACCTACCCTCTTTGGGTCGGCGGCGTGCAGGTGACGGATGCGAATAAGGCTGATATTCTCGGCGACGGAACTGCAAAGTATTACCCCGAGGTAAATGTGTTGGAACTCACGGATGCCTCTCTTACCAAGACGTATAGTGGTTCGCTGATTTATGCAGAGGACATGGATCTTACCATCAATGCACCCAACGGCCTCACCCTTGATAATCCAAGCAATGGTGTAACGCTTTATCTGAAGAGCTCTACAAATAGCCATGATTTGATTATCAATGGCAATAATATTGTTATTAAAGCATTGAACTCTCCTGCCATAGTTTGCGGGCGAAACGTCACGATCAATGGCAGTACACAGATCAGCTCGAATAGCGTGGGTATCAATGCACCGGGGATCGTTACGATCAATGGCAACGCTACGATAAATTCCGGAAATGCACCCGGAATCACTTATCCAAGTGAGCTTTTCCTGAATGGGAAGTCTCATGAGGTGAATAGTGAGGGGATGGCCCTTTCCGCTGGTAAAATCACGATTAAAGGAGATTTCAAATCTTCTGCGGAAGGAAATCAGCCGTCCATCTCATGTCAGACCACCGTTACAATTACGGGTAATGTAGACATCACTACGAAAGGAAGCGCGCCGTCCATCACGGGTCAAACAGTTAATATTACAGGCAATGTAGACATTACTTCTGAAGGGTCCTATGGCATTAAGGCAGGCGCAGTCACGATCGAAGGTGCAGCCAGGATCGATGCAATGGCTCCGGCAATCTCCGTGAATACCGGAAACTTAGTACTGACAGGACCAACAGGTACAAAGCACGAGCTGAAATCTGCAAAGGCCCAGGCTATTGAAGTAACAACAGCAGGCGGTACACTCACGATCGAGGGCGACATCACTGCAACGAGCGATCAGGCGCCTGCTATTTACTGTTTAGGAAACATTGGGATCAAAGGCAATGTCAACGCGACCACTTCTGGTTCGTCTGGTATTCTCGCTAAGGGCAACATCGTTATTGATGGCGATGTAACTGTTACCAGTGTTTCGCAACCGGCTGTTAACGCAGGAGGCAGTATCGAAATAAAGTCAGGTACATGGGTACTTGATGGCGGCAACGGTCTGGCTATTGTCGCAGAAAAAGGGATCACGATCCCTGCGACCCATGAAATTGCTAAACCAGAAGGTGCTAAACTGGACGATGAAAAGCGGTTGCTCTTGGAAGCTGATGGCAGCACGCCTGTTCACTCTACTGTCATTAGACTTGTGGGAGAGCGTTCTGTAACGGTAACGGATGATGGAAATGGTACAGCTTCTGCTTCTCCTGAAAAAGGCGCGGCGGGCACGCTGGTCACCCTGACTGCAACGCCGAAAACGGGCTATCAATTTAAGGATTGGGAAGTCATCTTCGGCGGTGTGACCATTGAAAATGATCAATTCGAGATCGGAACTGCTGATGTAGAAGTGAAAGCTCTGTTCGAGGAAATATCGAGCCTCAAGGAAGATCAGGAACTGAGCTTTAAGGATACGCAGCTTGCCTTTGACTATAGCAAAGGTGCAAGCGCTGATCTTGAAGTAAAACACACTAAGGGCGACGGCGCGTTGAGCTTTAAGAGCAGCGACGAGACCATTGCAAAAGTTGATGATAAGGGTCATGTAGAGATTCTCAAAGTTGGCACAGTGACGATTACTGCCACCGCAGCAGAGACCGAAAACTTCAATAAAGCCGAGGCTGAGTGCAAAATCATAATCGATAAGGGAAGCCGCCAGAACGAATCTCTTGAAACCGTCGCAAAATATGGTACAGAAGCGCAATATGATCTGAGTCAGTACATTGAGACTGGTGCGGCTTCTACGGTTGCTACTGTAGATAAGGATGAATCCGCTGCTATTGTGGAGTCTTCTGTGACTGCAGAAGGCGTGCTGAAATACACCATAATAGGAAATCCGGAAAAGATCGGGGAGACTGCTGTTATCAGAGTATATGTCGGAGAATCCGACTGCTTTGGTGAGTACTATATTGACATCACCATCACCGTGGTTGATAAGGATGTCCAGGTTCTGAGCTTCGAAGCAGTTGAACTCACAAAAAAGTATGGAGATGAACCCTTTATCAACAAATTGACGCAGAGCATGGGCGATGGCGAAATTTCCTACGCAAGCAGCAATCCTTCTGTTGCCACCGTTTCCTCTGACGGTACCGTCACCATCGTAAATGCAGGCGATGCTACCATTGTCGCCACTGCTGCAGAGACCGAAACATTTGCCGCCACCCAGGCCTCCTTCCATCTTATCGTGGAAGAGGGTGATGCCCCGGTTCCCGACAAGCCATCTTCCGGCGGTGGCGGCGGTGTAACGACTTATGCGGTCAAACTGTCCGCTACGGAAAATGGCAACATTACCGCAAGCACGAACAACGCTGCGGAGAACGCAACGGTGACTATCACCGTAACGCCGGACAAGGGTTATGTTCTCGACCAGCTGACGGTAAAAGACAAGAATAACGATTCGATCGCGGTCACCGAAAAGGGCAGCGAATATAGCTTCAAGATGCCGGCTTCCCCGGTCGAGGTTACCGCTACATTCAAAGCCGAGGCGGAAGTTTCGGCAGACGACTTCCCGTTCACCGATGTACCTGAAAATGCTTACTTCCGTAAACCCGTCGAGTGGGCGCTGAAGAACGGCATTACGAGCGGTACGACGCCTACGACCTTCGGTCCCTTCGATGTTACGACCAGAGGCCAGATGATCACCTTCCTGTGGATCGCCAAGGGTTCTCCCGAACCGACATCCACGGAGCTGCCGTTTAAGGATGTCGCGGAAAGCGCTTACTACTACAAACCCGTGCTCTGGGCGTATGAGAACGGCATTACCGCAGGCGTCTCCGCCGACGAATTCGCGCCGGATGTGTCTGTGACCCGTGCACAGGCGGTCACCTTCCTGTACGGCGTAGCCGGCCGCCCGGCAGCCGGCAGCGAGCCCTTCGAGGACGTTGCAGATACCGATTGGTTCGCAGCACCCGTCGCCTGGGCCTACAACAACGGAATCACCTCCGGTACTTCCGCGACGATGTTCAGCCCGGATGCAGCTTGCCAGCGCGCGCAGATCATCACCTTTATGGCACAGTACTTTGCAGAATAACTACAAAAGAACAGCATTTAGCAGACAGGGCCGGGAGCTTCCCGGTCCTGTCTGCATTTCAGTACCTTGCCATTGAAACTTCCGCATGGTAAAATAATTCTGCAAATCAAATTACCACGCGGGCCAACGGCTCACCCGGCCGTTCGCGAGCACCAAAGTGCGATAGGAGTGATTCCTATCGCTTTTTTGTTAAGGAGGAGAACATGACGGACTACAGAAAGTTTAATCCAATCGATGATAAACTGTTCAGCAAGATGGCAGAAGAACGGGACTTCTGTGAGGAGATTATCCGGGTCATACTGGGCGATCCGGAATTAAAAGTGATCGATCATCATCCCCAGGAAGTAATTACAAACCTCAAAGGCCGCAGCGTGCAGCTGGATGCCGTCTGCCGGCTGTCGGATGGCCGGATCCTCAACGTTGAGGTACAGACTTACGGCGGAGAGGACCACCAACGGCGCGTGCGGTATTACGGCTCAGTGCTTACGGCAAACAGGACTCCTGCGGGAACGGCTTTCCAGGATGTTGTAAACGTATGCATTATCTATATTGCGCGGTTCGATATCTTCGGAGAAGGAAAGTCCGTTTATCATATCGATCGAGTAGTACGCGAGACAGGCGATATCGTGTATAATGGGATGGAAGAGATCTATGTAAACGCAGAGGCCCGGGACGGTTCCGATGTGTCGGAATTGATGCAGGTATTTACAGAAGGTGCCGTTTACAGCACGAAGTTCCCAGTAACATCGGGATTAAAAAGGCTTTATAGGGAGGGTGATGAGAAGATGATCCGAACATTATCCGATGAACTAAGAGAAGAAGGCTTTAGAAGAGGTCACGAGGAAGGTTTCGCGGAGGGCCGCGCGGAGGGCCGCGAAGTTGGACGCGAAGAAGGCCGTGCAGAAGGTCGCGAAGTTGGACGCGAAGAAGGCCGTGCGGAGGGCCGCGAAGTTGGACGCGAAGAAGGCCGCGCGGAGGGCCGCGAAGTTGGACGCGAAGAAGGCCGCGCGGAAGGCCGTGAGGAAACGATTCGGAAACTTGCCGAAAAAATGAGCCTTTCCGAAGAGGAACTGAAGGCTATGCTGGATGCATAAAAGATTTTGTGAATCCTGATGATAAATTATTGATAAAAGGAGTACGCGTGAGCAAAGTATCCATAATCGTACCATGCTATAACGAAGAAGAGGCGCTGCCGATCTTTTACGAGGCGGCCTGCAAAGAGTTGGCCGGCATCGAAGACCTGGAGATTTACCTGATCGACGACGGGTCCAAAGACGGCACGCTGGCGATCATGCGAGATCTTGCCGCGAAGGACAGCCGGGTAAAATACGTCTCGTTTTCCCGCAATTTCGGCAAGGAAGCGGCCCTTTATGCGGGGCTGCAGGCGGCGACCGGCGATTACGTGGCCGTAGCCGATGCCGACATGCAGGACCCGCCTTCGCTCATCCCGCAGATGCTGCAGATCCTCGAGGGCGGCGAATACGACTGCGTCGCGACGCGCCGCGTGACCCGCGCAGGGGAGCCCCCGGTGCGCAGTTTCTTTGCCCGCCGTTTCTACCGGCTCATCAACCGCATCTCCAGCACGGAATTCAAGGACGGTGTCCGGGATTTCCGCCTGATGAAGCGCCAGATGGTGGATGCGGTGCTCTCCATGACGGAATACGACCGTTTCTCCAAGGGTATCTTCAGCTGGGTGGGTTTTAAGACCAAATGGCTGGAATACGAGAACGTGGAGCGTTCTGCAGGGGAGACGAAGTGGTCCTTCTGGAAACTCTTTAAGTATGCGATCGACGGTATCGTGGATTTCTCCGCGTTTCCCTTGCTGATCTCCTGTTTCGCTGCAGGTGCCTTCTGGCTGGCGGCGCTGGTGATGCTCATCGTCTGTCTGTGCGGCGCCGGCGCTTCCTGGCTGCCCATGGCGACCCTTGTCGTATTCTGTGCAGGGGTCATCCAGACCTCGGTGGCGGTGCTCAGCCTGTACTTTTCCAAGACCTATCTGCAGACGAAGGGCAGACCCATCTATATCGTCGCAGAGCGCAAAGACTGATCTTCGCGATATGCCCGCGGCGCTATGCCGCGGTTTTTTTGCGGCAAACCGCTTTTGGGGGTTGCAATCTGCTGGGAAAGGGATATAATATTAGTACAGTAAATTTGATACAATATAATTTGATAAAATATAAATGGAGGACCTAATATGAATATCGCAGTCAGATACTATTCCCGCTCCGGCAATACGAAAGCGATCGCCGAAGCCATCGCCCAGGCAGCCGGCGTGCAGGCCGTTTCCGTCGACAAGGCCGACGCAAAGATCGCAGAGCCCGCAGACGTTCTGTTCATCGGCGGCGCGCTGTATGCCTACGGTCTGGACAGCCGCCTCAAGGCTTATCTCAAGACCCTGAAGGCCGGAGATGCCAAGAAAGCCGTCGTCTTTTCCACGACCTGGATCTCCAAGCATTCCATCGACCTGATCAAGGACGGTCTGAAGGCAGCCGGCATCCCCGTGGAAGACGAATTCTTCTACGTCAAGGGCAAGCCCAGCGAAGCCGAGCTGAAGGACGCAGCGGAATTTGCGAAAAAGTTTTTCTAAGCATCGCTGAGGGCGGGCCGGCGCCCAGCCGGAAGGAAAAACGGAAGAATGCAGGGGCGCATTTTGCGAAAGAAATCGAAGAGATGTACCGCTCTTAGTGGAAATCATCTTGTAGCAACCTCCCAAATGGCGTTATAATAAATAGGTTAATTGCTAATTATTGAACCGATTACATAATACGGAGGTATCAAATGTTCGATAAGCTGATCGCAAAAGTAAAGGCGGAACCCAAAACGATCGTGTTCACCGAAGGTGTCGACGCGCGTATCCAGGAAGCGGCATCCAAGCTCCTCGCAGAGAAGCTGATGGGCGTCATCCTTGTCGGTGTCGTAGACGAAGTTAAGAAGACCGCAGCTGAAAGAGGCTTCAACATCGAAGGCGCACAGATCATCGATCCCGCAACCTATGAAGGCATGGACGAGATGGTCGACGCCATGGTCGCTCTGCGCAAGGGCAAGATGAGCCCCGAAGACTGCAAGACCAACCTGCTGAAGGGCAACTATTTCGGCACTATGCTCGTAAAGATGGGCAAGGCCGACTGCCTGCTGGGCGGCGCTACCTATTCCACCGCAGACACCGTAAGACCCGCTCTGCAGCTGGTCAAGACCAAGCCCGGTGCACACCTCGTATCTTCCTGCTTTATTCTGAACAGAGAAGACGGACCCGAAGAACTGCGGACCATCGCCATGGGCGACTGCGCGATCAACATCGACTATCAGGATAACGTCGACAAGGAAGGCAATGTTACCTTCACCGCAGGCGAAAAGCTGGCGGAAGTCGCGGAAGAGATCTACAAGGTCGCTCCCACCTTCGGCATTGATCCGAAACTGGCCATGCTGAGTTTCTCCACCAAGGGCTCCGGCAAGGGCGGCACCGTTTCTCTGTCCCAGGCAGCCATCAAGGTCCTGAAGGAGAAGCACCCCGACTGGAACGCGGACGGTGAGATGCAGTTCGACGCTGCCGTTTCTCCCGTTGTCGGCCAGCTGAAGTTCCCCGGCTCCAAGGTCGCAGGCTATGCTAACACCTTCGTGTTCCCCTGCATCGAAGCGGGCAACATCGGCTACAAGATCGCACAGAGACTGGGCGGATATGCTGCTTACGGTCCTATCTCCCTGGGCCTCAACGCACCCATCAACGACCTGTCCAGAGGCTGTGACGCAGACGAAGTTTACAAGATGGCTATCATCACCGCTGCCCTGTAAACGGATCTCTCTCAAAGCAAAACAAAACCCGGAGGCGCAAACCTCCGGGTATTTTTGTGCGGTTTTATGCGTTCAGGAGGAAGGCACGATAGCCCTTGTAGGCTTCGTAGACGTCCGCCTTGGATGTGACTTCGTAGGGCGCGTGCATGGACAGGACGGCCACGCCGCTGTCGATGACGTTCATGCAGTAGACGGCCATGATGTAGGCGATGGTGCCGCCTCCGCCCACGTCCACCTTGCCCAGCTCGCAGAACTGGTAGGAGACGTTCGCGTCGTCCATGATGCGGCGGATCTGGGCCACGTATTCGGCGTTGGCATCGTTGGAGCCGCTCTTGCCTCTGGCGCCGGTAAACTTGTTGAAGGCCAGTCCTCTGGACAGGAAGGCAGAGCTTCTCTTTTCGTAGGCATCCGCGTACAGGGGATCGAAGCCCGCGGAGACGTCGGAACTCAGCATGCTGGAGTTCGCGAGGCACTTGCGGGTGGCGGAATAGACGTCCTTGCCCAGGGCTTCCATCAGCTTGGCGATGGTGTTCTCGAAGAACAGAGAAGTCATGCCGGTGGCGCCTACGCTGCCGATCTCTTCCTTATCGACGATGAGGCAGCAGGCGGTCTTGCCGACCTTCGCGTTTTCGTCCAGCATGGCCAGCACGGAGGTGTAGGCGCAGACTCTGTCGTCCTGGCCGTAGGCGAGGATCATGCTGCGGTCGAAACCGCAGTCGCGGGCGTGACCCGCCGGAACGATCTCCAGCTCCGCAGAGAGCAGGTCCGCTTCTTCCATGCCGTACTTTTCCTTGAGGAACGCCAGCACGTTGGCCTTTACCGCTTCCTTTTCGTCCTTGCTCAGCTTGGACTTCGCGAGGGGCCGGTTGCCGACCAGCAGATCCAGGCCTTCGCCGGTGATCACATCCGCCGCTTTCTTCTGCTGGCGCTCTGCGGACAGGTGGATGAGCAGATCCGTAAAGCAGAACACGGGATCGGTCTCGTCTTCGCCGATGCGCACTTCCTTGCAGCTGCCGTCCTTCAGGGCCACGGTGCCGTGGATGGCCATGGGCTGGGTGATCCACTGATATTTCTTGATGCCGCCGTAATAATGGGTGTCCAGGTAGGCCAGTCCGTCGGTCTCGTACAGCGGATTCTGCTTTACATCCAGTCTGGGAGAGTCGATATGTGCGCCGAGGATGTTCATGCCTTCCGTCAGGTCTTTGCTGCCCATGCGGAACAGGGCTAAGGTCTTGCCCATGCAGACGGTGTAGAACTTGTCGCCTTCCTTGGGCGCACCTTTCTTCAGCGCTTCATCCAGCTCCACGTAGCCTGCGGCCTTCGCCATGGCGATGGTCTGTTTGACGCATTCCCGCTCGGTCTTACCGTCGTCCAGGAACTTCTTGTAGCCTTCGCTCACCCGTTCCAGTTCCTTTAAGTCTTTCTGCTTATATTTGTCCCATGCAGTCTTGTTTTCCATGTATTTTTACTCCTTTTCTGTATTGGGCGCCCCTTCGATCCCTTCGACAAGCTCAGGGAACGTACAGAGACCGCCTTTGCTATCATACCCGTTTTTGCGAGCCTCTGCAAGGGTCACGCCCCGGGAACAAACCGTTGAAACCGCGGCCCCCCGGATTTATAATGAAGACGGAAGCAAGAAAACATATTTCTTTTGATACATGTGGTTGCATCAGAGAGGAGAAAACATGAAGTACAATTTTGACGAGATCATCGACCGCCGCGGTACGGACTGTCTGAAATATGACTTCGGTCCCAAGCGCAAGGGCAGAAGCGACCTGCTCCCCATGTGGGTCGCGGATATGGACTTTAAACTCCCCGACGAGATCCTGGCCGATCTGCATAAGCGCGTCGACCACGGCATCTTCGGCTACACCGATCCTCTGGACGACTATTTCGAAGCCCTCAACCATTGGTTCTCCACCCGCTACGGCTACACGGTAGAACCTGAATGGGTCACCCTGGGCGCCGGCCTCGTTTACGCCGTGCATCTGAGCGTACAGGCCTTTACCAAGCCCGGCGAAGGCGTCATGGTAATGCAGCCCGTCTACTATCCGTTCTCCGAAGCCATTAAGCAGAACGGCCGCAAGCTCGTAAACTGCCAGCTGCACTACGACGGCGCCTATTCCATCGACTTCGAGAAGATGGAGAAGCTGATCAAGGAAGAGGATGTAAAGGTCCTGATCTTCTGCAGCCCGCACAACCCGGTAGGCCGCGTCTGGACGAAGGAAGAACTCACGAAGGTCGCCGACATCTGCCTCAAGAACGGCGTCATCCTGATGATCGACGAGATCCACTGCGACTTTGTCTTCCCGGGTCACAAATTCACGAGCATCATGAACCTGGACGAGAAGTATCATAAGATCGTTGCCCTGTACAGCTCCCCGGGCAAGACCTTCAACGTGGCCGGTCTGCAGTCTGCGAACATCATCATTCCGAACCCCGAGCTCAGAGCGAAGTTCAAGAAGGCCAACACCTCCGCCGGCTACAGCCAGGCGAACTGCATGGGCCAGGTAGCGCTGATGAGCTGCTACACTAAGGGCGCCGAGTGGGTGGACGAGCTGGTCGAATACATCTGGGGCAACGTCTGCTACATGAAGGACTTCGTAGAGAAGAACTTCCCGAAGGCCCACTTCGTGGATCCGGACGGCACCTACCTCACCTGGGTCGACTTCTCCGGCTACGGCCTCGAGGACGACGATCTGGAGCACCTGATGGTGGAAGAAGCCAAACTGTGGCTGGATTCCGGCGCCATCTTCGGTCCGGAGACCAAGCAGTTCGAGCGCTTCAACCTGGGCTGCCCGCGCAGCGTCGTGGAGCAGGCCATGAAGCAGCTGAAGGCCGCCTTCGACGCCAGAGGACTGTAAAAGCAAGATATAACAAAAGCGGGTCCGTAAGGGCCCGCTTTTTTGCGTGCTAAAAGAGCAGCAGACCGATCCCAAAGGAGAGGGCGTTGGCCGCTAAAACCTTCCAAAACAGGGACCTTGACGGTCCGAAAGCCCGTGCGTAGATCAGAAACTCCGCGAAAACGACGGCGAGTTCCAACGGCACAACGATATTCCAGTAGGTGGAGCGGGTGCCGCTGATCGCAAGGATGAGGTTGAGCGACAGGTTTGTTACGACATTGGCACAAGCGACGATCGTTATGTCGTCCTTTGTCCGGTATCCGAACAGGTAAAACAGAACGGTCTCGATCAGCACGGTCAGAAGACATGCTTTCAGGATCGTAAGCATCGCCTATTTTCTCTTCCGGAGGATCGCCCGGATGATCAGCGCTGCTGCAACGATCAGGGCGATGAGGAACAGGATGGGGGTGAAATTGATGCCGGCCTCCTGCGGTTCCGGCAGGGGCGCGATATCCGCGTAAGAATAGCCGCCTGCGCTCAGGATGAGCAGCAGGGCAGGCAGGATCTTTCGTAAGTATCTCATTTTTTATCCTCCTCCCGGGTGCGGCTGTTTTTGCGCCTGCGGATCGTCTTGATCAAAAGCACAAGGCAGATGATGAGCCCCGCGACCGCCAGGATGAATCCTGCGCCGACGATGGCGAAGGCCGGACCAATTGCCGCATCCGCGAAGACCGGTGCGGTAGACAAGACAAGCAGCGAGAGGGCCAGGGCCCAGACGCGAGAGACGTTTTTCATGGTCGATCTCCTTTCTTCTTCAGAAAGATTACGCTATACCAAACGGAGACAAGCCCCAAAAGAAAACTGAACAGGATGAGCGCCTTCTGCGCCGCGCCGGTCAGCTGGATGAGCTGACCGAGCAGCGTGCCGGGCCACAGGGCCGAGGCCGCCAGGCCGAAGGCAAAACCGGGCTCGTCCGGCAGCAGCCGGTACAGCAGCCAGAGCGTAACGGGCATGCTGAGGTTAAGAAGAAACTGCCCCAGCAGCGATCCGCCCATGCTGAGCCCGCAGAATGCGATCAGGAGCGCCGACGGAACGATCGAAACGGCGGAAGACTTTACCGCGCCGGTCCGGTCGCACAGGAAGCCGCCTGCCGTCTTTCCCGCAAACACGAAGGCAGCCGTCGCAACTGCCGTAGCGATGCCGGTATTCCAGGGAAAGACCGCCGCACAGCCGCCGATCGCCCGCACCGCAACGGCGATGGTAAGAGCGGCAACGGGAAGCAGCGGGAAGGGTCCGCGCCGCTTTTCCTCTACCTCAAACAGCTCTCCCGGTTCTTTCCGGTAGGCGAGGAACACAGCGCCTGCCATCAGGATGAGCAGCACGGAAAGCACCGCCCCCAATTGCGGCCAGCATTTGCCGATCGCAACGCCCAGCGCCCCCGGGGCCACAAAAACACCCAGAGGCGCCGCTTTGCCCCGGCTTTTCTCCAGGGTCACGCGGCCGCCGCAGACGTGAAAGAAGCTGTTGCCCAAGCCGATGAGGCACACGCGCAGCATCAGCGATCCCGGCAGGAAATAACCCGCCGTCACCAACAGCATGGACGGGGCTTCCAGCAGGCGGGCAAGGCCAGGTCTGTCCACGAGCCAGCCGGTAAGGCACTGGGTCGTAAAGGCCAGCGTATTGTAGATGAGCACGGCAACGGCGATGTCTGTGCCGCTTTTCGCCGCACCGAACAGCGTCGCCAGGCATACCGCATCCACCAGGAAGTGGGATAGGGCGTTGAATCCGAGTATCATGGTCTGTTCCTCAAGGTCATTATACACTATTTCCCCGCCATAAAAAAAGCCGCCCGGCGGGGCGGCGTAAAAGGCTCGTTAGAATCTTCTGTTGGTGCGGTTCCAGAGGCCCATGGATTCGGCATCCTTGATGAGCTGATCCTGGAAATCCGGGTGGGCGATGCTGATGAGCAGTTCGGCCCGCTCCCAGGTGCTCTTGCCCTTCAGGTCGGCAGCGCCGAATTCCGTTACGATGAAGTGGGTCGCCTGGCGCGGCGTCGTTACGACGGAACCCTGCGTGAGAGTCGGCACGATGAGGGATTCCACGGTGCCGTCCGGTTTGGTGAACGTGGAGGGCGTGCAGAGGAAGCTCTGGCCTCTCTTGGAACTGAAGGCGCCCATGACGAAGTCGAGCTGGCCGCCGTTGCCGGAGATCTGGCGGGTGCCGACGGTCTCGGAGCACACCTGTCCGTAGAGGTCGACCTGGATGCAGCCGTTGATGGAGACGAAATCGTCGATGCTGGAGATGACGTGGGTGTCGTTTACGTAGTCCACCGGCGCCGTGCAGCAGATCGGATTGTCGTCGATAAAGTCGTACAGCCGTTTGGTGCCGCCGGCGAAGGTGTACACCGCTTTGCCGCGGTCCACGTTCTTGTTGCCTGTCAGCTTGCCCGCTTCGAACAGGTCTACGTAGGCATCCACGAACATCTCGGTGTGGGCGTTGATGTTCTTCAGGTCGGATTCGGCGATGAGGCTTCCGATGCAGGAAGGCAGGCCGCCGATACCGAGCTGCAGCGTGCTGTTGCTCTTGATGCGTTCCACGACGCGGGATGCGATCCGGCGTTCCGTAGGGGTCGGCTCTTTTCTTTCAATGACGGGCAGGGGACTGTTGGTTCCCTCCACCACGTGGTCGATGGCGTACAGATTGAGCTGGGTCTGATGACCGTGGGCGATGGGCATGTTCTCGTTGACCTCCACCACGATCTTCTTGGCTGCCCGGATGACGCCCCACATGTCGGAGACTTGGGGGCCCAGGTTGAAGTTGCCGAATTCATCCATGGGAGCCACCTGGAAGAAGGCGATGTCCAGTTCGTTGTTGTTGCTCAGCCAGTATTTCGGCAGTTCCCGGAACATCATGGGGAGATAGGCGCAGCGGCCGGCGTCGCTCATATGGCGGTCTGCCGGGCCATAGTGAGCCGAAACAAAGCGCACCTGGCTGTTGGACGTGGTCGCTTCATAGACCTTAAAGGGCTTGTCGATCAGGGACGCGGTGCTGAAGATGGTCACCTGGGACAGTTCATCCGCCCGCTTGGCCAGCGCGGCGTCGATATCCACGACCTGGCCGCAGCCGAGGCCGAAATGCACCCGGTCGCCGGGACGCACCAGCGCGGCCGCCTGATCCGCCGTAATAAGTTTTTCCTGATAGTGTCTTTCCAACGACGTAGTTTTATACATAAGCAAACTCCTTATTTGTTAGGACTTTAACAATCTTTTATCTATTTTACACCTGCGGGCCTTTGTGCGCAACAGAAATTGTGGTCTCGGGGCGCTGCGTATAGTAAAATAGTGCCATGAGTGAAATTGTGCAAGAACAGATCAAAGAGATCGAAAAACTGTTAAAAGACTACCTCCGCATCAAAAATGAGGCGAAAAACGCCAGAAGGGCGGAGGCGGAAGGAACGGAGGATGACAGTTCTCCGGAAGCAAAGGAAAAGAAGCGCTGCCGCTCTCAGCTGAAGCGGGCCTGCGCCCAGCTCCTGACGGACTGCGGCCTGGCGGAAGCGCCGGTGCGTTACAGCGGCGTGCTGGACGAGACCGTGCGGGAGACGTTCCGGGAGTACTTTATCCGCTTTACCCCTGGCAAGTCCGGCACGGTAAAGGCATCCGGCATCCGCAGCTACATGGAGCGCATTACGGAAAAGGGTGTGCTGTCCGACCGGATGATCCGCGCCATCCTCTTCAACGGCAATCCGGCGGACAATTATCTGCTGCATCTGATCGCCCGGGAAGATCCCCAGATCGACCGCAGCCTGCGGCTGCTGCGCCGGGTCCACGAAAAGGCGGGGCTCAACACGAAAGCCCTCATCAAGGAGCATACGGCGGGCTACCAGGATTTCATGGAGGACCATGCGTTCCAGATCGGAAGGTCTTTTACGGAGAAGACCATCGCCAACCTGTTGGCGAAGAATCCGCAGCTGAAGCGCGGCGCGGAGCAGTACCAGCGGGAGGAGCGCAGCCGCAACCGGGTCAAGAGCGGCCTGCTGGACGCCATGCCGGAGACCTATCCGGACCTGTTCCCCCTGGCACGGCAGAAGAAGCGCCACTTTATCCTGCATATTGGCCCCACCAACAGCGGCAAGAGTTACGATGCCCTGAATGCGCTGAAGGAAGCGGAGAGCGGCATCTATCTGGCGCCGCTGCGGCTTTTGGCTTACGAAAAATTCGAGGAGCTCAACGAGGCCGGCTGCCCCTGCTCCTTAAAGACCGGCGAAGAGGAGATCGGCATCCCGTTCTCCCGGGTGCAGTCCTCCACGATCGAGGTGCTCAACTTCGAGACCGAATACGATCTGGCGGTCATCGACGAGGCCCAGATGATCACTGACAGTCAGCGAGGCTCCGCCTGGACTTTCGCCCTCCTGGGCGTGCGGGCGGATCTCGTGCACGTGTGCCTGGCCCCGGAGGCGGAGACCGTGGTGAAGAACGTCATCGCAGCCTGCGGCGACACCTACGAGGTGGTGCGCCACGAGCGGCTGGTGCCCCTGGCCTTCGATGACCGCATCAGCTCCGATTTTACGAAGGAAGCCAGAAGAGGCACAGCCTTTATCGTGTTCTCCCGCAAGGACGTGCACGCGGTGGCGGGGGAGCTGCAGAGAAAGGGCTTCCGCTGCAGCGTCATCTACGGAGCGCTGCCCTACGACGTGCGGCGCAACGAGGTGAAGCGCTACGTCAACGGCGAGACGGACATCGTCGTGGCGACGGACGCCATCGGCATGGGGCTCAACCTGCCCATTGAACGGGTCATCTTCCTGACGACGGAGAAGTTCGACGGCACCCAGCAGCGTTCGCTGACCCCCACAGAGATCAAGCAGATCGCCGGCCGCGCCGGCCGCTACGGCATGTTCCCCAAGGGCTACGCCGGCTCCATCGAAGAGCGCAAGATGGTGCGGCGGGCCATTTTCTCCGACATTCCACAGATCCGGGAAGCCCGCATCGGTTTTCCCTATTCCCTGACCGGCATCGAAGGACCGATCTCCCAGCTGATGAGCAAGTGGGGCGAGATCGAACCGAAATCCGGCTTCGAACACGCGGACCTGTCCGTGGAGATCGCGCTGGCGGAGGAACTGGAGCGGGAGACGAACGACAAAGATCTGGTGTACAAGTTCGTCATGATCCCCTTCGACGAGAAGAACGAGGTGCTGAAGGAGCTGTGGCTGGATCTGTTCCGGGACGAAAAATCCTCCCGCACCGGCCGCTACATGGACTATCTGCCCATTGCGCCGTCGGAGGATACGCCGCTGGATGCCCTGGAAGTCCGGTTTAAGGCCTGTGATATGCTCTACCATTATATCGAGACCTTTACCGCCGCCCACACCGAGGATCTTCGCACGGTCCTCATGCGCAAGAACGAGATATCCGCCCGGATCATGGAGCTTTTGTCGCGTCAGCGACTTTCTATGAAGAAGTGCAGGATCTGCGGTAAAGAGCTTCCATTTCGCCATAAATTCGGCGTCTGTGAGGAATGTTTTGCGAGAGCTAACGGAAAATGGAACCGCAGACGAAAGAATTAAAGAATTCAGAAAAGGTAGAAATCTTTACGAAATCTTCACAAACGCGTATAATGGGTGCATAAATCAGTTTGAAAATAGTGGAAGGAGGAAACACTATATGAAGAAACTGCTTGCTATCCTGCTGGCGCTGGCCATGGTATTCTCTATGGCGGCTTGTACCAGCGGCGGCGGAGAGACGGAACCTGCCGAACCTGCTGAAGGCGGCGAAGGCGAGACCTCTGCTGTTGTTTACGAAGACGGATTCCCCGAAAACGTCCTGAGAATCACCTATCAGGCAGAACCCGAATCCGCAGACCCGGCCTGCACCACCGCAGACTACATCCTGATGATGAACTGCATGGACACCCTGGTCCGCACCGAGACGAATGAAGCCGGTGAAAACGTTACCGTTCCCAGCGTTGCAGATTCCTGGGAGATCAGCGATGACGGTCTCACCTACAGCTTCCATCTGAGAGACGACGTTAAGTTCCACAACGGCGAAATGCTCACTTCTGACGACGTTCTGTACACCGTCGACAGAATGCTGCAGCCGGACAGAGCTGCTGTTAACACCTCCTGGATGGATATGATCAAGGGCGCTCAGGATATGCTGGACGGCAAGATCGACACCGTCGAAGGCACCGGCATCATCATCAACGGCGACTACGACGTGGACATCGTCCTCGAGTCTCCCTATGCTCCGTTCCTGGCTTGTCTCTCCACTCCCGCATGGTCTCTGTGCAACAGAGAAGCGGGCGAAGCAGCTGACGAAGCCGGCGGCGGCCCGATGACCTCCCTGTACGGCTCCGATCCCGAGTACTTCTGCGGCTCCGGTCCGTTCGAACTCTCCGAATGGGTCCTGAACGACCATGTCTTCCTGAAGACCAACCCGGATTACTGGAGAGGCGCCAACAAGATGGATGGTATCCTCATCCGCATCATCCCCGACGCACAGACTGAAAAGATGCTGTTCGACGCCGGCCAGATCGATATCTTCGATATGGACCACGCGCTCGACCAGATCCCCGTCTACAGAGACGACCCCGCTTATGCGGACAACATCAACATCAAGACCGTTCTGGGCACCAGCTACCTGCACATCAACGAGTCCATCGAGCCTCTGCAGGATGTCAGAGTCAGAAAGGCTCTGCAGCTGGCTATCGACAGACAGACCCTGATCGACACCCAGTACTACGGCGCTGCGACTCCCGCAGGCACCTTCCTCGCTCCCGGCGTCCCGGGCTATGACCCTGAGATCGGTGCGATCCCCTATGATCCCGACCAGGCCAGAGAGCTGCTGAAGGAAGCCGGTTACGAAGATGGTTTCGATCTTGAGATCGTCCAGACCACCGACTCCAGCCAGAGCGATATCGAAGTCAACGAAGCGATCCAGTCCTACTTCGAAGCCATCGGCGTCCGCTGCACCATCAAGCAGATGGATTCCGCTTCCTGGTACGATCTGAGAGCGACCGGCGGTTCCCCGATGTACAGAACGTCCTGGACGGCCGACTTCAACGACCCCGATAACTTCCTGTATCAGATGTATGGTTCTTCCTCCAACGTGAGAAGATCCTGGAACTACTACAACACCGATGCGATCGCAAGACTCGAAGCGGCCAGATACATGACCGACCCCGAGGCCAGAGAAGCCGAATACGCTGCCCTGGATAAGCTGATCACCCGCGACGACGCAGCCATGATCGTTCTGTGGCACAAGCAGAAGGTCAGAGTCCTGCAGGATCGTGTAAAGGGCTTCGTTCCCATGTGGGCCGGCTACGGTGACTGCGGTTACTACGAGACCTATCTGGAAAACTAATTGCGGTTCCGTAACGGAAACTGAAACAAACGACTCTTAAAATTTTGGGGAGTGCCGCCTCTTCGGGGGCACTCCCCATTGTGGTTAAAAAGGAATTGGAGAGATGGTTAAATACATCGTTAACCGTGTTCTCGTGACGATTCCCATTATTATCGCCATCATCCTGATCGTCTTCCTGCTCCTGCAGGTGCTTCCGGGCAACCCGATCCAGGTCATGATGAAAGAAAAGGTAAATCAGCAAGTAATCGACAGAGTGACCGAGCAAATGGGCCTGAATGACCCGCTGATGATACGATTCGGGCGATACCTGTGGAATATGCTTCACGGAGACCTGGGGCAATCATACAAGTTAAAACGGCCCGTTACCCAATTGATTCTGACGGCTTTCCCCAATACCGTCAAACTGGCGATCTCTTCTGCGCTGGTGGCCTGGATCATAGGTATACCGACAGGCATTATCTCCGCCATTAAAAAGGACTCCCTGCTGGACCGCATCCTCATGGGATTCTCCCTGATCGGCATCTCTCTGCCGGTCTTCTGGGCGGCGATGCTGCTGCAGTATTTCCTGGGATTTAAACTGAAATTGCTGCCGATCTCGGGCTATTCCACCATACGTCACATGATCATGCCGGCCATCGTTCTGGGCTGGGCTTCTTCCGGCTCCATCGCCCGTCTGACCCGTTCCAGCCTGCTGGGCGTCATGAAGAACGACTACATTCGCACCGCACGGTCCAAGGGCCTTGTGGAGAGCGCAGTCGTTATCCGCCACGGCTTAAAGAACTCCATGATCCCGGTGGTCACCATGATGGCCATGCAGTTTGCCAGCCTTCTGTCCGGCGCCGTCATCACCGAATCCGTATTCGGCATCGGCGGTATCGGCCAGCTGATGGTAAGCGCCATCTCCCAAAGAGACATGCCGCTGCTGCAAAGCTCCGTCATCTTCTCCACGATGATCATCATCGTGGGCAACCTGGTGGCAGATATCCTGTATTCCTTCCTGGATCCGAAGATCCGTACGCAGTAGGAGGTGCCTATGTTCGGTAAAAAGAAACTGGCCGCTGCTGCGGTCACGACGAATCCGGCTCCGGCGGAAGGCACTGCCTGGATCCCCGCAGACGGTCTTGAACCCATTCACGTGGAGGAATCCGCGGAGGCGGAGATCGCTCCCAACCAGACCCTGTGGGAGCAGTTCTGGAGCATCTTCAAGCACAATAAGGTGGCCCTCATCTCCCTGATCGTCATCATCCTGTACATCGTGGTCTGCGTCGGCGCGCCGCTGTTCGCACCCTACGATCCCCTGGCGCAGGATCTATCCCAGGGTCTCGCAAAGCCCTCGACAGAGCATCTGCTGGGCTGCGATAAGCTGGGCCGCGACGTATTGTCCCGCATGATCTACGGCGGACGCATCTCCCTGATGATCGGCCTCTTCCCGACGCTGGTCTCCATGACCCTCGGAACCATCCTGGGCATCACGGCGGGCTTCGTCGGCGGCAAAGTCGACATGATCATCATGCGTATCGCTGATATCTGCATGGCGTTCCCGTCCCTGCTTCTGGCGATGGTCGTTTCCTACACCATCGGACCGGGCTTCCTGACGATCTTCCTGGCCCTGAGCTTCGTCAACTGGGCCGGCACCGCCAGAGTCGTCCGCTCCGAAGTGCTTTCCTTAAGAGAGAAGGAATACGTGGAAGCGGCGACGTCCATCGGCGTTAAGCGTTGGAAGATCATGCTGCGGCACATCCTGCCCAACTGTCTGCCCACCCTGATCGTTATGCTCACCAACAACATCCCGGGCAACATCCTCACCGAATCCAGCCTGTCCTTCCTGGGCATCGGCGCACAGCCGCCCATGACCAGCTGGGGTCTCATGGTCTATCAGACCAAGTCCTATCTGGACAGAAATCCGACCATTACGCTGGCTCCCGGTATTGCGATCCTCATCCTGGTCGTTGCATTCAACTTCCTCGGCGATGCGGTCCGCGACAAGCTCGACCCGCGTCTGCAGGAACAGTAAGGAGGCCGCAATATGGACGATACGATTTTAAAGATCAGAGGACTGAAGACCCAGTTCTTTACCTCTAAGGGCGTCGTACCCGCCGTGGACGGCGTCGATATCACAGTCCGTGCGGGAGAAGCCGTGGGCCTGGTCGGAGAATCCGGTTGCGGCAAATCCATGACCGCCATGTCCGTGATGCAGCTGCTGCAGCACCCCGGACGCGTCGTGGACGGCGAGATCCTGCTGAAGGGCGAAAACCTGCTGAAGAAGACGCCGCGCCAGATGTGCGACATCCGCGGCAACGAGATCTCCATGATCTTCCAGGAACCCATGACCTCCCTCAATCCGGTGTACACCATCGGCAAACAGGTGATGGAGGCCGTGCGGCAGCACCAGAACGTCAGCAAGGAAGAAGCGAAGAAGATCGCTATCGACATCTTTAAGCGGATCGGTATCCCCGAACCGGAAAAGCGCTTCTATTCCTATCCGCACCAGCTCTCCGGCGGTCTGCGCCAGCGTGTCATGATCGGCATGGCTATGGTCTGCAATCCCGCGCTGATGATCTGCGATGAGCCTACCACGGCTCTGGACGTCACCATCGAGGCCCAGATCCTGTACCTCATCAAGGAGATGCAGAAGGAGAAGGGAACGGCTGTCATCATGATCACCCACAACCTGGGCGTTGTGGCGGAATCCTGCGACTACGTCTACGTTATGTACGCAGGTAAGATCATGGAAGAAGCCAGCGTGTTCGAGATCTTTGAGCACCCGACCCATCCCTACACCTATGGTCTTCTGAATTCCATTCCTAAGACCACCGAGGTGAAGGACCATCTGTTTACGATCCGCGGCCTCGTGCCGAACCTGCTGAGCCTGCCCAAGGGCTGCCGCTTCTGCACCCGCTGTGACAAAGCCATGAAGATCTGCACGGAATACGAGCCGGATCTCTACGATATCGGAGACGGACACAAAGTCCGCTGCTTCCTGGCGAACAAGGAGGTGATGGAGAGTGGAAAATAAGGTATTGGTAGAAACCAAAGATCTGACCAAGGAATTCCCCACGAAATCCGGATCCTTCGGCAAAAACCGGGCGACGGTGCATGCCGTTACGGACGTCAACCTTCAGATCTTCGAAGGCGAGACCTTAGGCGTCGTAGGCGAATCCGGCTGCGGAAAGTCGACCCTGGGCCGGCTCATCATCCGCCTGCTCGACCCGACCAGAGGCCAGGTCTTCTTCGAAGGCAAGGACCTCGGCAAGATGAGCATCGAGGAGCTGCGCTCCCAGCGCAAGCAGATGCAGATGGTATTCCAGGATCCCTACGCTTCCCTGAATCCCCGTCTGCGGGTGCGCGACCTCATCGCAGAGCCCCTCATCACCCATAAGGTAAACAAAACGGCGAAGGAAGATACGGACCGGGTGGAAGACCTGATGCGCAAGTGCGGCATCCGTCCGGAGTTCATGTACCGGTATCCGCACCAGTTCTCCGGCGGTCAGCGGCAGCGCGTGAGCATCGCCAGAGCCCTGGCGCTCAACCCGAAACTCATCATCTGCGACGAGCCGGTCTCCGCGCTGGACGTATCCATCCAGTCCCAGATCCTCAATCTGCTGGGCGACCTGCAGCAGGATCTGCACCTCACCTACGTGTTCATCTCCCACGACCTGTCGGTGGTGCGCTATCTGTCCGACCGGGTGTGCGTCATGTTCCTGGGCAAGGTGTGCGAACTGGGCGTGACCCGCGACATCTACGCGAATCCGCTGCATCCTTACACGAAGTTCCTGCTGGAAGCCGTGCCCATCCCCGATCCGAAGTACAGAAAGGATCAGAAGGACATGCTTACGGGCGAGATCCCCAGCCCCGTCAATCCGCCCAGCGGCTGCCATTTCCGCACCCGCTGCCCGTATGCGACGGAGCGCTGTGCGAAGGAAGTGCCCAAGCTGCACGAAGTGGCGCCCGGACGCATCGTGGCCTGCCATCTGTTCGACAAGTGAATCGTCCCCATTAGGACATCAAACCGCTCCATTTATGGGGCGGTTTTTATGATACAATGAAGAAAAGATAGATTTCATGAAATGTAAACAGGGGTAACGATATGAATTACAAAGAAATGATCGAAAAATCTCCTCTTCTGCAGGATCTGGCTGCGGCGAAGGAAGTCTGCTGGCTGAACCCGAAGAAGATCCCCTTTGCCGAGGCGAAGGACAAGCTGGTCTTCGGCCCCGCAGATATCGCGGAAGCATCCGCCAGACTGCAGCGCTTTGCACCTCTGCTGGCAAAGATCTTCCCGGAGACGGCGGAGCAGGGCGGCATCATCGAATCGCCGCTGACGGAGATCCCCGCCATGAAGGCGCTGCTGAAGGAGAAGTACGGCGCAGATCTGGGTTCTGCAAGGCTGTTCTTAAAGCGGGATTCCGATCTGGCGGTGGCCGGTTCCGTCAAGGCGAGAGGCGGCTTCCACGACGTTTTAAAGCACACGGAGGATCTGGCGCTGGAGGCGGGCATCTTCTCCTCGCGGGAGGATGACCCGATGAAGCTCCTGCAGCCGGAAGCGATCGCCTTCTTTAAGCAGCACAAGGTTCAGGTGGCCTCCACCGGCAACCTGGGCGTCTCCATCGGCATGATGAGCGCGCATCTGGGCTATCAGGCCATCGTGCACATGTCCGCAGATGCCAAGCAGTGGAAGAAGGATTACCTGCGTGCCCACGGGGTGACCGTCATCGAATACGACGGCGACTACGGCAAAGCCATCACCCAGGGCCGTGCGATCTCCGATGCGGATCCTTCCAGCTACTTTGTGGATGACGAGAATTCCAAGGAACTGTTTATGGGTTATGCCGTGGCGGCGGAACGGCTGCAGAAGCAACTGGCGGATGCAGGGGTCACCGTGGATGCGGCGCACCCCCTGTTCGTAACGATCCCCTGCGGCGTGGGCGGCGCCCCTGGCGGTGTAGCCTTCGGGTTAAAGCAGATCTACGGCGACAACGTGCACGTGCTGTTCGCGGAGCCTGTCCAGGCCTGCTGCATGGTACTGGGCATGGCAACGGGGCTGCACAACCAGATCTGCGTGCAGGATATCGGGCTTTCCGGCAAGACCCATGCGGATGGGCTGGCGGTGGGCCGGGCCTCCAGTCTGGTCGGGAAGATCATGGAACCTCTTCTGACCGGCGAGGTGACCCTGGAAGACTACAAGATCTACGACTACATGAGGGATCTGAGAGATTCGGAGGGACTGTTCATAGAGCCCAGTTCCTGCGCGGGTTTCGAGGGACCCGTACAATTTGCCAAGAACGCAGCTTTCGCCCCGTATATCGAAAAATACGGCCTCTCAGAGGCATTACAAAACGCCTCCCATATCGTCTGGGCGACCGGCGGCAAACTGGTGCCGGCCGACGTACGGCAGGCGTTCTACGAGACGCATTTGTAGAAGGGAGAGGAATCGGATATGACGTACAGTACACGCGCAGCAACAATGGCGGACGTACCCCGGCTGCGGGAGATCGAAATGGCAGCCATGCCCCATTCCAAGTGGTACAGCACGGAATGCGCGCCCCTGTTTATCGAACAGAAGGGCCAGCAGGGCGAGATGATCGTGGCGGAGATCCCGGAGCTTCCCGCGGGTGACCCGAACAAAACCATAGGCATGGGCCAGTATTCCGTCATGCCCGACGGATCCGGCTGGCTGGAATGCCTGCGCATCCTGCCGGAATACCAGCGGACCGGCGCGGGGCGGCAGATCTATGAAAGATATCAGGAGCTGTGGACCGAAACGGATGCGCCCCACGTGGCGATGTTCACCGGCTGCAAGAATGTGGCCAGCAAGGCCCTGTCTGAGGTGTACGGCTTCGAATACACCGGCGCCTACGACGAGTACAGCCTGCCGCTGGAAGGGGTAGAGGCGGCTTGCTCGGCGGGGTTTGAACGGGTCACGGATCTGGAGACCGTTGCGAAAGCCCTGGATGCACGGGAAGGGGTGGGAAACCACATCGTCTTCAACCGTACCTACCTGCACTACACCGAGCCCATCTACCGCTGGCTCATCGGGCGCGGCATGGTCTGGTCCGACGGAAAGACGCTGCTGGTGCTGGGCGCCCGCATGCTGCAGGAAAGAGGCTGGTACCTGGCATTCTGGTCCGATGACCCGGACAAGTGCCTGGCCTTCGCCATCGCGAAGACGAAGGAGGCCGGCCTGCCCGCGCTGACCGTGAATTTTCCGCCGGATCGCGAAGATTTAAAAACATATTTTGAAAGAAAAGGCTTCCATTACGTCTATTCCAATATCGTAATGGAGCTGAACAGACGCTGATTTTCGTAAAGAAAGCGTTAAAATCGAAGATAGGCCTGCGGGCATCTGCTGATTAAGATAAAGACACAACAGATCCCGACAGGCCTTTCCGTTTCGCGATTGAATTTTGGAGATCCATCAAAAAGTTTGATGGGTCACATAAAAACTAAAAAATGGGAAAATGCATTTAAGAGGTGGCAAAGCGCCGCAAAGGACTTATAATTAAAATAGTTTATTCGTCAACCCGTTTGCAGTTCAGTAAAGGAGATGCAGCATGGAATATAAGACCGATATCCAGATCGCACAGGAGTGCGAAAAGAAAAAGATCACCGAGATCGCAAAGGTGGCAGGCGTAGACGAGAAGTATCTCGAGCAGTACGGCAACTACAAGGCAAAGGTAGACTACCAGCTGCTGAGAGATAAGGCAGACCAGCCCGACGGCAAGCTCATCCTCGTAACGGCCATTACGCCGACACCGGCCGGCGAAGGCAAGACCACCACGTCCGTAGGCCTCACCGACGGTCTGAGAAAGATCGGCAAGAACGCCATCGTGGCGCTCAGAGAACCCTCCCTGGGACCCGTGTTCGGCGTCAAGGGCGGCGCTGCCGGCGGCGGCTATGCCCAGGTCGTTCCCATGGAAGACATCAACCTGCACTTCACCGGCGACTTCCACGCCATCGGCGCAGCCAACAACCTGCTGGCGGCCATGCTCGACAACCACATCCAGCAGGGCAACGTGCTGGGCATCGATCCCAGACGGGTCACCTGGAAGAGAGCGGTCGACATGAACGACAGACAGCTGAGAAACATCGTCGGCGGTCTGGGCGGCAGAGCCAACGGCACCCCCAGAGAAGACGGTTTCGACATCACCGTAGCCTCCGAAGTCATGGCTGTTCTGTGCCTGGCTTCCGACATTACGGATCTGAAGGCGAGACTGGGCCGCATCATCGTCGGCTACACCTATAAGAATGAGCCGGTCACGGCCCACGACCTGAAGGCGGAAGGCGCTATGGCGGCTCTGCTGAAGGATGCCCTTAAGCCCAATCTGGTCCAGACCCTGGAAGGCACTCCGGCCTTCATCCACGGCGGGCCGTTCGCCAACATCGCACACGGCTGCAACTCCATCACCGCCACGAGAATGGCCCTCAAGCTGGGCGATTACGTCGTAACGGAAGCCGGATTCGCTGCGGATCTGGGCGCTGAGAAGTTCCTGGACATCAAGTGCCGCATGGCTGGCCTCAAGCCCTCCGCAGTCGTCATCGTCGCCACCGTACGCGCGCTGAAGTATCACGGCGGCGTGCCCAAGGCCGAGCTTAACAACGAAAATCTGGAAGCCCTGGAGAAGGGTCTGCCCAACCTGCTGCAGCACGTGGAGAACATCACGAAGGTCTACAAGCTGCCCTGCGTCGTAGCGATCAATGCGTTCCCGACCGACACGAAGGCGGAGCTCGATATGGTCGAGGCTAAGTGCAAGGAACTGGGCGTCAACGTGGCACTGTCCGAAGTCTGGGCGAAGGGCGGCGAAGGCGGCAAGGCTCTCGCGGAAGAAGTCGTAAGACTGTGCGAGCTGCCCAACGACTTCAGCTACTCCTACGAGCTGGACGGCACCATCGAAGAGAAGCTGGAAGCCATCTGCAAGCGCATCTACCACGCGGATGGCGTCATCCTCACCGAAGGCGCTAAGAAGCAGGCGAAGCAGCTCACCGAACTGGGCTTCGCGGGCTATCCGATCTGCATGGCCAAGACGCAATATTCCTTCTCCGATGACCCGACCAAGCTCGGCGCACCGAAGGGATTCACCGTTACGGTCCGCAACCTGAAGGTCTCCGCAGGCGCAGGCTTCATCGTAGCGCTCACCGGCGAGATCATGACCATGCCCGGCCTGCCGAAGGTCCCCGCCGCTGAAAAGATCGACGTGGACGAGAACGGCGTTATTTCCGGACTGTTCTAAAGATTTTAACAATTGACCGGTGCCTGTGATTTGCTTCGTGCAGCTTCAGGAATCTGGTGTTTCATCGGTTTCTTTCGCGTGCCGTTTCGGCTCCGCGAGCCGACCTCGGACGGTTTCGTCTATGCGAAACCGCCCTCAAGCAACGGCTCGCCGCGCGGAGCGCGTCCGAAACGGATTACGCTCAGAAACCGGAAACACCGACGATTCCTTCAGAATGTACTCAGTAAATCACAGGCACCGTTTATTTAATGCGATAGGAGAAATAACATGGATTCTCTATATAAATTCACCTGCGAAGACTTCAGCAAAGAATTGTTCTCCAAGGCTCCGGTGCCCGGCGGGGGCGGAGCCGCCGCCTATATCGGCGCACTGGGCGTCTGCTTAGGTGCTATGGCGGTCAACCTCACCCGCGGCAAGAAAAAATTTGCGGCGTTCGAGCCCGAATACGAGCAGATGCTGACGGATGCCGAGCTGTACCGCAAGAGACTGCTGGAGCTCATCGACAAGGATGCGGCGGCATTCGAGCCCTTGTCTAAAGCCTACTCCATGCCCAAGGACGATCCGAATTATGCGGAGACGATGCGGGCGGTCACCATCGGAGCCACGAAGGCGCCCTTGGAGATGATGCGCTACTGCAGCCTGTCCATCGACCTCATCGCCCGCATTCTGGAGAAGTGCAGCAAACTGATGATCTCCGACGTGGGCTGCGGTGCGCTGGCGGCGAAAGCCGGCCTGGAATGCGCTGCTCTCAACGTGTTCGTCAACACCCGCACGCTGAAGGAGGACGAGGAAGCGCAGAAGATGGCGCAGGAAGCCCAGGACATGCTGGAAGAGTATGGTCTGAAGGCGCAGGAAGTGGCGGACGAAGTCTTTGCGAGACTTCGCGCATAGGAGGACAGCATGGCAGAAGTATTGAAAGGCATGCCGGTGGCAAAGGCCATCAGCGAAGAGTTAAAGACGAGAAGCGAAGCGCTGCAGGCGCAGGGCGTGACCCCCACACTGGCCATTTTCCGCGTGGGCGAAAGAGACGACGACCTGAGCTACGAGCGCGGCGCCATGAAACGTGCTGAGCAGACCGGCGTCACGGTGAAGAACGTGGTGCTGCCGGCGGACGTGGACAGCGAGACATTTTTTAAGACCCTGGAAGAACTGAATAACGACAAGACCGTGCACGGCATCCTGATGTTCCGGCCGCTGCCCAAACACCTGGACGGCGAAAAGGCCCGGCAGATGCTGGCGCCCGAAAAGGACGTGGACGGCTGCACCGACGGCTCTCTGGCAGGCGTGTTTGCCAATGCAAAAGTGGGCTTCCCGCCCTGCACGGCGCAGGCCGCCATGGAGATCCTGAAGTTCTACGGCATCGATCCGAAGGGCAAGAAAGCTGCCGTCATCGGCCGCAGCCTCGTGATCGGCAGACCCGTCGCCATGATGCTGATGCACGCCAATGCGACGGTCACGATCTGCCACACCCGCACCGTGGATGTGCCCTCCATCACGGAGGAGGCGGATATCGTGATCGCAGCGTCCGGGCAGATGGAGAGCGTCGGCGCGGATTATGTGAGTGACGGTCAGACCGTCATCGATGTAGGCATCGGCTGGAACGAAGCGAAAGGCAAACTGTGCGGCGACGTAAAGTTCGAAGAGGTGGAGCCTATCGTTTCCGCCATCACCCCGGTCCCCGGCGGCGTTGGATCGGTCACCACTGCCGTCCTGTGCAAGCACGTGATCGAAGCGGCAGAGAGGATGCTGTAAATGAGCTATTTCAAGACGTTTATCGGTGCGATCCTGGCCGGCGCGGCCATCGGCCTCGGCGGGCTGGTGTTCCTGTCCGTGGACAGCAAGGTGATCGGTTCCTTCCTGTTTACGATCGGCCTGTTCACCGTGTGCACCATGGGCCTCAATCTGTTTACAGGCAAGGTGTGCTACGTATTTCAGAACGATAAGAAATATGCCCTGGGGCTGCCCGTCATCTGGCTGGGCAATCTGGTCGGCACCGGCCTCGTAGCGGGCTGTGCCTGGCTCACCCGGGTGGCGCCTGCGGTCTCCGAGAAGGCGCTGGGGCTGTGCCAGACCAAACTGGGCGACAGCTTTGTGAGCCTGTTTTTCCTGGGCGTGCTGTGCAACATCTTTATCTACATCGGCGTGGAAGGATATAAAAACATCCCCCACGAATTCGGCAAGTATCTGGCGCTCGTCTTCGGCGTCATGGTCTTTATCCTCTGCGGCACCGAGCACTGCGTGGCGGACATGTTCTACTTCTGGATGGGCGGCGCCTGGAGCGGCGCGGCGGTGGTCCGTCTGCTCGTCATCACCTTGGGTAATGCGGCCGGCGGCGTTATTTTCCCGCTGCTGCGCGGTCTTCAGAACAGGGAGTGACCCATGGAGACTCCCGATAAAGCAGCGGCGCGCAAGGCGCTGAGAAAAGAGAAGATTGCAGCGAGAGAAGCGCTTTCTCCCGAAGAACGGGCGGAGAAGTCCCGGGCGATCTGCGCCAATATCCTGCAGACGCCGGAATATGCGAAGGCGAAGACGGTCTTTATCTATAAGTTCGTAAAGGGCGAAGTGCAGCTGAAGGCGCTGGAAGAGGCAAACGCGGCTCTGCCCGAGGCGGAGCGTAAGACGTTCCTCTACCCCTTGTGCATCGAAGACAGGCAGATGCTGGCCATCGAACCCGGCAGTGCGGATATGGACAGCGACGCCTGGAAAAAAGGCGCCTTCGGCATTCCCGAGCCGGTCCAGGAGCGGGGCAGAGTGGTTGACCCGGCAGACATCGACCTGGTGGTGAGCCCCTGCAGTTCCTTCGACGAAAGCGGCATGCGCTTAGGCATGGGCGGCGGCTACTACGACCGCTACCTGCCGAAGTGCACCAAGGCGGACGTCATGCTGGTGGCTTATGAATGCCAAGGCTGCGAAGCGGTCCCGGCGGAGCCCTGGGACGTGCCAGTGTCCTGCATCGTGACGGAAGCGCGGGTACTGCGGCCGTAAAGGAACAGGAATTCTTAAGAGCAGCTCCTTTTGGCTGCTCTTTTTCTGTGGGAAAAAAGCAGTCTTCGTGATATGATAAATAAGTTAGAGATTGTATCGTTTCACCCGGAAAAGAGAGGTAGATTTATGAATAATACAGCAGTTTCCAAAGACATCCTGTACATCGGCGCGAACGACCACGACATCGATCTGTTCGAGGGTCACTTCGACGTGCCCCTGGGCATGGCCTATAACTCCTACGTCATCAACGACGAGAAGGTCGCCGTGATGGACACCATCGACCAGAGCAAGACGGAAGAATGGCTGGGCAATGTGGAAGCTAAGGCAGCTAAGGCACCGGATTATCTGATCGTTCAGCATATGGAGCCGGACCACTCCGCTTCCATCGAAGCATTCCTGAAGAAATATCCCGAGACGACAGTCGTCGGCAACAATAAGACCTTCAAGATGATCTCCCAGTTCTTCCCGGGTCTGGAGATCGCCAATAAGCTGGAAGTCAAGAACGGCGATACGCTTTCCCTGGGCAAGCACGAACTCACCTTCGTCTTCGCACCCATGGTGCACTGGCCGGAGGTCATGATGACCTACGACGCCTGCGATAAGGTGCTGTTCTCCGCGGACGGCTTCGGCAAGTTCGGCGCCAACGACGTCGAAGATCCCGAAGGCTGGGCCTGCGAAGCCCGCCGCTACTACTTCGGCATCGTCGGCAAGTACGGTGCACAGGTACAGGCGGTCCTGAAGAAGGCTGCTGCTCTGGACATCCAGGTGATCGCGCCGCTGCACGGCCCC
This sequence comes from Bacillota bacterium, assembly GCA_017626845.1. Taxonomy (GTDB): domain Bacteria; phylum Bacillota; class Clostridia; order Peptostreptococcales; family Anaerovoracaceae; genus RUG11894. The sequence continues at coordinate 43,916 of JAGAHX010000018.1, forward strand.
GTTCTGAACGAGGATCTGGGCTTCTATCTCGACCTGTACAACACCTGGTCCGCCTATGAACCGGAGAACAAGGGCGTTGCCATCATGTATACTTCTGTTTACGGTCACACCAAAAAGGCGGCCGAGATGCTGGAGGAAGAGCTGGAGAAGCGCGGCGTGCCCAAGGTGGCCATCGCGGATCTGGCCAGAGACGACATGTACGAATGCGTAGAGGATGCGTTCCGCTACGACAAGCTGGTGCTGGCCACCACGACGTATAACGCGGAGATCTTCCCCTACATGCGCGAGTTCATCGACATGCTGGTGGAGAGAGGCTATCAGAAGCGCACCATCGGCTTTATCGAAAACGGTTCCTGGGCGCCCACGGCCATGAAGGTGATGAAGAGCAAGCTGGAAGGCTTAAAGAACATCTCCTTTACCGAAAACAACGTCACGATCCTGTCCGCGCTCAACGAACAGAGCACCGCACAGCTGATGGCGCTGGCAGAGGAACTGGCGGCAAGCTACAGCGAAGCGGACTGCGGCTGCGGCGATACGCCCCGCAGCCCCGAAGCGCCCAAGACCAAGTGGGTCTGCAAGATCTGCGGATACGTTTATGAAGGGGAAGAACTGCCGGAAGGCTTCACCTGCCCGCTGTGCAAGCAGCCCGCGGATAAGTTCGAAAAAGTCGTAGAATAAAGAGATCTGTATTCAGAAACAGGGGGGAGTCATGAAAAAATTCAGTATTGTACTTAGTATAGTGTTACTTCTGGCCATGCTGCTGGCCGCATGCGGCACGTCCACGTTTACGACCACCAGCCTCGGCGAGGACACGGAGATCGAGGTGAAGAACGCGGATGACGGCGCCACATCGGAGTCTTTATACGTTTCCATCGGAAAGAACCGGATCGCCACCATCGAATCCGCGCTGGACAAGGGTCAGCTGCAGATCGACATTACGGAAGCGATCGTCTTTAAGAACGAGGACGATTCCGAAGACGTTATGCTGGGCGACATCTATGCGACAGTCACCGTCGGTCCGGACGATAAGGAAGAGATCGAGCTGCCGCAGGGCGACTACATCTATCAGCTGACGGCCATCGGTACGACCAACGGAACCGTTACGATCGATGTGGAAAAGAAACAGTAAGCCTGTGACCGCATGCAGAGCGCACAGGATCTAAAAAACAAACGACTTTATAAAACGCAGCCCCCGCCGGACCTGATATGCTGCTCCTGAGCAGGACGATCGGTTCGGCGGGGTTTTGCTTTGTTGCTTTAAGCAGCCACTCTTTGACAAAATGCTTATCTTGCATTTGGTCATAGACTTTTCTGTGACCAAAGCATCAATCTCTTAAATGGTCAAAGGAAATCGGCTAAAAATAGGGGGAAAACCGCCAATTTCCTTTGACCATTTGCAGGAGAACAAAAGTGTCAAAGGATTTGCTTTGACACTTTTGAAAAAACACTGTTGGACTGAAGTGTACCCCAAAAAGTAGAGTGCAACAATAAGTTTTACTGCCTGCTGTATTCTGCAGGCGTTAGATAATTATCGGATGCGTGCGGTCTCTCCATAGGATAGAAATGCCACACGTATTCATAGATATCTCGCTTAGCTTCTGCCATCGTATCATACTTGGGTTTCAGCCATTCTGACTTCATTTTCCCCCAGAAACTTTCCATCGGGGCATTATCCCAGCAGTTTCCTTTGCGGCTCATGCTGCAAAGGAAGTCCCGGGAATCTATCAGTGTGCGGTAATCTTTGGCGCAATAGGTAGATCCGCGGTCCGAATGGAGTATGCAACCGCGTGCACCCAGACCTCTGGCCACCATGTCATGGAAGGCTCTGCATACCAAGTCACTGTCGTTCTTTTGACCCATAGACAGGCCTACCGGCATACGTCCATACAAATCAAGGATCCCTGCCACATAGAGATTGCCTTCTTTCGTAGCAACGACCGTTGTATCACTTACCATCTTCGTGTTTGGCGCATCTGCAGTAAAGTCCCGGTTCAAAAGATTGTCTGCGATGGCTTCATTGTGAGCGGAATCCGTGGTGCACTCGTATCGCTTCTTCGTCCTGGAATACAACCCATACTCGCCCATCAGCCGTTCCACACGCTTATGGTTGACGGCTTTTTCCCGTCCTCTATTGAGTACTTTTGTGACTTTTCTCGAACCATATGAACCTCGTGACTTCTTGAATATTTCAAAAATCTCGTAGGCAAGTCCGATGTCTTCTTGTTCTTTGCGGGTAAGTGGAGACTGCATTCTGCTTAGCCATTTGTAGTAGCCGCTCTCAGACGCTCCAAGCACTTCGGCCATCCTGGCTACACCAAACTCATGTCTGTTCTCAAACATGAACCGGTATTTTACTCGCGCCTTAGATCCGCCAGGAAGGCCGCTGCTTTTTTTAATATCTGTACTTCTTCTTTCAGTGCAGCGTTTTCTTTTTCGAGTTCGATTTCCCGCTTGCTCTTTTTCGGTGGATTTACATGTCCTTTGCGCAAACCGTCTTCACCTTGGTCCAGATAAATATCTCGCCATTTTCTGACGGTCCACGGTTTTATCCCGTATTTTTCCGCAATGACATGCTCAAGACCCTGTAACTCAGGTTGGCTTGCCTCTTTTGCTACTTGAACCCTAATTGCCATGGAATACTTCTTTGACATGCTGACCCCTCCAGTCTATGGTAATTATACCATGTTCCATAGACTCTACTTTTTGGGGGTCACCTCA